>NZ_SZZH01000006.1:0-300000 GCF_005298075.1 Nakamurella flava
GGGGGGGCCGGCGCCGGGGCGCCGCCACCGCTCGGAGCAGTACCGCACGTTCTCCCAATCCCGGGCCCACTTCTTGCGCCAGACGAACGGCCGCCCGCACACCGGGCACGTCTTGCTCGGCAGCGTCAGCTTCTTGTGGACCACGGCGGGCTCCCTACCAGTCGGCGATCTGCGGGAGTACCCGCTCACCGAGGATCTGCAACCGGTCCGACGAGGCGATGTCCGGCAGCCCGAGATGCACGTGCTGAATGCCCAGGTCGGCCAGCCGCCGCAGACTCGCCAGCACGTCGTCGACTCCCTCGCCGTCCGCGCCCGGATCGAGCCGGGCCATCACCGTCTTCTCGACCTCCGCCTCGTCGCGTCCGAGGTCGGCGCAGTGGCCGCGCAGCACCTCGAGTTTGTGGGCCAGGTCCGGGGTGTCGAAGAGATTGCAGGCGTCGGCGTACTGGGCCACCATCCGCAGCGTCTTCTTCTCGCCCCCGCCGCCGATCAGGATCGGCGGGTGCGGCCGGCTGATGGGCTGCGGGTGGTTCAGCGTCCGGGTCAGGGTGTAGTGCCGGCCGTGGAACGGCTCCTGCGTGTCGGTCCACATCAGCTGGTGGATCTGCAGCGTCTCCTCCAGCCGCTCGAACCGTTCCTTGGTCGGCGGGAACGGCAGGCCCAGGCCGGCGGCCTCCTCGTCGTTCCAGGCCGCGCCGATCCCGAGCATGGCCCGCCCGCCGGACAGCACGTCCAGCGTGGTGACGCACTTGGCCAGCAGGCCGGGCTCGCGGTAGACGACCGCGGTGACCCAGGCCAGCAGCTGGGCGCGCCGGGTGTGCGCGGCCAGGAACCCGAGCGTCGTGTAGGCCTCCAGCATCGGATCGTCGACCGGCCCGACCGGGCCGATCTGCCAGACGTGGTCCATCACGCTGATCCGGGCGAAGCCGAGATCGTCGGCCTGCCGGGCGACCCGGGCGAGATCGTCGGCCAGAGTGGCCGTCCCGCCCGGGAACGTCAGGTTGGCCAGGTGGATGCCGAGCTTCATCGTCTTTCTCCGATCCTTCCGCGCCGCGAGCGGCGGCGCCGTCCTCCAGGGTGCTCCCGTCGACGTCCGGTCACTGCCCGACCCGGCCGTCGATGCACTCGCGCAGCAGATCCGCGTGCCCGCAGTGCCGGGCGTACTCGTCGATGCGATGGACCCAGATCTCGCGGAGGGCGATCCCCTGGTCGCCCACCCGCTCGCCGAGGTCGGGGTACCGGTCGAGCAACTCGTCGGTCTCCCGCTGTTCGCGCGCAAGATCGGCGAACGCACCGTCGACGACGGCGGGATCGCCCACCGCGCCGGCGAAGTCGCCGCCATCAGGCCCGTACAGCTTGTCCAGCGGCCGGTCCGGACGGACCCAGGTCCGCCAGTCCCGTTCCACCTCGGCCAGGTGGCGGACCAGACCCAGCAGCGACAGCGACGACGGTGGCACCGATCGCCGGGCCAGCTGCTCCGCGTCGAGCCCTTCGCACTTCATCGTCAGGGTCAATCGGTAGTCGCGCAGATAGTCCTGGAGGGTGGGGAGTTCACCGTCCGGGCTGACCCCGTCGGTGTTGCGCGGATCGTTCTGCGGGTTCACCCACATGTCCGGGTAGACGGTCGCCTGCGTCCAGCGCTCGGGTCGTTCGGTCATGGGCCCAGCGTCCTCCGCTGCCCCCGACGCGCAACCGGCGGTGCCGGCGTTCCGGACGGGCAGCAGACCGCGCTCGGCGAACATCTTGCGGGCGGTGAAGGTGGCGTTGAGCGCCCGCGGGAATCCGCAGTACACGGCGCTGTGCAGCAGCGCCTCCACGATCTCCGGGGCCGTCAGCCCGACGTCGAGAGCCGCGTTCACGTGGACTTCGAGCTGCGGTTCGCAGCCGCCCAGCGCGGTCAGCATGCCCAGCGTCACCAGCTGTCGGTCGCGGGGCCGCAGGCCGGGCCGGGCGTAGATGTCGCCGAAGCCCCAGGCGACGACATGGTGGGCGAGGTCCGGCGAGACGTCGGCCAGGGCGGCGACGACGCGGGCCCCGGCCGCACCGTCCACCGCGTCCAGTACCGCGGCGCCCCGCTCGTACCGCTGCTGCCGGGTCTGCGCACCGTCGGCCGCGGTCATGACGCGGCCCCGTCGACTCGGGAGTCGGCGCCCAGCAAGGTGTCCCGGTAGGCGGCGATCTTGTCGGCCAGCGCCGCGTCGTGCGACTGCAGGCGGGCGATCTGCTCGCGCAGCGCGGCCTGATGCCGTTCGAGCACGGCCAGCCGCGCCCGCGTGGTCGCCGGACCCTGCGCCCGCAGGTCGGCGTACTCCCGCATCTGCGCCACCGGCATTCCCGTCTCGCGCAGACGCAGCAGGAACGCCACCCAGCCGACGTCCTGCTCGTCGTACCGCCGCCGGCCACCGCTGGTGCGGGCGATGGGGCGGATCAGTCCGACGCGTTCGTACCAGCGGAGGGTGTGGGCCGTCAGACCGGTGACGGCGGCCATCTCGGCCACCGACAACCCGCCGCCCGGCGCCCACGCCTCGTTCTGTGTGCTCACTCCATCGACGGTAGGAGTGCGAGCGCACTCGAAGTCAAGGGCGTGTTCTCAGGAGGCGGGCAGCACGGATGACAGCGCCTGGGACTGCCCGCGGCCATCCCGCAGCTCGAACTGTTCCCACGTCCCGACCCGGACCCGATCGGCGATCAGCGGGGATTGCCCGGCGTCGTCGGCCGACACCCACCGATCGTCGGAATGGCTGAACAGGGCGACGGAGGTGGCGTCGACGGGCACGACGGTGAAGGTCTCCCAGCCGCCGACCCCCGACCGGTTGGCGATGAGGGGACGAGTGCCAGCCGCCTCCCCGGTGACGTACCGGCCGTTGGCCAGTGACCGCAGACTGACATCGGTGGCCGACAGACTCACCATGTCGAATTGCTCCCACGACCCGCCGACCGCGTCGCGGGCGGCGATCAACGGCAGCCGCCCGCCGTTCTCAGCGGTGACGAATAGGCCGTTGGCCTTGGACATCAGGGTGACGACCCTGCCCATCGCCAGCACGCCCCCGGTGACGATCGCGGCGGTACGCACCTGGTCCGGGCACTGCTCACCGCCGGTGATCGACACGATGCCGACGAAGGTGAACTGAGGCTGCAGCAGGGCCGTGTTGTCCTTGGTCAGCTCGGTGAGGATGCTGTCGACGGTCGCCGTCGCGGCCGGTTCCGAGCTCATCAGTTCGGCCCACGGGTTGTTCGAGACGCCGAAGGTGGGGGCCATCTTGATCCCGTAGGGGTTCGTCCCACCGCCACAGGCCCACTCCCCGTTCACGGTGTAACGGGCATAGTCGAAAGCGCTACCGGCGGCCTGCAACGGCGGAGAACCGACGGCGGCCCGGGCCTGGTTTAACCTGGCCATCAGGGCTGCGGGGAGCCCCACCTCGTCGACGACGGGCGTCGCGTCCCGGGCCGTCGCTGTGGGGGCGGTGATCATCGTCCCGATGAGGGCGAGCACGGCGGCCAGCACTGCGGAGCGAAGGGGACGGTGCATGACGGCCTCCCGGGACACGAGCGGACAGTGATCGCGCGATCACGGTAACGCCGTTCCCATCCCCCCACCCGGTCACATCGGACAATTCGCCGGGCCGGCCGTCGTGGTGGCGCCGATGACCTGCGCTGACGCTGGTCACCTCGGCCGAACGGGGCGGGCGGCGGCCCGGATTCGGCGAGATGACCAGCGTCAGCGGCGTTCGACAGCGTCAGTCCGGGCGGGCGGCGGGAGGCCGCCCGGACGACGGATCGGTCACTGCTGTCCGGCGAGGGTCCGCATCTGCTCGGCCCCGAACGCGTCACCCAGCGGGCCGCGCAGTTCGAACTGCTCCCAGCCACCGATGACGGCCCGGTTCGCGATCAACGGTGCCCGCCCGGCACTCTCGGCCGTCACCCAGCGGTTGTCGGCCCGGCTGGCCAGGGCCACGGTGCTGCCGTCGACGGGAACCAGCGAGAACGTCTCCCACGTCCCGACCGAGGAGCGGTTGGCGATGAGCGGGAGCGCCCCGGCGGCTTCCGCGGAGACGTACTGGCCGTTCGCGAGGGAACGCAGAGTGACGTCGGTGGCGGAGACCCGCACGACGTCGAACCGTTCCCACTGGCCGACGCGGTCACGGTTGGCGATCAGTGGGAGGGCGCCGCCCTTCTCCGCGGTGACGTACTTGCCGTTCGCCTTCGACACCATGGTCACGACCTGGCCGAACCAGGCGACCTGGTCGGTCGCGACGACGACCGTCCGCAGCGTGTCCCCGCACTGGGATCCGCCGGACAGCGAGGCCAGACCGACGTACCGCAACTTCGGGTCGAGCAGGGACTTGTCGTTCAGCAGATCCGCCAGGATCGCCGTGATGTCATCGGAGGCCGCCGGCTGAGCGTGCACGCGTTCGGTGAACAGCTCCGGGTCGAGACCGAACGACGGCAGCACCGAAGGCCCGTCCGGATTGGGCTGGCCGTTGCAGGCCCAATCGCCGGATGCGGAGAACAGGGCATAGATGTCGGCGCTCTGGGTCGCACTCAGTGGCGGCGCCCCGGCCTTCGCCCGCGCCTGGTTGATCCCGGTGACCAAGGCCAGATCGAGCGCCTGGTTCGCGACCACCGGGGGCGGATCCGCCGCCGCCGCCGGTCCGGCGGTCATCACCCCCGTCACGACCATCAGCAACGCGGCGAGCAGGAGACGCAAACGCTGGGCCATGAAAGCCTCCGGTTGGTGGCCACCTGGGCGTGACCGTGCGCGGAACGTACCGGTATGCGGATGGCTCTGCACGGTGAACGGCACCGGTTCGGGCGCGCCCCGATCGGGGGTTTCGTCCTCCGAAAGTGGGGGTGCTGGCCCCACCCCGGGGGATCGGCCAGCGCCCGAGCCGGGTGTCGGGTCCGGCTCCTACAGTGACCCCATGTCCGAGCCCCCGGCGATCGAGCGCGCCTCCGACGCGCCGGCCGTCCTGGTGCGCTCGGTGCACCGGACCTTCGAGCCGGACACCGCCCCGGTCCGCGCGCTGCGGGGCGCCGACCTGACGGTGGAACACGGCGAATTCGTCGCGCTGACCGGCCCCTCGGGCAGCGGGAAGTCGACGCTGCTGCAGGTGGTCGCCGGTCTGGACCGTCCGGACAGCGGTTCCGTCCGATTGGCCGGCACGGCGCTGGACGACCTGAGCGACGACGAACTCGCCGTCCTGCGACGCCGGCACATCGGGTTCGTCTTCCAGTTCTTCCGGTTGCTGGACAGCATGACGGCGCTCGAGAACGTGGCGCTGGCGGCCATGATCGCCGGGGCGGGCCGGGCGGCGGCCGAGGCGCGAGCCCGGGAGCTGCTGGATCTGCTCGGCCTGCTCGACAAATCGGGTAGCAGTCCGGTCACGCTGTCCGGGGGGCAACGGCAGCGCCTGGCCATCGCCCGCGCGCTGGCCAACCGGCCGACCGTGCTGCTGGCCGACGAACCGACCGGCGCGTTGGACAGCGCCGGAGCGGCCGGCATTCTCGAGCTGTTCCAGCGGCTGAACGCTGCCGGCCAGACCATCCTGTTGGTGACCCATAGCGAGGAGGTGGCGGCCGGGGCGGGTCGCCGGGTCGCGATGCGCGACGGCCGTCTCGAGCCCGTCGCCGTCGGTGCGGGCGACCGGTGATCGGCGACCGTCAGGGTCGGGCCCGGGCCCGCCGCGCCCTGACGTCGGCGTCGCTGCTGGCCGCCGTCGCCGTGGCCGCGCCGGCCTGTCTGGCCGGGCTGCTCGCCGGCTGGCCGTCGCTGCCCTGGGTCCTGGTGGTGGTCGCCGTCCTGCTGATCGCCGGGCAGGTGGCCGGGGCTGTGCCCGGTGCGCGCCGCCGGTCGACCGACATCCTGCTGACCGCCGTCACGGTCGCCGGCGCGGCGGCCGCGGTGGTCGTCGGGTTGGTCAGCTGGTTGCTGGTCGTCGGTCGGGTCCCGATGGGGGAACCCGGTTCGGCCGAACGCCCCCTGGTCGTGGCCACCCTCGTCGCGTTGCTGGCGACCGCGGTCACCGGCGCGTCGATCGCCCCGGCGATCGCCCGTGGGGTGCGTCGACGCCGGATCGGGCCGGCGACGGCGGTGGCCGATGTGCTGTCGGTGCTCCCGGAGCAGCCGGCGTCCAGCGCCTACGACGCGACCGGCACGACGGCGCGCGAATTCCTGCACGACTACGCCGATTCGGCCCGCCGGGTGCTCCGGTTGGGCACCATCACGGTCTGGGCCGGGGACGGGTATCGCTTGACCCCGGCCGTGCGGCTACCGACCCCTCTGGAGGAACCGGACGGGCGTGAACTGACCGGCGAGGCGCTCCGGGTGCTGACCCGGGCCGGGGTCGCCGGTCCGGGCTGGGTCTCGCTGTGGCTGCCCGACCATGCCGACACCCTGCACCGGCACCCGGCAGAGGGGGCGCCGGACCAGCTGCGGATCGCCCCCGCGGTGGCCGGGACCGGCGACGGGGTCGAGGTGCTCGCCCTGCTGGTGGTGACCCGGGCGGCCGAGGACGAGGAGTTCGGGCCGGCCGACGAACGGGCCCTGGCCGCGGTGGCCACCCGGCTCGCCATCCTGCTGCGCAACCGCACCCTGGACTCGGCGTTGACCCGCACGCTGGAAGAGCTCCAGGTCGCCAACGGCGAACTCCGCGCCTCCCGCGCCCGCCTGGTCGCCACCGCCGACGCCCAGCGGCGCGCCCTGGAACGCGATCTGCACGACGGCGCCCAGCAGCATCTGGTCGCTCTGGCGGTGACGGTCAACCTGCTGCGATCGACCATGCCGGAGATCACCGACGACCAGCAGGAGCTGCTCGACGAGCTGGACGCCGGCGTCCGGTCGAGCATCGCCGAACTCCGCAGCCTCGCCCACGGCATCTACCCGCCGCTGCTCCGCGACGCCGGACTGGGGAGCGCCCTGTCGGCCGCCGCGCGACGCAGCCCGGTCAGGGTGACGGTGCAGGCGCGGCTCAGCCGTCGGTACCCGGCCGACATCGAGTCCGCCGTCTACTTCAGCTGTCTCGAGGCACTGCAGAACGCGGCGAAGTACGCCGAGGGCAGCCCGGTGACGATCACGGTCAGCGACGGACCGGAGATCGCCGCCGACGGCCTCGCGCGACGGGGGGAGCTCGTCTTCGAGGTCGCCGACCAGGGGCCGGGTTTCGACCCGGCGACGGTGGCTCGCGGGGCGGGCCTGACGAACATGGCCGACCGCATCGGCGCCATCGGCGGCACACTCGACCTGCAGGCGGCCCCGGGCGCGGGGAGTGCGGTCCGCGGTCGCGTGCCGCTGGCGGAGCCGTCATGACCTCGCCCGCTGCCGCGCCGGAAAGACCTGCCGCCGCGACGTTGTCGAGCTCGACCGATACCCGGCGAGCCGACTCGCCCACCGCGGCGATCGTGCTGCTGGCCCGGGCCCGCTGGCGCGACGGCTGGAAGGGTTTTCTCGTCTGGGGCCTGCTGATCGGGGTGCTGGCCGGGGCGGCGCTGACCGAGGTGGCGGCCGGGCAGCGCACGGCCACCGTCTACGACCGGCTGGTCGATGCCGTCGGCTGGGACGATGCCCGGCTCAACCCGCGGCCGGACCCGGCCGAACTCGCGCGGATCGCGGCGCTCCCCGGTGTCGAGGCCAGCTACCACGAATGGTCGTGGGTCGCCCAGGTGGAGGGCCCCGGCGTGCGGTACATCGACATCGGGGCCGGTCCGGCCGACCACCAGGGGCTGGTCGACCCCGTCATCGTCGACGGCCGCGCCGCGGACGAGACCCGCCCGGACGAACTGGTCATCGCCGAGGGACTGGCCCAGGATTCGGGATGGACCGTGGGCTCGCAGGTCTCGACCCAGCTGCTCACCCCGCAGGAGGTCACCCAGTTCGGCGCGGGCTTCGACACACCCGACGGGGGCCCCGCCCGCTTCACCGTCGTCGGCATCGCCCGGCTGCCCGCCTTCGGCAGCGGCATCGCCAACACGCACGCCACCGAGGCGTTCTACCAGGCCCACGCCGACACCGCGGCGCTGCTCACGGTCTTCCTCCGCCTGTCCGACGACCCGGCGGAGCGCGAGGCCTTCCGGGCGGCGGCGGCCGAGTACCTGGCGGACAACCCGCCCGACCTGGGGATCAGCGGGCTCGGACCGGTGCGGGTCATCGACACCTCGACGCTGGTCAACCCCTCGGTGCTGACCGGCATCAGCGTCCTGAGCACCGCACTGCGGGTGGTCGCCATGGTGGTGGCCCTCGCGGCCGCACTGCTGTTGCTGACCGTCGTCACCCGGCGGTCCAGCAGCGACCGCATCGACGAGACCGTCGAACGAGCACTGGGTCTCACGCAGGCGCAGCGGGTCCTGAGCCGGGTTCTCCCGCTGACCGCCACCGCCGGTGTCGCCGCCCTGACCTGCGGCGTGATCGGCCTGGCCTCGTCGGCGATTCCCCCGATCGGCGGTCTCGCCCGCCTGGAACCACGTCCCGGTTTCGCGCCCCAGTGGTGGGTGCTCGCGGCCGGGGTGGTCGTCACCCTGGTGGGCGTCGTCGTCATCTCGACCCTCGGATGCTGGGTGGTCCGCAGCCGATCGGCGTCCGGATGGACGGCGGCCGGTCTGCTCCCCCGGTCGTCGACCCGATGGGATCCGTCCCGCGCGACGCGCCCGCGGCTGTCGCGGTCACCCGCGCTGACCGTCGCGCGCCGGCTCGGGTCCGGCCGTCGGCGGTGGGTGGCTATGACCCGGACCGCGGTGGTGGCCGTCTTCGTCGTCGCAGTGGTCGCCTCGGCCACCGTCGCGGCCAGCATGGGACGCACGGTCGACACCCCCGCCCGGTGGGGCTGGAACGCCGACGTCTCCCTCATCGACGCCACCCCCGAACAGGCTCAGGCCCTGTCGCTCGATCCGCGGGTCGCGGCGATCAGGCTGGTCCGGGCGGCCACGGTCCCCCTGGTGCCGGGGGCGGCGGCTGACGGTACGGCGGCCAGCGGCGACGCGGTCCTGGCGTTCGGCTACCGGGACCAGCTGGGAAGCATCCCCTGGTCGGTCATCACCGGACGGGTTCCGACCACCGATAACGAGGTGGCGGTGGGCACCCTCACCGCCGGTCGGCTCGGGCTGATGGTCGGGTCGACGATGCAGTTCCCGGGGCCTTCCGGACCCGCGGACTACACCGTCGTCGGGACCGTGACTGTCGCCCCGGTGTCGAGCACACCGCTGGGCGACATGGCCCTCATGACACTGGATGGCCTGACCCGGATCGACCGGGGCCAGTCCTACGACCACGCCGACATCGTGGCCCGCCCCGGTCAGGCGGAGTCACTGATCGCCGACCTCGCCCAGCAGGCCGAGATCGCCCTCCCCGGACGGCCGGAGTCCGTCGTCTATCTGGCCGACGTCCGGGAGCTGCCCGGTCTGGGAGCGTGGCTCTGGGCGGGCGCCACCATCGCCCTGCTCGTCGCCGGGTGCACGGCCGCCATCCGCCGCGGGGCCACCGAGGGCGCCACCCTGGCCGTGCTCGGCATGACCCGATCCGACCGACGATCCGCGGCGGCCTGGGCCGCGTTCCTGGTGGTCACCCCGGGGGCGCTGATCGGGACTCTGCTCGGCGTGCTCGTCGGACGGCTGGTCTGGTCCAACACCTGGGTGAGCGGGATCGCCACCGACGCCGTCGTCGGGTGGCCGGTCCTCGTCGCGGCTGCGGTCGGCCCGGTGGTGGTGGCGGTGCTCGCCGCCGTAGTGGTCGCCGGGCGGGACGTGCCGGCCAGATCGCCGGTGGAGTAGCAACGCCCGTCGCGATCGCGGCCGGCGGGCCTGGCCGACGCGGAGTCCAGCTCCCCGCGTGGCAGAGTGACCCGATGACCGGGATCCCCGTCGAGTTCGCCGATCGGCCCGAGAACGCGGAGCCGCGTCAACGCTATGGTTTGTTGCGCGGGAACCTCTCAGCTTGACCGTGACGCATCCTGGGCTGACTCTAGGGCTGACGCACTCCGGTCTGTGACGGTGGCAGCCCATTCAACGAGCGCGTCATGATTCTTGGCCAGATCTTCTGCGTTCGCCGTCGATACGGCCTCAATCCAAGCACCTGGGGCACCCGCTTGTTCGGCGCAATCCGCATCAGCCGTGGCTAGTTCGCGCTCGTTGTCACGCATCTGTAGGTATTGACTGAATCTGTCCTCAGACGAAGAGACTGCCACTGCACCTCTTGCCTCGTACAGGTTGGCACGGATTGCTCCGCTAGAAGCGGCATTCAAACCCTTACCCTCGATGCAAACCCTCCATTCTGAGGCCACGCCTTGCCACTTCGAACTCTCGGCGACAGCTGTCTTGGCCTGATTGAGACTCTGGCTAGCTATCCAGGTCATGCGCGTATAGCGGGCCAAATCTCCATACAGATCCCGACGCACATCTGCATAGCATCCATCGGCACCTACATTTACCGTGTAGCCATCGTCGAAGGTCTCTGTGACTATTTTTGAAGGATCGCCGAACGCTGCCTTGTACGCTGCCTCGCGATCCAGGTCACTAGCTGCTTTCCATTGGCTAGACTCGTCAGGCGTTTGGGCCTTGAGAAGTCTGGTCGCCACGCCGTATCCAACTTCTTCCGCGATCGCACGGGTGGGCGGCGGCAACAGGCCCAAATCGGTTTCGTCGGGCTCGGCTTGCGGTTCGGCCGACGACGGGTAGCCCTTCTCGTGAACACACTTTTTCACGAGGACGGCTTCGGCTGAGCCTATGACCTCCGAGGTTCGTTGAACCTGTGCCAGCGCGGCGGCCGCTTCTTGTGCTCGGGCTTCTATTCCAGGTCCTGAACCAGAGCAGCCAGAAGCAGTAGACATTGCGACGATCGCGAGCGTGGCAGCAGCCCACCAACGGGCCCGGGTCTGGCAAGCTGCCACGACCCAGGCCCGACGAGCTGGCTGCGTCAGCAACTGGGGCGTCCGTCCCACTTGTGGGAGGAGCCCCGATCGCTGGCGGAGGAGTTGTAGAAAACGTCCCAGCCCTGCGCGACACAAATGGTCTGCGCGCCGCTGAACTGGGTGTAGTCGTAGACGACGACTGGGACGTCCCAGCGGCTTCGCCATGAGCTGTCCTCGTTGTAGAGATTCGCGTAGCTCGTGAAGGACCAGTTGGTGTTCGCCTGCGTAAACTTATAGGTGGGGCCGTTGAAATAGGTGTCCTTCGAGACGCAGAACTCCTGGCTGGCGCAGGCCAAGGCAGCCCTGGCTGCGGTACCGGAGCCAGCGGCTGGTGCAGGTGCCGCGGATGATCCAACCGGGGCGCCTGGGGTGGTCACAGGAGGGCTGTCGTCGGCATTGGCGACGCCGGACGGGGCGAAGAGCATGCACCCAGCAGCGACGGCAACACCGACGGTAGAACAGACTCGCGAGAGCAAGGACATTTTCTCCTCCAAGAGCTGCGGATGCCTCGATTGCTGCCGGGGCGTGAACCTTCAGGAAGCTTAGACAGGCTAGGCACGGTCTGTCTATGCATCGTGCTGTCCGAATCTAGGTATGGTCGACACATGCGCCCAGACGCGGTCCGTGGCCACCTAGACATGCTGATCTTGGCGGTGCTCGCCGCTGGGCCCCTTCACGGATACGCACTCCTCAACGAGATTCGGAACCGAAGTCGAGGTGAGCTGGATCTTGCACAGGGCACCGTTTATCCGGCACTTCATAGACTCGAAGGTGCAAACCTGCTGGCCAGTGACTGGCGAAGAGTTGATGGTCGTAGACGCCGCTACTACCACCTCACGAGTCCGGGCCGCGAGGCGCTCGCCGATGAACGATCGAACTGGAACAGACTCATGTTAGCCATCAGTGCGACCATCGCGGAGCGTTGATTCAACGTGAACGAGACATACCAGCTCTATTTGCAGAGTATCGAAAAAGAACTTGCGTGGCGTCAAGATGTCGGCGACATTGTCGATGAATTGCACGACCATTTGTCATCGTCTCACGAGCGGCTGATTTCGATGGGACTGAACCCATCAGAGGCGGTCGATCGAACGATCTGCGAAATGGGAAGCCCAGAGGCCGTAGCGTCGTCGTTCTTAGACGACGGCTATGGCGGCGTCGCATACCCGTCCCGCTCCTCGAGGGCGGGAGGCCTGGCCTTCATCGTTGCTGGTTTGATGTGGTTAAGCCTAGGATTGTCCTGGTCGTTCTCGTACTACCGTCCCGCAAGTTGGGTCGCGGTCCTCAATTCCTACTGGTCCGGTCTCGTTTCAGTCGCTGTTCTGCTGACTTCACTCGGGGTCATTTCTTTAGCTTCGAGACTAGCTCGCCCGGTGACCGCTATGCTCAGATTTGGGTCAGCTAGTGCTGCACTGGCGGCGGTCGTCGCTATCGTTTGTCAAGATTCAGCCCCAGTTTGGGCACCATTGCTGGGTGCTAGTACTGCGCTCTCAGCTCTGGCGTACAATAAGTCGTTCTGTGTGTTAAGAATTAGTTCGGCCGTGCTCACGAGTCTGAAGTTTTGGTTCCTGCCCACCTTGCCTCTGCAATTGACAATCGGGCTGATTAGACCCCAGGTGGCAGATGGCGCACCACTTGGATGGCTCGCCGGCTTTGCTCTCCTCGGGATCTCACTGATCAAGACCGGTAGTGCATTATCTTCGGAGCACTGCAGGATCAGTCCCCCTGAAGTGGATCTCGCACAGACATCTGCAAATTGATCGGGCGATAGGAACGGCAGCATCCTCGAACCAGTTGTGTCGGCCGGTCGGGCGAACGCGCGTTGCGCCTCGATGGACACGTGCTCTTGACCGACGATCGCACCCGTACTGGGTTTGGGGCCTTGGCTGGGGTGACGGCGACGACGACCACACCCCGGGCATAACACAGGCCCGGTTGTTGGACGCGGCGGCGCCGCCACCGTGGCTTCGGAGCGTTGGCGGGGTCCTTCCTCAGAGGCACATGTGAACGGACGCCTACCGCACGGGTGCGCGGAGACGGCATTCCCCGGCCGCCTTGACCAGGTCCGGAGCAGATCGTGTCTCGCGTCGGTCTGCGCTTCCGACCGAGGTCGCCGAGTACCTGTCGACCCACCACGCGCCACCCGGGCAGCTGACCAGGCCCGATCTCGCGGTGACCGCGCAGTCCGTCGTCCTCGACGCACCGACCGACCCGCTGCGGGCGGAGCCGACCGCCGATCCGCGGTCACTCAGGCCGGCGCCGACGGCCGACTGACCTGAGCCCAGAGCTCGGCCAACCGCGCCGGGGTCAGACTCTCCTTGGGCAGGAACAGCAGTTCCTCCCCGGTGGTGGGGTCGGCCAGGTCGAGATCGTCGCGGGACTGGGTCGAGACGAGTACCACCAGCGACCAGCCCGCGGCCCGGACGAGGCGGGCGGCCTCGACTCCGCCCATGCCGGGCATCTGCACGTCGATGAGCAGCAGGTCGGGGTGCAACTCGCGGCAGAGACGGACCGCCTCTTCGCCGCTGTCGCCGTCGGCGACGACCTCGAAGCCGGGGGTGCGGCCGACGACGGCCCGGGCGACCCGACGGAAGGGGGCCTGGTCGTCGACGATCGCGACGCGCACCGAGGGCGCCGGGGCGGTCATTGCGATTCCTTGAGGAACACCAGGACGGCACGGACCCGGCGGTTCAGGTCCTTCTCCTCGGCCAGTCCGAGCTTGGTGAAGATCGAGTTGATGTGCTTCTCGATGGCCCGTTCGGACAGGAACAGGGTTCCGGCGATCGCCGCATTGCTCTTGCCCTGCGCCATGTTCGACAGCACCTCGGTCTCCCGGGGGCTGAGCGAGTCGATGACCGACGGCCGCGCGGTGCTCGCCGTGACGAGTTGCTCGACGACCGTCGGGTCAATGACGGACCCGCCGTCGGCGACGGCCCGGATGGCGGCGGTCAGCTCGCCGACGTCGGCGACCCGCTCCTTGAGCAGGTAGGCCCGTCGGGCAGCCCCACCGGACAGCAGGGCCAGCGCGTAGGCGGCCTCAGCGAACTGACTGAGCAGGACGAGTCCGGTGTCCGGGTGCCGGTCCCGCAGGTGACCGGCCACCTGAATGCCCTCGTCGGAGTGGCTCGGTGGCATGCGGATATCGGAGACGACGACGTCCGGGCGTTGTTCGTCGACGAGGGCGAGCAGCGAGGGCAGGTCGGTCGCGGTGCCGACCAGCTTCAGGGTCGGGTCGAGTTCGATGAGGCGCACCAGCCCCTGCCGGAGCAGCGAGTTGTCCTCGGCCAGCACCACGGAGATCGTCACGTCGAAAAGGGTAGCGACGTCCGGTTCACCGATCCGGGGTGCAGGTTCCCCGGATCCGGTGGTGCTGTCCACACCCGGCCACCCGAGGTCCCGGCGGGAATCTCAGAACCAGCGCTCCAGCACCCGCGCGACCCCGTCGTCGTGATGATCGGCGGCGATCTCGTCGGCGACGGCGACGACGTCGTTGTGGGCGTTGCCCATGGCGACGGCCCGACCGGCCCAGGCGAACATCTCCAGGTCGTTGGGCATGTCGCCGAAGGCGATGGCGTGGGCGGGGTCGATGTCCCAGCGGGCCGCGAGCCGGTCCAGGGCGGCGCCCTTGTTGACGCCGGCGGCGGCGACCTCGATGAGCCCGTCGTCGGTGGACCAGGTGATGTGCACGGGACTCCCGTCCACCTCGGCCGAGTCCTCGGTCGTCGTCCAGCCCATCGTGTCGGCCGCCTCCTGGGCGACGGCGGCGAGCGTCCGGGAGTCCGTGCGCCCCCGGACCAGGAGTTTGGCGACCGGTTCGGCCAGCAGGGTCTCCCGCGGCGACCGCTGGAAGTAGCCGAACGCCCACGGATGGTCGTACGACTCTTCGGCGATGCAGGCCTGCAGGGTGGTGCCGAGCCGTTCGACGGCCAGCGAGACCGTCGGGTCCAGTTCGGTGAGGCGCCCGATGAAGGTCTGCATGACCTCGGGGGTCAGCGGCGAGGCCGCGATGATGTCGTCGGCCCCGACGTCGTAGACGATGGCCCCGTTCATGCAGACGGCGACCCCGGTGAACCCGGCCTCCAGGACCGGGGTCAGCCACCAGATCGGCCTCCCGGTGGCGATGACGACGGGGACGCCGGCGTCCTGGGCCCGGCGCAGCGCGGCCATGTTGCGGTCGCTGACCTTCATGCCGGACGCGTCGAGCAGGGTGCCGTCCATGTCGGTGACGATCAACCGGGGCGGGGTTTCGGCAGCGGACCGGACCGGGGACGGGGAGGAACTCACCGGTGCATTCTCCCGCAACGGCCGGCCGGGGCCGGACCGCCGCGGGCCTGCCGGCCCGAACTAGCGGCGGGCGTCGACTCCGCCACGGTGCAGCCGGCGGGCGAGGGCCCGCTCCCGGTACCAGGCCCGGATCTGCGGCGTGATGCTGTCCGGCTCGTCACCGGAGAGCCGTTGCCGATGCCGCTGGGCTGCGCCCTCCCAGGTCAGCACGCCCAGCTCGACCGCGACCAGATCGGCGACCTCGGCCCGACCGGGCCGCCAGTCCTCGTAGTACCCGACGGTCAACCGCGAGATCATGCCGCGACGCTGCGCCGGCGAGAGGTAGCGGAGCAGGTCCGCGTAGTCGTCGGCGATGGTGGGGGTGGACGGGCCGGCCTCGACGATCGGCCAGGGCGAGATCGGGCGGTGGGCGGCGGCCGGGCCCGCGGACAACGACGATCCCCCTCGCCGCTGTCCATTCATCGTCGTGCTCCCGTCCACCGGCCGACCGGTCGCTCGCCAGAGCGTCGAATTAGCTCGTTAGCATTCACTGTAGTTAATCAGCTAACTGTTGGCAGCACCCGTCAGGGTGACCCGTCACACCCCTGTCCACCAGCGACAACCGATCCGGTGGTGCGTCCGCGCCCGCCCGACCGGCACCGGCCGGGGACCCTATGCTCGGCTGCGGTCGGTGACCTCGCCGCCGGCGGGGCGCCGAGGACCCGCATCCGGGTCGGTGCGCCAAGAAGGGTTTCCCATGGGGGCGACGGACGACGCACGTTCGCGGTCGTCGCGCATCCTGGTGGCCACCGCGGAACGCGGCCGCGTCCTGCACAAGAGCGGCACCTTCGACAAGCTGATCGCCCTCGGCCTCGTCGCCTACGGCGTCCTGCACCTGTTGGTGGCCTGGATCATCGTCCGCATCGCCTGGTCGGGCCGGCACGGCAACGTCACCGACGAGACGGCGCTCCACGAGATGGCCGCCACCCTCGGCGGAGAGGCCCTACTGTGGGCCACCGCCCTCGGCCTGATGGCGATGACCCTCTGGCAGATCTTCGAGACCATCTGGCGGCGCAACCCGTCCGAGAGTGCGCTCATGCGCCGTTTCGGCCGGTTCGGCAGCCTGATCAGCGCCGGCGTTTATTTCGGCGTGGGGTTCAGCGCGGCCCGCGTCGCCCTGGCCGGTCGCCTCGTCCGTGAAGGCCGTGCTCCACTCGATCCCACCCCGGAGATCGCCCTGATGACCACCCGCGTCCTCGCAGTGGGGATCGGCATCGGCATCGTCATCGCGGCGGGCCGGCAGTTCTACCAGATCGGCCGCACCCGGTTCGCCGGCGAGCTGCGCCCCGGCGTCCCCGCCTGGGTCCTGGTCGCCGGCCGGGTCGGGTACGTGGGCAAGGGCATCACGCTCGGCATCATCGGCGTGCTCATGATCATCGTCGGCGTCAACGGCCGCGTCGGTCCGCCGGGGTTCGAGGCCCTGGTCCGGCTGATGAATCTCACCCCCGCCGACGGCTCACTGCTCGTCATCAAGGCGGTCGGCCTGGTCCTGTTCGGCCTGTACTGCTTCCTCTGGGCCGCCTACCGCAGGAGATGACCGACGCCGATCACCGGCTGCCGTCGAACGGAAGCCGCCGGGACACCGGGTCGATGATCTCCTCCATGGACCGCATGTCCAACAGGGGCAACCCGGCGAAGGCGGCGAGCCGGTCCAGCACCCGGCGCATCGGATTGCGCAGCAGCACCGCCACCGGATCCGGCTGGGCCTGCCGGAAGGTCAACAGGGCGGCCCCGGCCCGTTCCGCCTCGGCCCGGCAGTCCGCGCCGGTCAGCGCGGCCGCGATGGCCGCACCGAGCGGCTCGGTGACCGCACCGGCCTGCTCCCGGACGACCGGCCACCGCCGGTCGTAGACCTCGCGGCCGGCCAGATCGTCGACAGTGGTGGCCAGCGCGGTCAGCTGGTGCCCGACGGACCGGGCCAGGTCGGCCCGGGGCAGGAGCATCCGGACGGCCGCCCGGTGGCGCAGGTGGGTCGGGGCGACGCGGCCGGTCCGGCCGGCCCGGCGCACGTCGTCGGCCAGCTGCTCGGCCCGGATGGACAGGTCGGCGGCGTCGGCAACGAGCCGACCGGAGCCGCCGGCGTCGGTGGTGGTCACGCGGGTCACCACCTCGGCCATCCCCGCAGCCAGTGCCGCCAGCTCCCCGGTGGCCGCCCGCACCGGGTTCGGCGGGACGAGCAGCAGCGCGACGACGACGGTGACAACGGCCCCGACCACCGTCTCCCACAGCCGGTCCCAGGCATAGGTGTGGGGGTCGGCGTCCGCCGCCGCGAACACCAGCAGGGCCGACAGCGCCACCTGCGCGTTGACCGTCGCGCCCGGGCCGCGGGAACCCCACCGGATGGATCCGAGACCGAGGCCCACCAGTAGAAGCAGGCCCAGTGTGAGCAAGGTGGGGGGCAGCACGTGCAGGGCGGCCAGCCCCAGGGTGACGCCCAGCAGCACACCGACGATGCGGGTGAGCGAGACGTCGAACGAGGCGAACGGGTCGGTCCGCATGGTGAGCACCGGAACGATGACGGCGTAGATCGGGGACGGTGGTGAGCCGAGCCGCCGGCACAGCTCCCAGGCGATGAGCGCCGCCACCAGGGTCCGGCCGATGTCGGACGCGACCGCCGACCACGACCGGGGCCGCACCTGGTACGGACGGGACCCGGACGGCGCCGGGTCCGGACGGATGCTCACCGGCCCAGCATCGCCGATCACCCGGCGGAAGGTGGCCGCCCCGGCGTGATCACCACCGCCACGGGGCACCGAACGACCATGATCTCCCGCGCCCCCCAGGGTGGCCAGACACCGGGCACTGCGTCCTGGGCGCCCCCGGAAGCCGTCACTCCGGAGCCGCCCCGCCGGCTACGGGGCCGTCTGCTGCGGCAGTACTGGGACGACGTGGCGATGGCCCACTGGCCCGTCGACCCGGAACAGGTCGCCCGGCTGCTCCCCGCCGGTTGCCGCCCCGACACCCTGGACGGCCGCACCTACGTCGGGCTGATCGGCTTCCGCATGGTGAAGCTGGGGTTCGGTCCCGGCCCCGGGCTGCCCTGGCTGGGCACGTTCCTGGAGACCAACGTCCGGCTCTACACCGTCGACCGGCTCGGCCGGCGCGGCGTCTACTTCTGCTCTCTGGACGCCCAGCGGGCGTTGCCCGTGCTGGGTGCCCGGCTGGCCTTGCGGCTGCCCTACGAATGGTCACGGATGTCCCTGGAGCGACACGGGGACGAACTGACCTACCGGTGCCGGCGGCTCCTCCCCCGGCCGGCGGCACAGGGGTCGATGACCGTCCGGGTCGGCGAGCCGATGACCGCACCGTCGGCCCTCGACCACTTCCTCACCGCTCGGTGGGGCCTGCACGTCCGCTGGTACGGCGGCCGCACTCTGTATCTGCCCAACCGGCACGAGCAGTGGCCGCTGGCCGCGGCGTCGCTGATCCGGCTGGACGACGATCCAATCGGCGGACTGCTCGGCCGAGCCGGATTCGCCGTCGGCGGCGAGCCGGTCAGCGTGGTCTACGCGCCGCGGGTGCGGGTCGAATTCGGCCCGGGGGACGTCGTCCCGACGGAGTGACGTGAGCCCCGGCGGGTCCGCGCGGTCAGTGCGAGCGGCCGGCGTCCGGACCCCAGGCCGACAGCACGGCGGCCTCCACGATGGTGGCGACGGCGTACAGGACGATGGAGCTGACGACCGCGAGAACCACGATGGTCCAGACGCCGCCGTAGTTGCCCTGGCCCTTGTAGCCGGACAGCACACCGCCCATGCCGTCGAACCCGGCCAGCCACTCGGCCAGCATCGCGCCGACCACGGCGCCGGGGACGGAGATCCGCACCGAGGCGAAGAACTGCGGCAGTGCGGACGGGATCCGCACCTTGAGCAGCGCGGTCAGCTTGGATCCGCCGTTGACCCGGATGACGTCCAACGCCTGCGGTGAGGCGCCCCGCAGGCCGAGCACGATGTTCACCAGCGCCGGGAACAGCACCACGATGGCGGCGATGACCGCGATGGCCACCTTGCCCTGCCCGAACATCAGCAGCAGCACCGGCGCCATCGCGACCAGCGGCACGGACCGCAGCAGCATGGCGATCGGCATGAAGGCGAACTCGAACGGCTGGAACAGCACGAAGCCGACGGCGATCGCCGAGGCGATGACCATGCCGGCGACGAAGCCGATGGCCGCGTCCAGCAGCGTGGTCCCGAGCGCCGAGAAGGCCGCCGATCGGGCCGCCTCGGCGGTGAGCGACGCCGGCCGCACCCCGGGCGGCGGGGTGGCGGAGAACAGGTAGTTCCACACGTCGAGCGGGGTCTTGCCCACGAACGGCGAGACGTCGAAGACCTTGAGCATCAGCGCCCAGAGAGCGGCCAGGACGATCAGGGCGACCACGACGGTGACGACGGCGGTCAGGATCCGCCGGCCGATGCCCGAACCGCCGGACCGGGTCTCGAAAGCCGCGGCGGCGGCGGGCCCGGCGGCGGCGGTGACGGGTTCGGTGCGGGTGAGCGTCATCGCCGGCCTCCTTCGGTGCCGCCGGTGGTCCACGGGGTGACGAGCCGGGCGACCAGCCCGACGAGCAGGTACCCGGCGCCGGCGATCAGACCGGAGATCAACGCGAGGTACCACAGCTGGGGGGCGTCCGACTGGGACTGCGCGGCGATCAGCGCGCGGCCCATCGTCGAATCCCCGCCGGAGCCGAGGTACTCGGCCAGGACCGCACCGAGGAACGCGGCCGGGGCAGCGATCTTGAGCGCGGCGAACAGGCTGGGCAGGGCGGCGATGAGCTGGACCTTGCGCAGCATCGTCCACTTCGAGCCGCCGTAGGCGCGGATGAGATCCAGCGACGTCCGCGGCGCGGCCCGCAGGCCGACCAGGCAGCCGACCACGGTGGTGAAGAAGACCGACATCGCGGCCAGCACCACCGAGGCGCCGCTGGGGTTGGCGCGACCGAAGGTGATGACCAGGATCGGCCCGATCGCCACCAGCGGGATGCAGTAGGTGACGATGGCGATCTGATTGACGATCTCGGCCAGGAACGGCAGCAGCAGGACCAGCACCGACAGGGCGATCGCGGCCAGGTTGCCCCACACATAGCCCAGGGCAGCGGATTTCACGGTCGCGCCGGCGTTGTTCAGGGTCGACGACCACTGCGCGCCGTCGAAGAACTTGGCGACAACCTCGACGGGACTGGGGATGGCCTGGCTGCTCTGGAACAGCGTGAAGGACGCGACCCACCAGACGACGATGATGGCGACCGTGCCGACCAGTCCACCCAGCCACGGCGGGGAGTCCTGCCACCACCGCTGCCGCGGTGCGGTCGGGCCGGGAGCGGGGACGGGCCCGCCCGGGCCGGGGATCTGCTTGGCCGTCAACAGGTCGGCCTCGACGGTCGACCCGGACGACGTCTGACTGTCACTCATCGCCGGTTCACCCGGCCTCGGCGCCGGGCTGACCGCCCCGGCCGAACAGGATCTCGGACAGCTGGTCGGCGTAGGCGTGGAACTCGGGGGTGCGCATCAGGTCCGGCGTCCGCGGCCGGGGCAGATCGATGGTGACGACCTCGGCGACCCGGCCGGGCCGGGGGCTCATCACCGCGACCACGTCGGACAGGAACACGGCCTCCGAGATGCCGTGCGTGACCATCAAAGTCGTCGCCGGCTTCTCCGTCCAGATGCGGAGCAATTCGACATTCAGCCGCTGACGGGTCATGTCGTCGAGGGCGCCGAACGGCTCGTCGAGCAGCATGACCGTCGGCTGGACGACCAGGCAGCGGGCGATGGCCACCCGCTGCCGCATACCGCCCGAGAGCTGAGCGGGCTTGGCGTTCTCGAAGCCCTTGAGCCCGACCAGCGAGATCAGGTCGTCGATCAGACCGGACTCCGGCTTGATCCCGGCGACCTCCAGGGGCAACCGGATGTTGCTGGTCACCGTGCGCCAGGGCAGGAGCGCGGCCTCCTGGAAGGCGATGCCCAGCTCGTGGTTGCGCTGGATCTCGCCGGTCGACGAACCGTTGATCAGGGCCCGTCCCGACGTCGGCGTCTCCAGACCGGCGAGGATCCGCAGGATCGTGGACTTCCCGCAGCCCGACGGCCCCAGCAGGGACAGGAACGAGTTCCGCTTGGTGCCGAGACTGGTGTCGGCCAACGCCGTCACCGAACTGCGGCCCAGGCTGAACTCCTTGCTGAGCCCCTGGATGTCGATACCGGTGGCGGCCCACGGTTCGGCCGCCGGGTCGATGGTGCTGACGGCCGACCGACGATCGGCCGTCACCACCTCGGTCTGCTCGGTGCTGCTCATCGACATCTCCCTCGCCCCAGTGGGTCCCGGTGGCTTCGTGATGGGCGGTGGTGCGGGTGGGGCACGGTCGGCGCCGGTCAGGCCTTGATCAGGCTCGGGTCGGCCGCGTAGACCTCCTTGAGGAGGCTCATGTCGAACAGCTGGTCGGCGGTGACCGTGATCCCGATCTCGCCCAGCGCGGTGATGATCTGGGAGATCAGGGTGTCGGTCATCGTGAACAGACCGTTGGCCTTCGTGTCGGCCGAGACGACGAGCTCGTTCTGAGCGGTGGCCTGCTCGGTCTGCTCGTCGAGCTTGAGGCCGAGATCCTTGCCGTAGGTGTTGACCGCGAGGGCGGCGGCCCCGGCCGGATCGGCCACAGCATCGGTCCAGCCGCGGATCTCGGCGGTCAGGAAGGCCTTGAGCATGTCGCGCTGGGAGTCGATCGTCTCCTGCGCCACGGTGAACGTCTCCGCGGTCAGCGGCAGACCGTTGTCGGCGAACGAGAGCGTGACCGGCGTGAAGCCCTGCGCCTTGACCAGGAACGGCTCGTTGGTCAGGTACGCCATGAAGCCGTCGACCTTCTTCTCGGTCAGCGGCGTCGGCTCGTACTGGACCACGACCTGCGTCAGGGAGGACGGGTCGATGTTGTTGGCCTTGAGGAACCCGGCGAAGATCGCCTGGTTGGTGCCGGCCTGGATGCCGAGGGTCTTGCCGACCAGGTCCTGCGGGGTGCGGATCGGCTTGCCCTCCTCCAGCGAGAGGATGCAGAACGGGTTCTTCTGGAAGGTGCTGCCGATGATCTTCAGCGGCGCGCCCTGCTCGGTGACCAGGCGGGCGGTGGCGTCCGGCGCGGACAGACCGATCGTCACGGTGCCGGCCGCGACGAGCGCGTCCGCGCTCTCGACCGGCCCGGTGACCAGGTCGACCTTCCCGAAGCCCGCGTCGGTGTAGTAGCCCTTGCTGTCGGCGAAGAACTCGCCACCGAACTCGATGTTCTTGATCCAGGACAGCTGCAGCGAGATGTCGCCGTAGGTCCCGGGGGCGACGGACGCCGCACCGGACGAGGCGCTGGCCGAACCACCGGACGCGGCCGCGCTGGTCGCCGAGGACGTGCTGGCCGACCCCGAACCGGAACCGCAGGCGGCCAGCGCACCGGCACCGGCGACACCGAGGGCGCCCAGGCCCGCGATCCGCAGGAACGACCGGCGGCTGGAGGTCGACGCGGCGACCCGCGCGGCGGGGTCGGTCAGGGCCGGCGGCAGCTGCGGGCTACGGGGATCGTTCGAGGTCATCGGGTCCTGCTTTCGCGTCGAGTCGGGCGGCGCCGTGAACAGCACCGGGAGGCAGCGCGCGAACGCTGCACTCGGACACGTGGACGCCACGTCGGTCCGCAGACCGACCCGCCGGACGTGCCGTTGCGCCGAATGTAGGAACGCGGATGACGCGGGGGATGACCGCTGTGTTTCCGGCTCGTTGCCGACCGGCCGGACGAGCCACCCGTCGACCCGCCGTGGCGCGCAGTGATCGCCTGCTCACGAGAACTCGCACGGCACAGCCGGATTCCGGCGGGAGATGGAGCGATCAGCCGCCGTCGGCCATCGACTGCGCCCACCGTCGCGCCACCGGAGCCAGCGGGGAGGTGTGGGTGGTGGCGTCCAGCGACCGGGCGAGGGCACCCGCGGCGTGGAGGTCGAAGCGCTGTCCGGCGACGAGCTCCGGTGTCGGCGGTGGGCGCCAGCCGAGCGCGCTGACCGTGTCGACCACCCGATGCGGCCCGAGCAGACCGGGGTGCGAGCGCTCCGCGGGATCGTTCAGGTCCAGTCGCTCCACCAGCAGCGGTGCACCGCCCTGGCGAACCGTGGTGCGCACGTCGACCGCGCCGCCCCGCTCACCGACCCGGCCCAGCACGACGGTCTCCCGGAGCACGGCGCTCCCGGTCGAAGCGAGGTCCACCGTGGTGACCCGGTCGACGTTGGCGCCGTCGCTGACGACGAACGGTTCCCCGAGCCAGGTCAACCGTCCCCCGTCGGCCACGCTGATCCGGGCCGACCACCGCGACGGCGTCCCGAAGGCGTTGTAGGCGACGGTGCCGGCGGTCTCGACGATCTCCAGCCACGCCCCCGCCCCGACGTGCACGTCGATGACGATGTCGTCGTCGGCGACCAGCACGGCGCTGGTCGCGACCAGTGCGACCACCGCGCCGCGGTCGGTGCTGCGCACCCGGCGGACGGCCAACACCCCCGACCGGAGATCGAGGCGGGCCCGGCCGGGCGCCGCCTCGATGCCGATCCGGGTGAGCGACCGGTTCAGCGCTGCGACCCGGCGCCGGTGACGGGCGCGTGGTCGTGCTCGTGGTCGTCCGGGCCGTGACTGTGCACGTAGCCGCCGTCCTCGTCGGCGTGACTTCGCTGATGTTCCCCGCCTTCGGCGTGGAAGTGCGGGGCCATCGGTCCGGGGTCGACGGCGACGTGGTCGCCGGAGCGGAACGAGGCGAGCACACCCCGCAGCCAGGTCTTGAGTACCTCGATGGAGTCGCGGTCGGTGCGGGACAGGCCGAGCACCGGGCGGCCGTCGCGGGCGGCCTGCGCGTCGGCCACCATCTGCGGCACGTCGACCCCGACGTACGGGCCGAGGTCGGTCTTGTTGACGACCAGCAGGTCGGCCCGGCCGATCCCGGGTCCCCCCTTGCGGGCGACGTCCCCACCACCGGCGACGTCGAGGACGAAGATCTGCGCGTCGACCAGGGCCGGGGAGAACGTCGCGGTCAGGTTGTCGCCTCCGGACTCGACGAGAACGACGTCCAGAGGCGCGAAGTCGGCCTCCAGGTCCTCGACGGCGAGCAGGTTGGCGGTGACGTCGTCGCGGATGGCGGTGTGCGGGCAGGCGCCGGTCTCGACGGCCCGGATGCGCTCGGGGTCGAGCACTCCGGCCGACCGCAGGAAGCGGGCGTCCTCGTCGGTGTAGATGTCGTTGGTGATGACGCCGAGGGCCAGCTCGTCGGCGAGCTCACGGCAGATCAGGGCGATGAGCGACGACTTGCCGGTGCCGACGGGGCCGGCGACACCCAGTCGCAGCGATCGGGTTCCGGCCGGGGCGAGATCGGTCATGGGCTGTGCCTTCCGCTCGGGGATCGACCGCCGGGCCTGACGGTCGAGTCGGCCGGGCGGGACGGGGCGACCCTATACGCGCCGGCGACGGTCCCGTGGCCACGCTTCGCTCACCCCCGGTCCGCCCTCCCCGCGGGTCGCGCAGGACCACCGCCACCGCATCATGGAATGCGGCGGCCCCGGCCGACCCGACGGGGATCCGCGACCACCGGAGGTAGTACGAGCTGTGCGACGCCCCTTCCATCCGCTGTTCTGGACCCTGGCCCAGCTCGGCTCCCGCATCCGCGCCCACGCCCCCAGGGGCACCGAGGATCCGACCCGGCAACTGCCCCCGCTGGAGACCGTGTGGGTCCCCACCCGGCACGGCGACCTGCGCACGGTGCTCCAGCGCCCGGCCGCACCGGATCGTGCCGGCGGGCGTCCGCCGGTGCTGGTGCACCTGCACGGCGGCGGGTTCGTCAACCGGCACCCGGAGCAGGACCGGCACATCGCCCGCCATCTGGCCGACGAGCTGGGGGCGATCGTGCTGCTCCCCGACTACAGCACCGCTCCGCGGGCGGTCTACCCCCGCGCCGAGGAGGAGGTGTTCGACCTGGTCGGGTGGGTCATGACCGATCAGCGGTACGGCTGGGACGGCGGGCGGATCGGGCTGAGCGGGGTCAGTGCCGGCGCCAAACTCGCCATCAACGCGTGCCAGCAACGGCACGCCGCCGGGCTGGCCCGGCCGTCGGCCCTGGTCCTGGTCGTCCCGGTCACCGATGTCGTCGACAACGCCCGGACGTCCGCGATCCGGCGGCCGGTGATCGGGCCGTTCTTTCAGCGGTTCGTCGGCTGGGCGTACTTCCCCGAGATCGCCCGTCGGGCCGAGACCCTCGCGTCACCGCGCTTCGATGCCGCGCTGGCGCAGGCACTTCCGGCCACCCTGGTGCTCACGGCCGAGTACGACACCCTGGCCCCCGAGGCCGACGAACTGGTCGGTGTGCTCCGAGCCGCCGGAGTCGAGGTGGCGCACCACGAATACCCGGGCGCCGACCACGGTTTCGTCGCGACGAAGCCGGTGGGGACGATCCGCGACATGCTGCGTCGGATGGCCGGCTTCCTCGGCCCGCGACTCACCTCGCCGCCGATCGCGGGCGGAGTGCCGGAGCCCGGTACGCCGGGCGACCGGCGGTAGAGACGCGCCGACCCCGTGACCGGCACCCCGGGGTGGGGCGCCGACCACGGGGTCGGGAAGCTCTGGATCAGGCCGAGCGCAGCAGACGCGCGGTGTCGCGGACCGCCACGCGATGGGCGATGCGGACGGCCAGGCGCCGCTCGATCTGCTCGACGGGCAGGGACCAGTGATCGGCGACCCGGCCGGCGAGGAACCGGACCAGGGTCGGGTCCAGCTCGGGGGTCCGGACGACGGCATCGGCGAGGCGTTCGACGTCGGCGTGGGCCGGTCGACGGGGGTCGACGAGGGTTCTCGGGGCGGTTCGTACGGTCATGGTGACTCCTTGGTGTTCAGGTCGGTGCGCGGTGGCGGAGGTTCCGCGGGACCGCAACAGCGTTGGTGTGCGGACGCGACGGCGCGCCTGGGGCCGGTTCCTCCGACTGCGGCGGCAGTGGGTCCGGCGGATCGGGGCCGACGGTGGCCGACCGCCCTGCTCGGGCGGGGTGGCGGGGCTCGGTGCAGTGCGGCACGGCCTCGTGACGATCGTCAGAACAGCCCCCCGGCGTTCTGAATCGATACATCCCACTGTACCGGCGGCCTGGACGGCGCCGCCGTGACACCACCCACACGGGTGGGACGACAGCGGGAACGGCCACGGAACGCGGTGCCGTCGCCGCCTGAACCCGGTCGCCGGATCGCGTTGTTACCGTCGGGCCGATGGGGAGTTCCCCGGGTGGGCAGCTCGGCCGGTCCGACCGGATGGCGGTCATCCTCGCCCGCGACGGCGACCGCTGCGTCTGGTGCGACCGCCCGTTCGGCCGGCTCGTCCCGCCCACCACCGACCACCTGATCCCGCGGGTCAAGGGCGGTCCGTCCTGGCTGGAGAACGAGGTCGCCGCCTGCCGTCGGTGCAACGGCCAGCGCGGCCACCTCGGCCCGGTCGACTGGCTGGCCGAGTGCGAAAGACGTTGCTGGGCTGTCCATGTCACGGCCATCGGCGCCGCGCTCGACCGGCTGGCCGCCGCGATCGTCGAGCGCGGCGGACAGCGCCGGGCCCGGCAGTACCTCCAGACCCAGCGCCGCCGCTTCGCCCGCCGCACCTGACTCCCCCACCCCCGCACCCCCGCCCGACTTGGTAAAGACGGTCGCTGTTTCGTCGGGCAGACGGCGTGTACTCCCCAGTCGCGAGCGGCCCGGTCAGCCGACGTCCACCAGGGCGGCCACCGGCGCGGTGCGGGCCGCCCGGCGGGCCGGCAGCACCGAGGCCAGCAACCCGGCCACCACGGCGCCGCCGAGTACGGCGAGGATCTGCCCCCACGGCAGGTCCATCACCAGCGCCTCCCCCGCCGTGGTGATGACGGCCGACGCCCCGGCCCAGCCGAACAGGATGCCGGCGAGGACGCCGACCAGGGTGCCGGCGACGGCCAGCAGCACCGCCTCGATTGCGAGCATCCGCCGCAGCTGTCCGCGTTGCAGGCCGAGAGCCCGCAGCAGACCGGACTCGCGGGTCCGCTCGACCACCGACAGGCTCAGCGTGTTCGCGATCCCGACGACGGCGATGACCACCGCCACGGCGAGCAGGCCGATCGCGAACGTCAGGATCTGGCTGAGGCCCTTCTGCTGGTCCGTGCGGATGGGCGCGGCGCCACCGACCTGGATCCCGTTCTCCCCCACCGTGAGACGGTTGACCTCGGCGACGATCTCGGTCGACCGGGACTGGTCGGCGATGGTCGCCCAGACCACCGTGGCCGGCGCGGTGGCCGACAACAGGTTCAGGGTCGACGCGGCGACGACGACACTCGCTCCGTTCTGCGTCCCGGCCAGACCGACCGGGGCCTGCCGCACGGCCAGCGCCGCGGTCGTCGTCCCGTCCGGCGCGGTCAGCCGAGCGGTGACCCCTTCGACCGGGCCCTCGATGCCCCAGTATTCGAGGTCGATCAGCACCTCGCCGGGAGCCGGTTGCACGGGCGCCGGCACCCCACCGGCCGGCGCTCCGAGCACGGTCACCGGCTCGGCGAGATCCTGACCGCCGACGGACACCGACAGCGTCGCCGCCGCCCCCGGGAGGGTGACCACGTCGCCCATCCCCGGCACCGCGGCCAGCCGGGCCACCAACGACGGCGCCTGCGTGCCGAGCGCACCGTCGGCGGCCGACAGCGTCAGGTCGACCGGATACCGCTCGGCCAGTTCGCGATCCAGGGTGGCGGCGGCCGATGCCGAGCCGACCAGCAGGGTGACGATGAGGCCCACACCCACCATCAGCGCAGTACCGCTGCTGGCCGTGCGGCCCGGGTTGCGCAGCAGGTTGCCGGCCGCCATCCGGCCGGGCACGCCGGCCAGCCGACCGACCGACCCGAGGGCGGCGATGAGCGGAGGCAGGAACGTCCGGCTGAGCAGCAGCACGCCGGCCGCCGTCGCCGCCCCGCCGAGCAGGGCCAGCTCGAACCGACCGGCCGTCGCCCCGTGGACCAGCGCGACCAGGCCGGGGACGGCCAGCACCAGCGCGACCACCACCCGCACCCGGGACTGCCGGGCCGCCGATGCCGCGTCGCTGTCCACCGGGCGCAGCGCGGCCAGCGGGGCCACCCGCATCGCCGCGGCCGACGGCACCCAGGCCGCCACGACGGTGACGACCACCGCCGCGATCGCCGTGACCACCAACCCGACACCGTCCACCGCGAGACCACCGGTGGACACGCCGAAGAACCGGGCGACCCCGAAACCGCCGGCCACGCCGATACCGACCCCGAGCACACCGCCGATCGCGCCCAGCACCGCCGCCTCCAGGAGCACCTGCGTGCGGACCTGTTCACGGGTCGCCCCGACGCAGCGCAGCAGGCCGATCTGCCGACGCCGCTGGGCGATGAGGGTCGTGAACGTGGTCGCGATGACGATCATGGCCACGACGATGGCGACGACCGCGAACCCCGTCAGGACGTCCCCGAGCACCCGGACCTGCTGTTCCGCCACCTGCGCGGCCGTGGCCGACGCCGCTGCGGCCGTCTCGACGGTGGCCGACCCGGAGGTGGCCGCGCCGATCGACTGGGCCAGGGCGTCGGCGTCCCCGCCGCCGGTCACCAGCAGAAAGGACGGGGTGGTCCGCGGGAACAGCGCCTCCAGTGCGGCCGCGGTCACGTACCCGACGTTGGCCCCGCCCGGCGACCCGACCGCGTCGACCAGACCGACCACGGTGAACGTCGTCCGCGGGGTCGCCCGGGCCGTGGCCGCTGCGTCGGTGCTCGCCGACGGCACCGGCCAGCCCTCCACCGTCAGCGTGCCGCCCACGGGCAGATTGCCGCGGTCGGCGGTGTCCCGGGTCAGCAGGATCTCGTCGTCACCGGACGGCCACCGCCCGGACGACAGGGTCGTCCACCGCAGGGCCGGGTCGTCCGGCAGGCTCCGCGCGCGCAGCCAGCCGCGGGAACCCTCCGCGGTGTAGGCCCCGAAGTTGTCGGCGACCGGGGCGACCGCGGAGACCCCGGGGACGGCGCGCACGTCGTCGACCAGGATGTTCGCCGCGGCCGGGTCGTACGTGGCGTCCCCGTCCGGGACGACGACGACATCGGCGGTGCGGTACTGGGCGGCGGCCGCGTCGGCCACGGCGGCCCGGAAGGTGGCCGAGAAGACGCCGGTGGCGGAGATGAACGCGGTCCCGATGAGGATGGCGACGGTGACGGCGACGAACCGCCCGGGAGTCGCCCGCAACTGGGCGACGGCGGTGTGACGGATGCTCATCTGCTCACGCATCCAAGGGGCGCAGGGTGGCCAGGATGTCGTCGGTGCTCGGCCGGTCCAGGTCGCCGGCCACCCGGCCGTCGGCCAGCAGCAGCACGCGATCCGCGTACGAGGCGGCCACCGGGTCGTGGGTGACCATGACGACGGTCCGCCCCTGTTCCCGGACCGCGCCCCGCAAGGTGGCGAGCAGCGCGTGCCCGCTGCGGATGTCCAGTGCGCCCGTCGGCTCGTCGGCGAAGATCACCTCCGGGTCGGTGACGAGCGCCCGGGCCACCGCGACCCGCTGCTGCTGGCCGCCGGACAGTTCGGCCGGGCGGTGCCGCAGGCGATCCGCCAGCCCCAGGGTGGCGACAATGCGCTCCAGGGCGGCCCGGTCGACCCGCCGCCCGGCCAGTTCCAGGGGCAGCACGATGTTCTGCTCGGCGGTCAGGGCGGGCAGCAGGTTGAACGACTGGAAGACGAACCCGATGCGGTCCCGACGGACCCGCGTCAGCTCCCGGTCGGACAACGCCGTGAGATCGGTGTCGCCCAGCAGGACGCGACCCGACGTGGCCTGGTCGAGCCCGGCCAGGCAGTGCATGAGCGTCGACTTGCCGGACCCGGACGGCCCCATGATCGCGGTGAACGCGCCGGCCGCCACCGCCACCGAGAGGCCGTCGACCGCGGTCACCTGGGCGTCGCCGGTGCCGTAGACCTTGACCAGCTGCTCGGCGGCGCAGGCCACCCCGGCGGGTGATCGGAGGCCACCCGTGGCGGTGCTGACGGACGGGGACGACGTCATGTGGGGGTCGCTCCTTGTGGTGGGACGGTGCGGCCGGTGGGCCGCGATGGTCGTGCTCGACGCTAGGAACTCCGCGGCCCACGCACAGCGGACTCGGGTCGTCGGTACGGCCGGGGCGGGTGCCGCCACCGGGGGACCCGGTACGACCGTGGTCCCACCTTCCCGACGCCCGGCTGCGACCGTGGTCGCGGATGGGCTGCCCGGGCGGGGGACGGGCCGCCGGGCCGACCGCCGGAGCGGCCGGTGTCCCTAGGCTGGCGGAATGCAGGAGCGTCTGACCCGGTGGCTGTCGGACAGCCGGTGGCCGGGGGACGCCCTGGTGGCGCTGGCCGCCGCGCTGCTCGTCCTGTTCACCGGCGGCAATGGCGGCTACGTCGAGTGGCTGGCCAACACCGCTCTGGTCGCGACGCTCGTCTTCCGACGCACCCAGCCCCGGCTGATGATCGTGATGGTCGCCGGACTGTGCCTGCTGCAGATCCTGCTCACCTCGCGGCCGCTGCTCGGTGACCTGGTGATCGCGGCCGTGGTGCACGCGTCGGCCGCCTACATCGCCGATCGTCGCTGGGGCAAGGCCACGCTGACGTTGGCCCTGGTGGGCGCCGGTCTGGCCGCCGTCCGCTGGAGCGTGATCCCCGACTCGATCGCCGCCAACGACGCCCCCGGCGTGGTCACCGAAGTGCCCACCGTGCTGATGAACTTCCTGGCCGGCGCGGCTGCGGTGACCGTGATGTACCTGCTGGGCTCCCGGCAGCGGGACCGCCGCGAGCGGGCCGCCGAGCAGGTGTCGGCGATGGAGGAACGCACCCGGCTGCTCACCGCCGAACGCGACCGGCGGGTGGAACTCGCCGCCGCCGCCGAACGGGCCCGCATCGCCCGCGACCTGCACGACATCGTCGCCCACTCGCTCGCCGTCATCGTCGTGCAGGCGCAGGGGGCGCGGGCCGCGGCGCTCGCCGATCCGTCGGTGGCCCCGGCCGCGCTGGACACCATCGCCGAGACCAGCCGGGACGCCCTGGCCCAGATGCGGCAGATGGTCGGGGTGCTGCGGGCCGGCGGCCCGGACCCGACCGGTCGACCGGCCGATGACGGTCCGGTGCCGGGCGGGTCGGTCCGGACGGCCCCGCTGCAACCGGCGCCCGACCTCGCCGCCCTGCCCGCGCTGGTCGAGGCGGTCCGCACCACCGGGCTGCCGGTGCACCTGCAGGTCTCCGTCCCCCCGGACCTGCCCGTCCCCGTGCAGCTCACCACCTACCGGATCGTCCAGGAGGGTCTGACCAACGTGCTCAAACACGGTGGGCCGGCAGCGTCCGTCCGCATCACCGTCACCGGCCCGCAGCCGTCGCCCCTGGGGCCGGCCCTGCGGGTCACCGTCATCGACGACGGACGCGGCGCCGCCGACGATCCCGCCGCCCCACCCGGCGAGCCCGGGCACGGGCTGCGGGGCATGCGGGAGCGGGTCGAGCTCCTCGGCGGCGATCTGCGCGCCGGCGCACGACCCGGCGGCGGATTCGCGATCACCGCCGTCCTGCCCGTCCAGCGACTGGTTCCGGGGCGTTCGTGAGCGCGCCGGACGGGGTGATCGGGGTCGTCCTGGTCGACGACCAGCACCTGGTGCGCAGCGGGTTCCGGATGCTGATCGACGCCCAACCCGACATGCAGGTGGTCGGAGAGGCCGCCGACGGCGGCGCCGCGGTCGACCTGATCGAACGGCTCGCCGACCGGGTCGGCCCCGGCGACGTGATCCTCATGGACGTGCGGATGCCCGTGCTCGACGGCGTGGCCGCCACCCGGGCGATCCGCGCGCGGCGGGGCCCGGCGTCCCCCCAGGTGCTGGTGCTGACGACCTTCGACCTCGACGAGTACGTGCACGCCGCCCTGCACGCCGGGGCCAGCGGATTCCTGCTCAAGGACGCCCGCCCCGAGGACCTGCTCGGCGCCGTCCGCGCCGTCGCCCGCGGCGATGCCGTCGTCGCCCCCAGCGCCACCCGCCGACTGCTCGACGCCTTCGCCGGCCGGCTGCCCGTCGGCGGCGACACCGGCCCGTCCGGCCCCGACCCGCTCGCCGCGTTGACCGACCGCGAACGGGAGGTGCTCGTCGAGATCGCCCGCGGCGCCACCAACGCCGAGATCGCCGCCACCCTCTACATGGCCGAAGGCACCGTGAAGACCCACATCGGTCGGCTGCTCACCAAACTCGAGGCGAGGGACCGGGTCGCCCTGGTGCTGGTGGCCCATCGGGCGGGGCTGCTGACCTAGTCCGCCGCCCCGCCCGCGACTTGGTAAAGAACGCCGCTGTTTTGTCGCGGAGGCGGCGTGTTGCGCCCAGTCGCGAGTGCTTCAGGCGCGGAACAACCGCTGCCCCGCCACGGCATGCCGCTCGGCCCATTCTTCGACGAGCGGGGCGGTAGTCGCCGGCAGATCGTCGACGGTTGCGAGACCGGCCAGCGACGAGAGGTTCTCGATGTCCGGTGCGGCCTCGAACACCCACCGGGCGGCGCGGGTGGGGTCCATCGGTTCCAGCTTGAGAGCCGCCGCAGCAACGGTCTGGGCGTCGTCGTAGCCGACGAGCCGGGCGACCTGGGCTGCCGACAGTCCAGCCGCGGCGCCCGCCACGCCGAGTACGACGCCACGACTGGGCTTCCCGACGTGGGTCAGCGCCCGCACACCGAGGTCATCGGGCCACAGCCCGCGCAACAGCCGGAGATAGCCGCGGCCGAGCACCTGTGCGTTGTCCCGCAGGGCGGGGCTGACCGTCCGGGCCCGCCAAGCCTCATCGACGGCCGTCAGCCTGGCGGTCAGGTCATCGGGGGCGGTGGCGTCAAGCACCTCGCGACGCGCCAACACCGCGGCCCCGGCTTCGACCGGGACGACGCTTCGCAGCCGGGCCGTCAGGTAGGACGGGATGTCGTCGACGGTCATTCCCGCGCGCAGCGCCGGCTCGAGTCCGGCCGACTGGGTGTGGGCACCGGTCGGAAGACGAGCGTCGCCCAGCAGCATCAGCAGGACCTCGGCGGACGTGGACGGCACCCGCCGACCGTAACCCGTTCCGCGACTCGGTAAAGCCGGCCGTCAACTTGTCGCCGAGACGGCGTGTTCCGCCCTGTCGCGGTGGCGATCTGACGTCGTCCCTGACCAACCGGCGTCGAGCAGGGCCCGTCGGACCCGGTGGACCGTCGCCGCCGGGGAACCGAAGAAGGCCCGCCCGGTCACCCTGACGACTCGCCAGCCAGCCGCGGCCAGGCCGTCCAGGCGCAGGACGTCGCGGTCGAAGACGAGGGTGTCGGTCCGGTGGTGGTCGCCGTCGTACTCGACGACGACACGGAACTCCTCGTAGACCAGATCGCCACGTCCCAGGAAAGCGCCGTTGCTGGAACGGATGTCGACGTTGAGGCGGGGCTCCGGCAAGCCGCCGTCGAGCAGCCTGAGCCGGAGCAACGTCTCCGGTCGCGATTCGGACCCCTGACGGGCCAACACCACCGCCTGTGCGACCTTGCGGCGGCCGCGCCCCCGGTACGTCGTCAGGCGTTCGGTGAGGTCGGTCAGCGTCACGTACGGGCGCCCCTCCTCGGGGTAGACCGAGTCCAGGATCAGGGCGTCGGCGACCGCCACCAGGTCGGGCATCGTCAGGACGAGGGACAGGTGACACAGCAGTGTGGCCGGGTCGATCGTGCGCAGCCCATGCCGTTCGACGATCTGCGCTCCGCGGTCGGAGATCTGCCGAGCCCGCACCCCGGGCCGCCGCGGCGTCCAGGCATCGCCCAGCGCGACGACGTGCAGGTCTTCGGCCCCGTCGTCGAACGGGAGCGGCAACGGCCAGATGCGCGCAGCCGTTAGTGAGCTGAGCGCGACTCCGTTTGGCACCGCTGCCAGCAACGCGAGGCATCGCCGGCGTAGGGCCACCGCACCCGACTCGTGCTGCCAGTCGGCGGCGCTGCCGGCGACGATCCGTACGCCGTGGTGGGGCGCCCAGACGTCCCGACGGCGAAGTCGCGACGGCGGGACCTGACTGGAACCGACCAGGATCGGCCGGTCGACGAGGTTGTCCGGAAGTGGCCAGGGCGCTCGGGGCATGCGCAGAGGATGGGCCGGGCGTCCGACACGCACCCGAAACTGTCCACATCCGTCGGAATGACGGCCCGGTCATCCCCAGACCGTGGCGAGGCCTTGACGCCTTCCCGACACCCGACGGCGCGCGACTGAGCGCAACACGCCGCCTCCGCGACGGAACAGCGGCGGTCTTTACCAAGTCGCGGGGGACGTCAGCGCGGCGCCCCTAGAACATCGAGTACAGCTGCGCCAACGGCAGTTCCGTCGCCGGAGCGGGCTCGACGCGTTCACCGTCGATGGAGATCTGGAACGTGTCGGGCTCGATGTCGATCTTGGGCAGCGCGTCGTTGTTGATCATCTGGGCCTTGCCGACGTCGCGGGTGGGCTTGACGCCGACTAGCTCTCGCCGCAGCCCGAGCCGACCGGCCAGGCCGTCGTCCAACGCGCGCGGGGCGACGAACGAGACGGACAGGTCGGCGCCGATCGCGTCGGTCAGCGCCGGGCGCATGAGCACCGGCTGCGGCGTCGGGATGGAGGCGTTCGGATCACCCAGCGCCCCCCAGACCAGTCCGCCGCCCTTGATGACGACGGACGGCCGGAACCCGAAGAACTTCGGCTCCCACAGCACCAGGTCGGCGAGCTTGCCCGGCTCGACCGAGCCGACGACGTCGTCGATGCCGTGGGTGATCGCCGGGTTGATCGTGTACTTGGCGACATACCGTCGGGCGCGCAGGTTGTCGGCCGGCAGGCCGCCACCGAGATCGCCGCGGCGGTTCTTCATGACGTGCGCGACCTGCCAGGTGCGGGTGATGACCTCGCCGATCCGGCCCATCGCCTGCGCGTCCGAGGACGTCAGGGAGATCGCGCCCATGTCGTGCAGGATGTCCTCGGCCGCGATGGTGGTGGCCCGGATCCGCGACTCGGCGAAGGCCAGGTCCTCGGGGACGGCCGGGTTGAGGTGGTGGCAGACCATCAGCATGTCGAGGTGCTCGGCGACGGTGTTGACGGTGTGCGGCAGCGTCGGGTTGGTCGACCCGGGCAGGACGTTCGGCAGGCCGGCGATCGAGAGGATGTCCGGGGCGTGCCCGCCGCCGGCGCCCTCGACGTGGAATGCACTGATCGAGCGGCCATTGATCGCCGCGACCGTCGAAGCGACGTAACCGGCCTCGTTCAACGAGTCGGAGTGCAGCGCGACCTGCAGGCCCCACTCGTCGGCCGCGGTCAACGCCGCGTCCACGGCGGCCGGGGTGGACCCCCAGTCCTCGTGCACCTTGAACCCGCCGGCCCCGGCCAGGGCCTGCTCGGCCAGCCCGGCGACCGAGGTGGTGTTGCCCTTGGCCAGCAGCAGCAGGTTGATCGGGTACGGGTCGATGGACCGGTGGATGGTCTTCAGGTGCCAGGGTCCCGGCGTCACGGTGGTCGCCTTGGTGCCCTCGGACGGGCCGGTGCCGCCGCCGCCCAGAGTGGTCAGCCCGGTCGCCAGGGCCTCGACGATCTGCGACGGCGAGATCAGGTGCACGTGGGTGTCGATGCCGCCGGCGGTGAGGATCTTGCCCTCGCCGGAAATGACGTCGGTACCGGGGCCGATGACGAGCTGCGGGTGCACGCCGTCGGCGATGTCCGGGTTGCCGGCCCGGCCGAGGGCGACGATCCGGCCGTCCTTGATGCCGACGTCGGCGCGGACGATGCCCCAGTGGTCGAGCACGATCGCGTTGGTGATGACGGTGTCGAGAGCCCCGGCGGCGTTGGTCATCTCGCCCTGGGCCATCGATTCGCGGATCGACTTGCCGCCGCCGAAGACGGCCTCCTCGCCGCCCGCGGTGTAGTCGTCCTCGACCTGGATCCACAGATCGGTGTCCCCGAGCCGGATCTGGTCGCCGGTGGTCGGGCCGTACAGGGCCGCGTACTCGGACCGGGAGATCTGCACCATCTACTTGCTCCCGTCGCGCGTCGCGGAATCGAGGTCGTGCTGGTCGGCCGGCTTGATCTGCACGCCGGGGACCCGGCGCTTCCCCTTGAAGGCGACGGCGGAGACGGTGCGGGACGCACCCGGCTCGAAGCGTCGCGAGGTCCCGGACGGGATGTCGAGCCGGAAGCCGTAGGCGGCCTCGCGGTCGAAGTCCAGGGCGGCGTTGGTCTCGGCCAGGTGGATGTGCGAGCCGATCTGCACCGGCCGGTCGCCGGTGTTGAGGATGGTCAGCTCGATCCGCTCGTCGGCGGAGCGGTCGGCGTTGAGTTCGATGGTGCCCTCGGCGACGCGGATGGCGCCCGGGCCGAAACTGCTGGACGAAGCCATGTCGGTCTCCTGCGTCTCAGGCGATCGGATCGTGGATGGTGACGAGCTTGCGGCCGTCGGGGAACGTGGCCTCCATCTGGACCTCGACGAGCATCTCGGCGACGCCGTCCATCACCTGGTCCCGGCCGAGGACCTCGCGGCCCTGCACCATCAGGTCCTCCACCGACTCCCCGTCCCGGGCCCGCTCCACCACCCACGTCGACAGCAGGGCCACCGACTCCGGATAGTTCAGCTTCACCCCGCGGGCCAGACGGTCGCGGGCGACCATCCCGGCCACGGCCAGCAGCAGTTTCTCGGTGTCCGACGGCGTCAGGTGCACCACGGCCTCCTCTTCGACGGGCGGGGCGGGCCGGCGCCGTCAGGGGTGACGGCGGACGAGTCCGTGGGGATTGTGGCAGCCGGCACGTTTCCGTGGTGTGACGGGTCACCGGTCTGAGATCGGGTGTCGTACCCCGTTGATAGGTTGCCGGCATGGCGATGGCCGCTGACCAGCCCCGACAGACCTCCCCGGTGGGCGGCAGCGTGACGGTCCGCGGGCCCGAGTCACGCGACCGCCCTGTCGACGATGCCGCCGGGCTCACCCACCTCGACGTCATCCGCGGCCATTCCCAGGCAGCACGCGAACGGTACGCGGGCCTCCTCGATCGTCTCGGCCGGTGACGGAATCGACGCCACCGCTGCGGGCCGAGTTCCAGGCCGCCGTCGCCCTCCCGCAGCGGGCCGCGCTTCCCGATCCGATGCCAAGGGCTACTCGCCCCGAAACCTGAAGTCGGTACGCGCGTTCGCTGCCGCGTGGCCGCGGGAGGCAATTGTGCAACAGGCTGCTGCCCAATTGCCCTGGGCCCATCACGTCATCCTGCTGAACAAGCTCAACGACCCTGACCAGCGGGGATGGCACGCAGCAGCGTCGATCGAGCACGGGGTGGAGCCGTACCGTGCTGGCCCATCAGATCGACACCCGGCCGCTCAAGCGAGCCGGACAGGCCGTCATCAACTTCACCCGCACCCTCCCTACCGCCGACTCGAACCTGGCGCGATAGCCCCTCGGTGCACACGTCCGCACCCTCGACCACTCGTTGCGTATGCTTCGAATAGCGAGGAAGGAGCCGTCATGACGGCAGACGTGGCGGGCGGGCCGACCACTGAACAACAGAGTCGAGCTGCGAAGGACGCGGCGTACCGCGTCCACAACATCCTGCGTACCCATTCCGGCGAGACGGTGCCACTGCATGACCCCCAGGACGACGAGCTGACCGTTCCCCGGGCGGCTGCGGAGCTCCTGCGGCAGATCCTCAGCGCCATGGCCGCTGGGGTGCCCGTGTCGGTCATCCCTGCGCATGCCGAGCTCACGACGCAGCAGGCTGCCGATCTGCTCAACGTTTCGCGACCCCACGTCATCAAGCTGTTGGAGCAGGGCGAGATCGAGTACCGGCTGGTGGGAACGCATCGCCGGGTGCTGGCCAGTTCGCTTCGGGCCTTCAAGGAGTCGTCCGAACGTCGCCAGACTGCTGCGGCCGACGAACTCACTCGGCTGACCGAGGAGATGGGGCTGTACTGACATGGCATTCATTGCCGTGTACGACGCCTGCGTCCTCTATCCGTCTGTCACCCGCGACGTCTTGATCCGGGTCGCCATCGCCGGGACCGTCCAGGCTCGGTGGACTGACGACATCCTCGACGAGGTTCGTCGGAATGTGGCGGCGGACCGACCCGACATTTCCCGTGACCAGTTGAGCCGCCTGTTCGAACTCATGGCCGAGGCCCTGCCGTCTGCCGCAGTCGGGAACCACCACCCCCTCATCGATGGTCTCGAGCTTCCCGAACCTGACGACCGCCACGTGCTGGCAGCGGCCATCGCGAGCGGCGCCCAGCTGATCGTCACGGACAACCTGCGTGACTTCCCACCCGCTGTCCTCGACACGTGGAACATCGAGGCCAAGCGCGCAGACGACCTCCTGGTCGATCAGTTCCATCTCGCCCCCGATGTCCTTCACGGGGTCGTCCACCAGCTTTCCCGGGCCTGGAAGGGGGAACCCACTCCCAGCGAGGTGCTGAGGCGGTTCGAGTCGTCCGGTCTCCTGCAGACGGCGGCGCTCCTGCGCTGAGCACCCCTGGCAGACAGCGGAAGGCGAACCATGACAGAACGCGACCACGACATCGTCCTGTTCGGCGCGAGCGGCTTCGTCGGCAGGCTCGTCGCCCGGCAGTTGGCGCAGCACGCCCCGAGCGGGACGAGGGTGGCGCTGGCCGGGCGGACCCGATCGCGGGTGGAGGCGGTCCGCGACGAGATCGGGGTCGACTGGCCCGTCGTCGTCGCCGACAGCGCCCACGCGTCCTCGATGCGGGCCTTGGCCGAGTCGACCGGGGTCGTCATCAGCACCGTCGGACCGTACGCGCGGCACGGGTTGCCGCTGGTCAAGGCGTGCGCCGAGGCGGGCACCGATTACACCGACCTGACCGGCGAGGTGCTGTTCGTCCGGCAGAGCCTGGCCGCCGCCCACCCGCGGGCGGGCCGGACCGGGGCGCGGATCGTGCACTCCTGCGGGTTCGACTCGGTGCCCAGCGACCTGGCCGTCCTGCTGCTGGCCGACCGGGCCGCCGCCGACGGCGCCGGTGAGCTGACCGACGTGGATCTGCTGGTGCGCTCGGCCAAGGGCGGGTTCAGCGGCGGCACCATCGACTCGCTCCGCAACCAGCTCCGCGAGACCCGGGAGGACCCGTCGCTGCGGAAGGTGGCGGCGGACCCGTACGCGCTCAGCCCGGACCGGCAGTCCGAACCGCACCTCGGCAAGCAGCCGGACTTCACCCCGCCGACCCGGCTGGACGACGGGACGTGGGTCGCGCCGTTCGTCATGGCCCCGTACAACACCCGCGTCGTCCGCCGCAGCAACTCCCTGCTCGGCCACCGGTACGGCCGCACGATGCGGTACCGCGAGTCGGTGGCCACCGGTGATTCCTGGTGGTCCCCCGTCGCCGCCACCGGCGCCGCCGTCGGCCAGGGGCTCATCGGGCTGGCGGTCGGACAGCCGTTCCTCGCCCCGGTCGTCGACCGCATCCTGCCCTCCCCGGGCGAGGGACCGAGCGAGAAGGCGCAGCGGGAGGGACATTTCCGCATCGAGGTGCGGGCCCGGACGACCACCGGCGCCCGCTATCGGGCCACCGTGGCGGCCAAGGGTGACCCCGGCTACGCGGCCACCTCGGTGATGCTGGCCGAGAGCGCTCTGGAGCTGGCGGCCACCCGTCAGGACGGGCAGCGAGGCGGGGTGCTGACGCCCGCGGTGGCGTTGGGCGAGGGGCTGGTCGACCGGCTGCGCGGGCGCGGCTTCACCTTCGACGTCGAGCCCGCCTGACGCGTCCCGCTCCGCGACTGGGCGGAACACGCCGCTTCCCGAACGCTTTTCCGACGGGCTTTACCAAGTCGCGAAAGGGGCGACGGCCCGCGCGACCCCGCACCCCCGCGCGACTGGGCGGAACACGCCGCCTCCGCGACGTTTTTCCGACGGGCTTTACCAAGTCGCGCGGGGGGTGAGGTCGCGAGGGGGGGAGGTCGTGGCGGGGGGGTCGGGGGCGTGTGGGATCAGGCTTCGACGGGTTCGGCGTGCTTCTCGTCGGCGCTGTGGGAGTTGTCGAGGGTGGCGGCGCCGAGGAGGGCGACGGCCCCGACCAGGACGGTGAGGACCAGGTAGGCGATCTGCTCGCCGTGGAAGTAGCTCTCGACCAGTTCGGGGCTCCAGGCCCCCAGCGGCAGGGTGGTGACGACCAGGGCGGCGATGAGCGTTCCCACTAGGGCCGCTCCGATACTGGTGCCGACCTCCTGGGCGGTGTCGTTGAGGGCGGCCCCGAGCGACGTGCGGTTCTCCGGCATGGCGTCGACGAGACCGACCGCGCAGATCGTCATGACCGTCCGCAGACCGGCGGTCATGAGCACCATGCCGACGGCGATGGCCAGGTAGCCGTGGTCGACGGCCCAGGCCAGCCAGGCCAGCCCGACGATGAGCACACCGACTCCGATGATGCAGGCGATGCGCCGTCCGTAGCGCCGGACCAGGAACTCGGTGAGCGGGGTCGAGGCCAGCATGGTGACGATGAACGGCAGGTTGGCCAGGCCGGCCACCACCGGGCTCCAGCCGTAGGCGTACTGGAAATGCAGGACCAGGCTGAACATCACGCCGATCATGGCCATCGACGTGCCGAGCTGGGCCAGGGTCGCCCCGCGCACGGTGGGCAGCCCCAGCAGCTTCAGGTCGAGCATCGGGGCCGCCGCGGTGCGCTCGCGCCAGACGAAGCCGACCACCGCGAGGACGGCGCCGACGGCCGACAGCACGGTGGGCCAGGACGACCAGCCGTGCTCGACGCCGCTGGTCAGCGTGTAGCAGGCCAGGCCGATGGCCAGGATGGTCAGCGCGGCCCCGGGGATGTCGAGGGCGTCGTCGGTCAGGCCGGCCGGGTCGTCCTTGGCCACCCCGAAGCGGACCCCGACCAGGGCGATGAGCGCGATCGGGGCGTTGACCAGCAGCAACCACTGCCAGCCGACGTGGGTCAGGGCGGTGCCGCCGAGCACGGGGCCGAGGATGAAGCCGCTCATGCCGACGACGATCATCACCGTCATCGCCCGCATGCGCAGGGTCTGGTCGTCGAAGAGCCGGAAGACCAGTGAGTTGGTGATGGGGGCCATCGCGGCGGCGGCGATGCCGAGCCCGGCCCGCAGCACGATGAGTTCGCCGGTGGTGGTGACCGCCAGCACGGCCAGGCTCATCAGGCCGAACGCGGTGAGCCCGATCAGCAGGACCCGTCGCCGGCCGAAACGGTCGGCGATCGACCCGGCGGTCAGCAGCAGGCCGCCGAAGGTCAGCGAGTAGGCGCCGGTGATCCACTGCAGGGACGTGGTGCTGCCCTGCAGGTCGCGGCCGATGGTGGGCAGGGCGATGGTCAGCAGGGTGTTGTCGACCATCTCGACGAAGAAGGCCAGGCACAGCGCGGCCAGCGGGATCCAGGCGGCGCGGAGTGAGGGGTAGGTGCGGGCGGGGGTGGCCGAGTCCGCGACCGGGGAAGGGGATGTGCTCATGGGGCACCTCTCGGGAGAATCGAACCGCGTTCGGTAACCGAACGACGTTCGAGACTATAGAACCGCGTTCGATACGATGCAAGGGTGTCGTCGCCCCAGTCGCCGCAGCGCGCCGCCCGTCCCCCTCGCCCCGCCCGGCCACCACGGCCGCCGCGCCGACGGGCCTCGCACTCGATGGAGGCCGTGCTCGCCGAGACGGTGCGGTTGCTGGACGAGTCCGGCGAACCGGCCCTGACGTTCCGCGCCCTGGCCGCGCGGCTGGGCGGTGGCGTCGGCAGCATCTACTGGTACGTGCAGAGCAAGGACGAACTGCTCGACCGGGCCGCCGACCACGTCCTGGAATCGGTGCTGGACGACACCGAGCAGTTCGTCGACGACCCGGACCCGATCGACGCCCTGCGTCACATCGCGCTGGCTCTGTTCACCACGGCGGCGCAGCGACCCTGGTTGGCCAGCTACTTCATGCGTAACACGGCCTTTCAGCCGAACTCGTTGCGGTTCTTCGAGCGACTCGGTGGCCAGGTGCTGCGCCTGCACCTCACCCCCCGCCAGTCGTTCGACGCCACGTCGGCCGTCATCGGGTTCGTCGTCGGGGCGGCGGCCGACCTGTCGCAGGAGCCGCCCACCGAGATCGTCAGTGGCGGGGTGACCCGGGAGGAGTTCATGGATCACGTCGTGGAACAGTGGTCGGCCCTGGACGAGGACGAATTCCCCTTCCTGCACTCCATTCTCGACGAGTTCCGGGTCCACGACGACGGCGAGCAGTTCCGGGCCGGGCTCGACCTGCTGCTCGACGGGCTGCGCCGCCAGGCCGAACGCGCCGCGGCCTCACACGACTGACGCGCCGTCCCACCACCGCAGCACCCGGAGGGCATGGAAGGTCAGCCATCTCGACGGCTGACCGACGAAATCGTCGACGTCGAACCAGATCTGGCCCGGGTAGGTCATCCGCCGGATCCACCGTCCGTCGTCGCTCCGGGCGGCCCGGACCAGCTCCACTGCCTCGGCCATCCGCGGGTCCGGGGCGGGATCGCCGAACAGCGCGGCGGCCCGGAAGTGATCCAGCGCCCGCAGGACCGAGTAGTACGAGCGGAACGGGGACGCGTAGTGGTCGACCCAGTCGGCCACCGTCTGCCCGGTGGTCAGGCGCCGGGTGAGATGCCTTTCCAGCAGGTACTCCTCGCCGCGCCGCCGGGATTCCCGCAGTTCCGGGCGCGGCCCGAGGAGCTGCTCGTACCCGAGCAGTCCGCGGATCGCGTTGAGCGTGGAGTGGAACGACCCGCGGACGGACCCCTCGACCCAGTCGCAGTTCCACCCGCCGTCGGCCATCTGGTGCGCCGGGAACCAGGCGCCCAGTCCGCTCATGTCCCGCCCGAGCCAGACGCCGTTGAGCAGCGTCATCGCGTTGATGCAGACGTCGACCTCGCCGTCCCAGTAGGGCAGGTCGTCGTACTCCCACCGGCTGTTGGCCGCGATCAGGTCGCCCGTGCCCGGCCGTAGCGCCGACGCCGGAACCCCCCACTCCCGCAACGACGTCAGCGACCAGGTAGTGGCGATCCAGGGCTGGCCGATCCCGCCGCCGGCATGCTCCTTCTGCGCTTCGGGGTCCCGCGCCGGATGGTCGGCGGCCGGGAAGAACGCACCGCCGGCCCACTGGCCGTCCGGGTCCTGCCGGGCCAGCAGCGCGGCCCCGAAACCTTCCTGGGGCACCCGGTCCCGGGTCGCACGCCACACCTTCGCCGGCGCGTCGGCCAGGTCGCGTTCGACCTGCCAGCGCAGCGCCGGATCGGACTCCAGCAACCAGCCGAGCACATCGGGGTTCATCGCGGGACGAGCCACGCGGCCACGCTAGTACCGCCGTCCGTCACCCGCCCAGGAAGGAGGTCACCGCCAGTCGGGCGGGTCGGCGGGAGCGAGGTCGGGGTCGTCCGCGGCGAAGGTACGGACCGGTCCCGGGCCGGTCAGCGGGCCCTCGAACCGGACGGTCACCCGGTTCAGCCCACTGCCCCAGACCCAGCCGCGGCCCATCCCGGTGTGCTCGACGTCCTGCCCGGGCTGCCAGACCGGCACGGTGGGGACGGGCGCCGGATCGGCGACGGGGGGCAGGACGCTCTCCTCGACGTCGGTGACCGGCACCGGGTCGGCGGCGAACAGATCCCCCTGCAGATCGGTGACGAGGCCGGACACGCCCAGGCCGAGCAGTCTGACCCCACCGGTGCGGTCGATGCCCATCAGCAGCCGTCGCGCGAGGTCCGTGACCGTGCGGGCGTCGTCGACGGGTCGGGGCAGGGTCGTGGACCGGGTGAGGGTGGTGAAGTCGTAGCGCCGGAACTTGAGGGTGACCGTGCGGCCTGCCGTCCCGTCGGCCCGCAGCCGGGTCACCACCCGCTGGGCCAGCACCCCGATCTCGCGCTCCAGGGTGGGCAGGTCGGTGAGGTCGGTGGAGTACGTGCGCTCGGCGGACACGCTCTTGACCTCCCGCTCGGGCACCACCGGTCGGGGGTCCTGCGCCCGGGCCAGCCGGTACAGCTGATCGCCGTGGGCCTGCCCGAGCAGGGCGATCAGATCGGTCAGTGGTTGCGCGTACAGGTCGCCGACGGTGCGGACGTCCACCGCGGCCAACCGGTCGCCGGTGACCGGGCCGACGCCGGGCAGCGCCCGCACCGGTAGCGGGTGCAGCACGTCCAGCTCGCTGCCCGGTGGGACGATCCGCAGGCCGTCGGGCTTGTCGAGTTCGCTGCCGATCTTGGCCAGGGTCTTGGACGACGCGATGCCCACCGACCCGCGCACTCCGCCGGTGGCGGTGAAGATGCGGTGCTTGAGGTCGCGGGCCAGCCCGGTCAGCGCATCGAAGTCGGTGGCGTGCCCCCCGGCGGCGAGGTCGACGTAGGCCTCGTCGACGCTGACCGGCTCCACCAGGGGGGAGAGCTCGCCCAGGATGTCCATCACCACGCGGGAGGTGATCGCGTAGGCGTTGAACCGACCGCCGAGGAACGCCGTCCCCGGCGGGCAGCGGCGGCGGGCCTCGACGCTGGACATCGCAGAGCGCGCGCCGTAGGCCCGGGCCTCGTAGGAAGCGGTGGCGACGACGCCCCGTCCCCCGGTGCCACCGACCACGACCGGCTTTCCCCGCAGTGAGGGCTTGTCGCGCTGCTCCACCGCCGCGAAGAAGGCATCCAGGTCGAGGTGGAGCACGCTGGCCTCGGCCCGCATTCCGCGCATGGTGCTGTCCGAACCCTTCTCGAGACCCGTCACTGGACCGGACGGGCCTGCCGCCGTGAGCGAACTCGACGCCCGGTCCGTCGTGGTGCACCCGAACCCATGATGGACGCGCCCGGCGCCGGTCGGCGTTCCCTGTCGGGCACCCGTGGGGGGGCAGATGTCCGTTTGTGTCCAGGAACGTCAACGGACGGCAATCCCTCGGTAACAGAATGTTCGTAGGTTTCCGCCACGGCGAGCGCGCCGCCTCGGCGCCCGCTCCGGCCCCGAGCGACCGTCGTTTCCCACGGCGGCTCGGACCGGCCAGTCGTCCGGTCCAGGAGGATCGCCATGACCGATGTTGATCGCGCGGGACAGCGCACCGACGTCACCGGGCCGCCGCCCGACGTCCCGCCCACCGTGCCCCCCAGCCTCGAGGAACCGCACTCGCTGGACGCGAGCAAGGAGACGCTCGAGGACTACACGCTGCGCTTCGCGCCCCGCTCCTACCGCCGCTGGGGGACCGGGGTCGTCGCGACCTCGGCCCTGGGCGGCATCGCCTACCTGGCCGACTTCGCCATCGGCGCCAACATCGGCATCGCCCACGGCACCACCAACGCGCTGTGGGGCATCGCCATCGCGGCGGTGATCATCTTCGTCACCGGCTTCCCGCTGGCCTACTACGCGGCCCGGTACAACATCGACCTGGACCTGATCACCCGCGGTTCCGGGTTCGGGTACTACGGGTCGGTGCTGACGAACGTCATCTTCGCGACGTTCACGTTCATCTTCTTCGCCCTCGAGGGCTCGATCATGGCCCAGGGCCTGGAACTGGGGCTCGGCATCCCGCTGTGGCTGGGGTACGCCATCTCCACGCTGATGGTCATCCCGCTGGTCATCTACGGTATGAAAGCCCTGGCCAAGCTGCAGGTCTGGACCACACCGCTCTGGCTGGTGCTGTTCGTCATCCCGATGGTCTACCTGCTGGTCAGCCACCCCGACTCGGTCGAGACGTTCTTCGCCTACCAGGGCGCCGACGGTGACGGGGCGCCCAGCTTCGCCTCGATGATGCTGGCCGCCGGCGTCTGCCTGTCCCTGATGGCGCAGATCGCCGAGCAGATCGACTACCTGCGCTTCATGCCGCCGCGGACCGATGCCAACCGGCGCTCCTGGTGGCGTGCGGTCATCCTGGCCGGACCGGGCTGGGTCATCTTCGGCGCGGTCAAGCAGATCGTCGGCCTGTTCGTCGCGGTCTACATCATCGCCCGGCTGACCCCCGATGCGTCGGCCACCGCCAACGAGCCGGTGCACCAGTTCCTCACCGTCTACGAGCAGTTCCTGCCCGACTGGGCGGCCATGACGCTGGCCGTCATCCTCGTCGTCATCAGCCAGATCAAGATCAACGTCACCAATGCCTACTCCGGCTCGCTGGCCTGGACGAACTCGTTCACCCGGGTCACCAAGCACTACCCGGGGCGGCTGGTGTTCGTGCTGTTCAACCTGGCCGTCGCGCTGCTGCTGATGGAGCTGAACATGTTCAGCGTCCTCAACACCATCCTGGGCTTCTACGCGAACTGCGCCATGGCCTGGGTCGTGACCGTCGCCGCCGACATCGTCATCAACAAGGGTCTGCTGAAGATCTCGCCGACCGTCCCGGAGTTCCGCCGGGGCATGCTCTACGCGTTCAACCCCGTCGGGTTCGTCTCGGTGATCCTGTCCGCCGGCCTGTCCATCGCGGTGTTCTTCGGCCTGTTCGGCAGCGGGATCCAGCCGTTCTCGCCGATCGTGGCGATCGTGCTGGCCCTGGTGCTCACCCCGCTCATCGCCGTGGTCACCAAGGGCAGGTACTACCTGCGCCGCACCGACGACGGCATCGACCTGCCGATGTTCGACGCCGACGGCAACCCCTCCGGTGAGCACCTCACCTGCCACGTCTGCCGGGTCGACTACGAGCGTCCCGACATGGTCAGGTGCCAGACGCACGACGCCTACGTGTGCTCGCTCGACCTGTCGACCGACAAGGTCGGCGACCACGTGCTGCCGGCGCAGCACTGACCTCAGTCGGCGTCGGTCGCGCCGACTTGTCATACCCGCACCTTCCGCCGACGGACGAAGGTGCGGGTATGACAAGTGGACGGAGCGGGGGGCCGGGCGATCGGTGCGGTCAGTCCCGCCACACCGGCAGGGTGAGCCGGCAGCCGGCGTCCGGGCCCAGGTGCAGCGTCAACCGTCCGGTCGCGCGGGTGCGGTAGCCCGCGGGGAACTGGCCGGACACCGGGTTCCGGCCGTGGAACCAGCGGCCCTGCACGTCCAGCCGCAGTTCGTCGCCGGCCCGGAACCGGGTGGCCGACGGCAGCAACCCGATCTGCATCTCCACCCGCTCGCCCGGGGTCACCGGCTGCCGCCGGGTGTGCGGGTGGAACGGCCGGCCCGGCAGCGAACGCGCGGGGTCGGTCTCCCGATGGGACACCAGCAGCACCCCGTGGGTGACCAGGTCGCCCGCGAAGCCGAACGACCCCTCGAACGTCACTTCCCGCCCGCCGGAGAACTTGCGCACCCCGACGATGACCGGGAAGTCGTCGGCGCCGTCCACCGAGACGCTCAGGGTCACCGTCATCGGCCCGACGACGTCGGTGTCGGAGGTGAAGCGGTGGGTGAAGCAGGCCCGTCCGCGACGGCCGGCGACCACGACCGACGACGTGCTCGCGCCCGCGTCGTCGACCAGACGGCCGTGGGTGACGTCGGTCCCGGCGGCGCACGACAGGGTCCGCCACTCGCACTCGACCGGCGGCCAGGCGGTGACGTGCCGGACGTCGGCGACGGTGGTGCGGCGCTCGCGGATCTCGACCCGCACCGGCGGCTGCGTGTCGATGCCGGTGTCCCGGCCGAGCAGGAAGTGGTCGAAGAACCGGGCCTGGGCGTCGAGGGCGGCGGCCGAGTAGTACACCGACCACTTCGGGCCGCGGTGCGTGTAGAGGAACTTCTGCGCCGAGCCGATCCGGCGGAAACCCTCGAAAGAGCCGCGGGAGTGCAGGTTGTGGTCCGAGAAGCTGCCGCAGACCAGCGCGGGCACCTCGATGGCCTCGAGATCCCGGTTGCGGTCGGCGTACCAGTCGTCGATCAGCGGGCGCCGGTGCGCGGGGGCGAGGATGTCCGCCCGACCGCGACTGCGACGCCGGGTCACGGTCCCCCACACGGTGAGGAAGCCGGTCTCGAGAATGCCGCCGGGGCGGGCGAAGTCGCGGTAGAAGTCGGTGAACCCCTCCCACGGGCAGATGGCGGCCAGGTGTGGTGGCCGGGTCGCGGCGGCCGCCCACTGGCTGATCGCCAGGTAGGAGACGCCGTTCATGCCGACGCGGCCGTTGGACCAGGGCTGCGCCGCGGTCCACTCGATGAGGTCGTGGATGTCGCGGCCCTCCTGCGCGGACAGCACCTGCGGCTCACCGTCGGAGGTCCCCCAGCCCCGGAGGTCGGCGTTGACCACGACGTAGCCGCGGGCGACCCAGTGCGCGGGATCCGGGCTCTCCCAGGACGTCCACGCCGAATGGGTCACCGGGGCGCTGCGCATCAGCCGGTACTGCGGCGACGCCCGGTACCTGCGCCGGGTCCGGTGGTGGATCGGCAGGTCGTCCTTGCCGTAGGGGTGCGCGCACAGCAGCACCGGGTGCGGCCCGTCGCCGTGCGGCCGGAAGACGTTGGCCCGCAACCGGATCCCGTCCCGCATCGGCACGGCGACGTCCCACTCGACCGTCGCGCCGCCGGGCGGGTCGGTGATGGTGATCGGCGGTCGCAGCAGCCGCCCGAGGGTCGACCGCGCCCGTGCCCAGCGGCCGTCCCGGCCGACCTCGGTGCCCATCGCCGCACGATAGGCCCACGCTGTCCGGTTCTCCCGGGTGGCGGGCGAGTCCCGCCCGAACCGGCGACCTGGTCCGCGGCCCACCGTCGTCGTCAGCGTTGCGCTGGACCGTCACGCGGACGGCAGCAGCTCCCCCAGGACGGCGACGGCCTCCTCGACCCGCCGGGGTGGTTGCGCGGCGTACCCGAGCACCAGACCGGGTCCACCCGGTGCGAACCGCAGCGCCGACAACGGATGCACCCGCACGCCGCGGTCGGCGGCCGCCGCACACAACGCCACGTCGTCGACGCCGGGCGGCAGTCGCACCAGCAGGTGCACGCCGGCCGCGATCCCCAACACGTCGCACCCCGGCAAGTGCCGGCCGATCGCGGCGATGGCCGCGTCACGGCGCCGGCGGTGCCGCACCCGCATGGCGCGCAGGTGACGTTCGAGCGTCCCCGAGCGGAGCAGCTCCGCCAGCACCAGCTGCGGGACTACCGGCGAGCCGAGGTCGGTGGCCCAGCGCCGGTGCACGACCTCCGCCCGCAGCGCGTCCGGTACCACCATCCAGCCCAGCCGGAGCGCCGGGGCCAGCGTCTTGGACAGGCTGGAGACGTGGACGACGCGGTCGGGCGCCAGTGGGTGCAGTGCCGGCACCGGGGCCCGGTCGTAGCGGTACTCCGAGTCGTAGTCGTCCTCGATGACCCACCGCTGCTCGGCCCGGGCCCAGGCGACGAGCTCACGCCGTCGGGCCGGGCTCAGGACGACGCCGGTCGGGTACTGGTGGGCGGGGGTGACCAGCACCGCCGACCGGCCGGTGACCGCGAGATCGGCGACCACCAGCCCCTGGTCATCGACCGGGACCCCGACCACGTCGTCCAGCCAGGCCTGCAGGATGACCCGGTTGCCATGGGCGCTCGGATCCTCGACCGCGCAGGAGCGGACACCGCGCTCGCGCAGCACCTGGGCCAGCAGGCTCAGCGCGCCGGTCACGCCGGCGGTGATGACGACCTGTTCGGCGGTGGTGCGGATCCCGCGGCTGCGGGCCAACCAGGCCGCCAGTTCGTGCCGGAGGGCCGGCGAGCCCTGCGGATGGGCGTAACCGAGTTCGGTGGCCGTCGCGGTGGCCAGGACCTCCCGTTCGGCCCGCAACCAGGCCGCCCGCGGGAAGGCGGCGAGATCCGGCAGACCGGAGGCGACGTCGATGACGGAGTCCGCGGTCGGCGGCGTCGACCCGACGACCGAGGGCACGGCGACCACCCGGGTCCCCGCGCCGCGGTCGCCGTCCAGCACTCCGGTCTCGGCCAGCCGCCGATAGGCCTCGACCACGGTGCCCCGGGCGAAACCCAGCTCCGCGGCGAGGATCCGCGTCGCCGGGAGCCGAGACCCGAGGCCCAGCCGCCCATCCTGGACGGCGCGCCGCAGCTCGTCGGCCAGCCACCCGACCCGGTCCCGGGCCGGGGCCGCGCCGGGGTCGAGCTGGAGAAAGTCGCTGCCGCGTGCCGCGGGGGTCGCCTCTGCAGTCGCCACCGGGCCAGGGCTCCGATGCGGATCGTCCACCGCCGTCATGGTCGAGCAGCATAAAGCTCGCATGGTCCATCGGAGCGGGTCCTGCTTGGTCCTTCTTCCTGGACCATGCTCCTGACACGGTCGCCCGGTGCCCACTCCGACACCACCCACTCCGCACCCACTCCGGGCGGTCCTGCCGGCCACCACCGCGATGGTGCTGGTCGGAAGTGCCGTCGTGGCCAGTGCGCCCCTCACGTCCGCCCCGCTCTTCGCCGCCCAGGCCGTCCGCTACGGACTGGCGGCCGCTCTTCTGCTGGCGCTGGCGCGGCCGTTCCGGCAGGTCCTGCGCCGACCGCGGGGCGCGGAGTGGCGGTGGATCGGCCTGGGCGCCGGCTCCGGTCTCGTCGCCTACAACGCGGCGCTGGTCGTCGGCACCCGCCATGCCGACCCGGCCGCGCTGGGCACCGCGGTGGCTGCCGTACCGATCCTGCTCGCCCTGCTCGGCCCGCTGACCGCGCGACGATCCGGGACCACCGGACGACGCCCCTCCGGCCGGGTGGTGCTCGGGGCCGTGGTCGTCAGCGCGGGGGCCGCCCTGGTGGCCGGCGGCGGCCGCACCGACCCCGTCGGGGTGGCCTGCGCCGTGGTCATGCTCCTCGGCGAGACGGCGTTCACGGTGTGCGGGGCCCGGGTCGTGGGTCGGCTCGGCGCGTGGACGTACTCGACGGCGACCACCGTCGTCGCCGCCCTCGGGTGCGGGGTCGTCGGCCTCACCGGGGAACGCGAGACCCTCCCCCAGCTCGGGGCGCCGGGTCCGCTGCTGGCCTGCGCGTGGCTGGCCCTGGCCACCGCAGCGGCATTCGTGCTGTGGTTCCGCAGCGTCGACCAGTTGGGGTCGGCGGTCACCGGACTGCTCGCCGGGGTGGCCGGGCCGGCGGCGACGCTCATCGCCCTGGCGGCCGGTGCCTCCGCTCCGCCCGTGGCGGTGTGGGTGGGCCTCGGCGTGGTCCTCGCCGGGCTGGCCGTGGGCCTGAGGCGGCGGCCCACCCGGGTCAGCGCAGCGCGCGGAAGTGGGCGCGCTGCTCGGGCGTCAACCGCTCGACGGCGTAGCTGAGTGCGGTGCGTCCCATCCGGGCCGCGTTCTCGCTCAGGAAGTCGGTGAGCAACCGTTCGTCGATGCGCTTGCCGATCTCGCGCAGCGTCCACCCGAAGGCCTTCTGGATGAGGTCCCGCCGGTCGTCGATCACCGACGGCGCGATCTCCAGCAGCGGCGCCGGGTCGTCGTGACGGATGAAGGCGAAGGTGCCGACGATGCCGACCCGCCGCACCCACAGGTCCGGGTGGCCGGCCATCTCGACGAGCGGATGGTGGTCGCCCTGCCGGCGCAGCCACTCGCCGAGGATGCTGTCGGCCGAGGCGTCGACCAGATCCCAGTTGTCGACGCAGCCGTCGCGGAGCGCGTCGAGGTAGATCTGCACCCAGGGTCGCGGGTCGACGGCGCGCTCGAACTCGGTGCGCAGCAGGGTCAGGGCGATCCGCCGGTGCTCGTGGACGGGTGATTCGAGCAGCGCCCGGACCTGTGCGGGGTCGATGCCGCGGAACTCGCGGGCGATGCGCCGCAGCTCCGGGACGGTCACCCCGACGAAGACGTCCCCCTCGCCGTACTCGCCGGGTCCGGTCTTGAAGAACCGGGCCATGACGGCGGCCCGCTCCGGGTCGCCGGCGGCGTCGACCGCCGCCTGCACGGCCGCGGCCGTCGGGTCCGCAGTCGGCAGCGTCACGGTGTCCCCCCTCGACGGTTCCCGCCGAGGCTAGCGGCACCGACGAAGCCGGCGTGGGGGGGGGGGGGGGGGGGGGCGGGGCCCCCACGCCGACGTCTGCAGGAGGGAACGTCTGGACGAGCGGGTCAGCGGGGGACGTCGGCCGCCTCGCCGATGGGGTGGACCTGCGGGGCCTCGCGGACGGCGTCGTGCCCGGCGATCCCGTCGTCACCCTTGGCCGCTTCCTGGGCGCGGACCTTGTCAGAGTTCAGCAGCAGGTTGAGCAGGATCGCGGTGATCGCGCCGGCGCTGATGCCGGAGTGGAAGATGGTCTTGAACCACGTCGGGAAGGCGTTGTAGAAGTCGTCGCGGACGATCGGGATCATCGCGATCCCCAGCGAGATGGCCACGATGAGGATGTTCTTGTTGTTGAACTTCACCGTCGACAGCGTCCGGACACCCGACGCGGCCACCATCCCGAACAGCGCGATCCCGGCCCCACCCAGCACGGGCTGCGGGATGCCCTCGACGATGGCCCCCATCTTCGGCGTCAGACCGAGGATCAGCAGGATGCCGCCGGCGAGGGTGGCCACGTAACGGCTGCGGACTCCGGTGATCGACACCAGGCCGACGTTCTGCGCGAACGCCGTGTACGGGAACGTGTTGAAGACGCCGCCGAGCATCGTGGACAGGCCATCGGCCCGCAGGCCGTCGGCCAGCCGGCGGCCGTCCACCTTGGTCTTGGTGATCTCGCCGATGGCCAGGATGTCGCCGGTGGTCTCGGTCATGATCACCAGCGCCACGATGCACATCGAGACGACCGCGGAGATCTCGAAGACCGGGAAGCCGAAGTAGAAGGGCGTGGTCACCCCGACCCAGGACGCGTCACCGACCTTGTTCCAGTGCGTCATGCCGAACGGGATGGCCACCAGCGTGCCGACGACGATGCCGAGCAGGATCGACACCCGGGCGAGCACGGGCGGGGCGAATCGTTCGATGAGGACGATGAACAGCAGCACGCCGGCGGCGAGGCCGACGTTGGCCGGAGCGGCTCCGGCCTCGGTGACGAGCCCGCCGGCCACCCAGTTGGCGGCCACACCCATCAGCGACAGACCGATGATGAGGATGACGGTGCCGGTGACCAGCGGCGGGAAGAACCGCACCAGCCGGGCGAACAGCGGTGCCAGCGCCATCATGAACACGCCGGAGGCGATGACCGCGCCGTAGATGGCGGTCACCCCGTAGGTCGAGCCGATGACGATCATCGGCGAGACGGCGGCGAACGTGCAGCCCTGCATCAGGGGTAGTCGCACGCCGAAGTACTTGAAGCCGATCGACTGGATGATCGTGGCGATGCCGGCCACGAACAGGTCGGCCGTGACCAGGTAGCCCAGGTGAGAGGGGTCGAGCTTGCCGGCCGCGATGAGCGCGCCACCGACGACCAGGGGGACGGCGACCGCCCCGGCGTACATCGCCAGGACGTGCTGGATGCCGAGCGGGATGAGCATGCGCCACGGCGGCAGCTCGTCGACCGGTTCGAGCACCTGACCGTCGGGACCGCGTTGCGGGCGAAAACCCATGGTCGGCTCCTCTTCTCCTGGATCGGGACCGCCCGATCACCCTCACGTCGGCGGGTACGGCGGGCAAGCGCCGCACGGACAGCACTGTGATCAGTGCAGGTTTCCGTCGGCCTCGTCATACGTAAACGTGTGATTAACCGATTCAGCGAGGACCGCCCGATTGATCCCGTTCACTCATGGTCGGAAGGCGTGACGCGCTGCGACCTTCCGGGGTTCGGCGCCACCTGATCGGGTACCCGACTTGTCATAACGACAACTGGAGGATTCCGATGCGCACCTCGAGAACCGGCCGCCAGCTCCTGACCACCGCCGCCGCCGGGGCGGCCCTCACCCTGCTGGCCGCCTGCGGCGGCGGCGACAGCGGGACGGCCGGGACCACCGCCCCGACCACCGTCACCAGCGGCACCGACCTGAACGTCTCCGCCGGGAACGGCACCGTCCCCATCGCCACCGGGACCACGGATCCCACCGGGCTGGACGGCGGATCGGGCGGCGCCACCAGTACCAGCGCGGACCCGACGAGTGGGGCCGGCGGGACCGAGGTGGCCCGGGCTCGGCTCGCCACCCCGGACGGCACCGAGGTCGGGACCGTCACGTTCAGCACCGAGGGGTCGACCATGATCGTGCGGGCCTCGGTCACCGGACTCGAACCCGGGTTCAAGGGCTTCCACGTGCACACCATCGGCAAGTGCGAGCCGAACAGCGCCAACCCCACCGACCCGGCCCAGACCGGCGACTTCCTGTCGGCCGGCGGCCATCTCAAGTCCGAGGGCGAGAACCACGCCGGCCACGACGGCGACCTGACCTCACTGCAGATCGGGTCGGACGGGACCGCCGAGCTGATGACGACCACCGACGCCCTGCCGGTGGACGCCCTGCTGGACGCCGACGGCAGCGCGGTGATGGTGCATCTCGGGCCGGACAACTTCGGCAACATCCCGACCCGGTACGCCCCCACCCCGGACGCCGAGACCCTCAACACCGGCGACTCCGGTGGCCGGGCGGCGTGCGGCGTGGTCGAGGCCGCCTGAGGCCCTCAGGCGAAAAGCCCGGCGGCCGCCCAGATCCCGGTCGGCACCGGTGCCTCCTCCCGGACGATGGCCGCCTCGATGAGCCCGTAGGGGCGGTCGGCCGCGAAGAAGACCTGGTTCGGGTTGTCCAGGCCCCATTTGTCCAGGTCGACCAGGAAGTGGTGCTTGTTCGGCAGCGACAGCCGGATCTCCGCCACCTCGGGGACGGCCTCGAGCGCGCCCTTGCCCATGGCGTAAAGGGTCTGCTGCAGGGACAGGCTGTGGGTGGTGGCGAACGCCTCGAGCAGCGCCTCGCGGATCGTCGTGAACGTGGCGTTCCAGTCCAGGTCGGTCGACGAGTGCACCCAGGTCGCGGTGACCGCGGTGGCCAGGATGCGGTCGGCGGTCTCGACCAGTGAGGTGTAGTCGACCTGCGGGAAGCCCCAGAACTCGCTGCCGGTCGACTTCAGCACCACCAGTCCGGTGAGCCCGGAGACCACGTGCTCGGCCGCGCCGTCCTTGACGACGACGGTGGTCCGCTTCTCCTCCGTGCCCTTGGCGAAGGCGTGGTCGTGCGGGCCGGCCGAGGTGCTGATGCGGGTCCAGCCGAACTGCTCCACGGCCATCCGGGCCCCGGTGACCTGGTCGTACTGGTCGACGAAGTTGCGGGCCAGGCGGAGCGCGAACTCCTCCGGCGAGGTGATCCCGCCGGTCCGGGCCAGCGCGTAGACGGTGTTCTTCTGGGTGTCGGTCGCGATGACGGCGTCGTTCGCCCCGGTCAGGTGGGTGTCGACGAAATCGCCGATCAATTGACTGGTGACGTTGACGTCGGTGATCTCGTGGACCGGCGATTCCCGGTTCACGAAGACCATCCGCACCTCGGCCTTGCCGTAGCGGTTGGGTCCCAGCACGATGCCCATCGATCAGCTCCCGTGGTCCGTCGTCGTCAGGTGTGCACCAGGGATGGTGACAACCCCGTGTGACAGCCAGGTGTCGACTGGCCGCCGTTCCGCGTCAGCTGCCGAGATACGTGGTGTACGAGAACGTGCTGGCCAGGACGGCGATGTGGTAGTGCGGGCGGGCCCCGTCGAGCACGAACGTCACCGCGACGGCCGGGTAGAACACGGCGCCGTGGTGGGCGGTGAAGTAGGACGCGGTGGCCAGCGACAGGCGGTACTCGCCCGGTTCGAGATCGGCCGTGTTGACCTGCCCGACCCGGCCGTCGTCGTCGGTGACGCCCTCGCCGACGAGCACGCAGCCACCGTCCGGGGCGACGGATTCCAGGACCACCGGGATGCCGGCGGCCGGCCGGCCGAGCGCGGCGTCCAGGACGTGGGTCGACAGACGGGTGATCGGGGACGGGGCGCTGGGATCGCTCATGCGCCCATCGTGACACCCGGCCGGGGGACGTCCGTCGCCCACACCGGGGTCGCGCGCGCCGGGCGGGCGCCGCCGCGCGAGGATCAGCCGGCACCGTGACATCGCGGTGCACCGGTCGGATGACGAAGGGCGTGTGCCATGACCGATGTTCCGGCCCGCGAGAGGTCAGGTCTCACCCGCACCCAGCGGCTCGACTCGCTGCCGTTCACCGGGCAGCACCGCAAGCTGCTGCTCGGGTCCGGGGTGGGGTGGGCCCTGGACGCGATGGACGTCGGCCTGGTGTCGTTCATCCTCGCCCAGCTGGTCGTCACCTGGGGAGCCACGCCGGGGCAGCTGTCCTGGGTGGCCTCCGCCGGGTTCATTGGGATGGCCCTGGGCGCGAGCCTCGGCGGGCTGCTGGCCGATCGGATCGGCCGGCGGTCGGTCTTCGCCCTGACCCTGCTGGTCTACGGCGTGGCCACCGGCGCCTCGGCGCTGTCCTGGTCGATCGGTGCGCTGATCGTGCTGCGGTTCGTCGTCGGGCTCGGGCTGGGGGCCGAGCTCCCGGTCGCCTCGACCCTAGTCAGCGAGTTCGCCCCGCCACGCATCCGGGGGCGGGTCATCGTCATCCTCGAGGCGTTCTGGGCGGTCGGCTGGACGGTCGCCGCCTTGATCGGGTACTTCGTGGTCCCGCTCGGTGACAACGGCTGGCGGTGGGCGCTGGCCCTCGGCGCCGTCCCGGCCGTCTACTCGGTGGTGGTGCGGATGGGACTGCCGGAGTCCGTGCGGTTCCTGGAGGGTCGCGGGCGGCACGCCGAGGCCGAGGCCGCCGTCCGGCGTTTCGAGGAGTCCGCCGGCCTCCCCGCTCCGGACGCGGCCTCCGCCCCACCGGCCAAGCCGACCGCCGCGACCGAGCCCACCGGCGGCCGGATCGCGGCGCTGTGGTCGTCGGGTCTGCGCCGCCGGACCGTGTGCCTGTGGCTGGTCTGGTTCTGCGTGAACTTCTCCTACTACGGCGCCTTCATCTGGTTACCGACTCTGCTGGTGGCCGACGGCTTCTCGCTGGTGAAGTCGTTCGAGTACACGTTGATCATCACGCTGGCCCAGCTGCCCGGGTACGCGGTGGCCGCCGTCCTCGTCGAGACCTGGGGCCGCCGGCCCACTCTGGCCACCTTCCTGGTCGGATCGGCGGTCGCGGCCGGCGTGTTCTCGATGGCCGGCAGCGTGCCGATGGTGCTGCTCGGCGGCTGTCTGCTCTCGTTCTTCAACCTCGGCGCCTGGGGCGCGCTGTACGCGGTGACCCCGGAGGTCTACCCGACGGCCCTGCGCGCCACCGGCGCCGGGTGGGCGGCCGGGACGGGCCGGATCGCCTCGGTGATCGCACCTCTGCTGGTCCCGGTGCTGCGGGAGTGGGGCGGCACCGGTCTGCTGTTCACGGTGTTCGGGGTGTTCTTCCTCGTCGCGGCGGTCGGGGCGCTGGGTCTGCCGGAACGGCGCAGCCAGGCGCTCACCGAATGAGATGAAGTGCTGCCGGAATGATCCTTTCGGCCGATATGCTCAGCCCGCCGTGCTCAACAGGCAGCGTGGTCCGGTTCTCTCGACGCGCCGCGAAAGACCCCACCGATGCCTGCACCTCGCCCCGCCGCCACCTTCCGCAATGCCCGGATCAGCCCCGGCCATGGCTGACGGGCGCCCCCGGGACGCGGCCGTGGTGGCGGCGGCGTTCACCGCACTACCGGTCGCCGCCGTCGCCCTCCAGGGCCCCGAGCACCTGATCGTCGCCGCGAACCCGGCGTACGAGACGCTGATCGGCCGGGCCGATGTCGTCGGTCGCACGGTGCGGCACGTCATCCCGGAAGCCGTGTCGCAGCAGATCGTCTCGATGCTCGACCGGGTGCGGGACAACGGACTCGGTGAACAGCTCGTCGGCTGGCGGGCGCAGCTCGGCGAGGGGACGGCGCTGCGCGAGGTCTACCTGGACTGCCTGATCGTCCCGTGGGACTGGCCGGACGGTCGGCGCCGTGGGGTCCTGGTCACCGCGGCCGACGTGTCCGACCGGGTCCGGGCCCACCACGAGGAACAGACCCGGGCCCGGCACGCCGAACGCCGGTACGCCGCCGCCCACGACCTCACGCTGGAACTGCAGCGCGCCCTGCTGCCCGCCCACCTGCCGGTCCTGCCCGCCGTCGAACTGTCGGCCCGTTACCTCGTCGCCGCGCTTGGGCAGGCGGCCGGCGGGGACTGGTTCGACGCCGTGCAACTCGATCACGGGCGGGTCGGGCTGGTCGTCGGCGATGTCGTCGGCCACGGGGTCGCCGCGTCAGCGGCCATGGGCCAACTGCGGGTCGTGCTCCGCCATGCCCTGCAGAGCCGCCACGGCGAGCTCGCCGCGGCCGTCGCCGATCTCGACCGCTACATCGGTGACGACCCGGCCCTGCGGGCGACCACCCTGTGTGTCGCTGTCCTCGACCCGCAGGACGGCGCCCTGACCTACTGCACCATCGGCCATCCGCCGCCCCTGCTGGTGAACCCCACCGGGGCCGCCCGGTACCTGACCCCGACCGGACCCGCCCACCCGGGATCCGGTCAGCCGCCGACGGTGGGCACCGACACCGTGGGACCGGACGACGTGCTGCTGCTGTACTCCGACGGCCTGATCGACCGGGCCGGCCAGCGTCGCCGGCAGACCCTGGAGACCCTCGCGACCGTCGCGGGGGACGCGGCGGCCAACCGCATCATGCCGCTGGGCGCGTCGATGTCGCGCACGGAGCGCGTCTGCGAACAGACGGTGGAGGTGCTCACCCGGTCCGGCCACCACGACGACGTCACCGTGCTCGCCGCCCGCCGACGGACCCCCGTCGGCCCCCTGTCCATCGACGTGCCCGCCGAGCGCGCGCAGCTGACGGTGCTGCGGTCCCGGGTCGCCGCGTGGCTGGGCGAGTTCCCGGCGACCAGCGGCCAGTCCCAGGCCCTGACGTTGGCCGTCACCGAAGTCGGCAACAACGTGGTCGAGTACGCGCACCGGCGCGGCGACGGCCGGGACGAGACCATTGCCGTGACCGGCGAACTGACGGCGGAAGGGGTCGTCGAGATCCGCATCGCCGACGGCGGTCTCTGGCCGCCGGCGACGTCCACGGCCGGGGAGGGGGCCGGGCGGGGTCTGTGGATCGCCGGGTCACTGGTCGACGAGCTGCGCGTGGAACACCCGGCCGACGGCGGGACGGTGGTGGTCCTGCGCTCGCGGATGCGGCGGCTCGCCCATCTCGGCGCGGCGACCCTCGGCTCCCGGTCCGAACCCGGCCCCGGCGTCACCGTGCGGGTCATGGCCGGGCCTCCGGCCGTGGTCGTCGTGACCGGGGCGGTCGACGCGTCGACGGCCGACACGGTGGCCGAACGGCTCGACAGTGCGGGTCGCGGCGGGATGCTGCCCCTGACCGTGGATCTCACGGGGGTGACGGTGCTGTCCAGCGCCGGGGTACGAGCACTGTTCACCGCCCGCGACCGGCACGAGCGGCACGGCACGGCCCTGGACGTGCTGGCCGAACCGGACAGCTCGGTGGCCGACGTCCTGGAGTTGAGCGGACTGGACGCGAAAGCCCCGGCGGTCGGCCCGTCCACCGTGGTGGGCGAGCACTGACCGCCGGGGCGTGAACGTCCGGCTTGCCGTGTTTGATCGGGTCAGATGACCTCGACGCCCTCGGCGCCACCGACGGTCGCCGCCGGCTTGCGCTCGGGCTGGTTGCGGCTGACCAGGTAGTGGATCGCGAAACCGACCGCGGCACCGGCGAACCAGCTGTAGTTGGCCGAGTCACCGAAGCTGAAGAAGACCAGGATCAGGGCGACGACGGCACCGACCAGGGTGGCCACGATCGCCACCGGGTTGTAGCCGTTCTTGTAGTAGTACGCCCCGTCCGACTTCATCGAGTACAGGTCGTCGATGTAGACCTTGCGCTTCTTGATCAGGTAGTAGTCGGCGATCAGCACGCCGTACAGCGGGCCGATGAAGGCACCCAGGATGTCCAGCGTGTAGTGGATCGTGGTGGGGCTGTTGAACAGGTTCCACGGGGTGAGCAGCACCGAACCGACGGCGGCGATCATGCCGCCCATCCGCCAGCTGATCTTCTGCGGCCAGACGTTGGAGAAGTCGAACGCCGGGGAGACGAAGTTGGCGACGATGTTGATGCCGACGGTCGCGATCATGAACGTCAGGGCGCCCAGCACGATGGCGTAGGTGTTGCCGAGCCGGCCGACGGTCTCCACCGGGTCGGTGATGAGCTCGCCGTAGACGGGGCGGGTGGCCGCGGCGGTGACCACGGTGACGATCGAGAAGACCAGGAAGTTGACCGGCAGACCGAGGAAGTTGCCCTTCTTGACCGCGGCGAACGTCTTGCCGTAGCGGGAGAAGTCGCCGTAGTTCAGCATCGGGCCGGAGAAGTACGAGACGACCAGCGCGATCGCCGACAGCAGCGCGGGCAGCACGGCCAGACCGGTGATGCTGGTGCCGTCCTCGGCCAGGTTGAAGTCGATGTTGTCCCAGCCGGCCTGCAGGACGAGGTAGCCGCAGAGCAGGAACATGACGACATAGACGGCGGGGCCGCAGAAGTCGATGAACTTGCGGATGGCCTCCATGCCGCGCCAGAACACCAGCGCCTGGGCGACCCACATGATGAAGAAGCCGACGTAGCCGAGCAGCGACAGGCCGGCGAAGCCGTACTGGTTGACGTCACCGTAGGGGGCGAGGTTCGGCCACAGGCTGATGGCCAGGATGACCAGCGAGTGCGAGGCCAGGTAGGTCTGGATGCCGTACCAGGCGACGGCGATGAGGCCGCGGATGATGGCCGGGACGTTGGCGCCGAGCACACCGAACGGCACCCGGCAGGCGACCGGGTAGGGCACGCCGGTGGCCTGGCTGGGCCGGGCGACCAGGTTGCAGAGCAGGTAGACGATGGTGATGCCGACCAGCAGGGCGACGAGCACCTGCCAGGCGGCCAGACCGAGGGCGAACAGGCTGCCGGCGAAGACGTAGCCGCCGACCGAGTGGACGTCGGACATCCAGAACGCGAAGAAGTTGTAGGCCTTCCAGTTCTGCTTACGCAGCGGGGCCAGTTCCTCGTTGGTCAGCCGCGGGTCGTACCCGGGCTTGATCAGCCCGGCACCGGCCGGGTGGTCGACGGACGGGGCCTGCTCGGGCGGCCCGGAGGCGGACCCGGTGACGGGGGCGGTATCGGTCATCGGAACTCCAGCAGAAGGCGACGGTCTCGACTCGGTCGAGAACACTCGGCCGGCGGACGATCGCCGCCGGCGTACCGCATCACCGCCTGCACACCGGGCCCGGGTGCACACGCGGTTCCCGTTCCGACGCGCCATTTCCTGTCCGCGTCAGAACGTTGGACAGGACACTAGGAACGCATTGTTGCGGCCCGATAACGCGGGGGATATATCTGCCTGGTTTCGCCGTTTCCCCAGTTCAGAGCAGTCGGATATATCTCAGAGTGCGCCGATGAGGCGTCCGGCGACCAACTCGTCGTCCAATCGGGTGCCCCGCAACCAGGTGGCGCGAACCACGCCGCGCAATTCACGTCCGAGATACGGCGTGACCGGGTGTCGGTGCCGCACGAGACCGGGGACCACGGTGTAGGTCTCGTCGACGGCCAGAGCGACCAGGTCGGCGTCGGCGCCGATCTCGATACGGCCCTTGTGCTCCAATCCGGCCAGATCGGCCGGGCCACGGGACATCCACGCCAGCACGGTGGCCAGGTCGATCCCGCGCTGCTGCGCGGCCGCCCAGACGGCACCGAGACCGAACTGCAGGCCGGCGATCCCGCCCCAGGCCAGGCCGAGGTCGCCGACGTCGAGCAGCTTCAGTTCCGGGGTGCTCGGCGAATGGTCGGACACCACGATGTCGACGGTGCCGTCCAGCAGGCCGGCCCACAGCGCGTCCTGGTCGGACCGACCCCGGACCGGCGGGCAGCACTTGTACTGCGGCGCACCGTCCGGGATCGACTCCGCCTCGAGAGTCAGGTAGTGCGGGCAGGTCTCGGCGGTGATCGGTACGCCGTCGGCCTTGGCCTGGCGGATCAGCTCCACCCCGGCCGCGCTGGACAGGTGCACGATGTGGGTGCGGCAGCCCGTCGCCGCGGCGGTCTCGACGCACCGTTGCACGGCGCTGCTCTCGGCGGTGTCCGGCCGGGAGGCGACGAACGCGGCGTAGCTGCGGCCCTGCGGGGTGGGCGCGGTGTGCAGCACCGCCGGATCCTCGGCGTGCACCAGCAGCAGCCCCCCGACCCCGGCGATCACCTCCATCGCCGCCTTCAGCTCGGCCGCGTCGACCGGCGGGAACTCGGGGACGCCGGAGTCCTGCAGGAAACACTTCACCCCGAACACCCCGGCGGCGAACAGCTCCGGCAGGTCGTCGAGGTTGGTCGGGACGCAGCCGCCCCAGAACCCGGTGTCCACCCGGCAGCACCCCCGGGCGGCGGCCCGCTTGGTGGCCAGCGCGGCCGCCGTCAGGGTCGGCGGCAGCGAGTTCAACGGCATGTCGATGACGGTGGTCACGCCGCCGTGCGCGGCCGCCAGGGTGGCCGAGTCGAAGCCCTCCCACTCGGTGCGCCCCGGCTCGTTGATGTGCACGTGGGTATCGACCAAACCCGGGATCAGCACCTCGTCGGCGGCCAGGGTGACGGTGCGCCCGGCGCTGACCGGGCTGCCCGGGGCCGCCAGGGCGACGATGCGACCCAGCCGGACGTGGACGTCGACCGCCTGCTCCCGGCCGTCGATCAGGGCGCGCGGGGCCTGGATCACCAGATCGACCGGGTGGTCGTCCGGAGTGACGACAGGGCGGGAGAACGTGTGCGCGGGGCTCATGGGTTCGGAGTATGCCCCCGTTGCCGGGCCCGGGCGTCAGCTGCTCAGCCGCAGGGCCTCCGCCAGGGCGCGCACTCCGGCCGACCGGGCCGCCTCGTCCCCGTCACCACCCGGGGTGAGCACCTGTGCGCACACGTGGTCGGCGCCCGCGGCCAGGTGCTCGTCCAGACCGGCGGCGAGGGTCTGTGCATCCCCGTGCCGGGCCAGGGCGTCGATCAACGCGTCGCTCCCGCCGCCCGCCACGTCGGCGTCCGACCATCCCAACCGCTGCAGGTTCCGGCGGTAGTTGACCCGCTCCAGGTAGTAGGCGGCGGTCGGCCGGGCCAGCTCGCGGGCCCGCCGCGGATCGGTGTCCAGCACCACCTTCTGCTCCGGCGCGAGAAGCGGCCCGGTGCCCAGGGTCTCGCGGGCCAGGCGGGTGTGTTCGGGCGTCGTGAAGTACGGGTGGGCGCCGACCGCCCGCTCCCCCGACAACCGCAGCACCCGCGGCCCCAGCGCGGCGAGCACCCGCCCCGACGCCGGCACCCCCGCTTCGTCGAGCTCGTCCAGGTAGTCGACGATCGTCGCGTAGGGGGTGCGGTACTCGGCGGTCGACTCCCGGTGGCCGATCCCAACCCCGAGCAGGAACCGCGCGCCGAACCGGTCGGCCAGCCGGTGATGGGCCGCCGCGGCCTCCGCCGCCGGGGTCGCCCACATGTTCACGACCCCGGTGGCCACCACGATCCGGTCGGTGGCGGCCAGCAGCGCCTCCACCTCGGCCAGGTCGCCGCCCGGCGACGCACCGACCCACAACGTCCCGTAGCCGAGTTCCTCGACCTGACGGGCGAAGTCGGGCGACACGTCCTGCTTGCGGATCCAGATGCCGTACCGGCCGAGTTCCATGGCGGTGTCTTCTTTCTTTCTCGATGGGTCGGGCGCAGGCGTCGGGGGCGGTCCGGCTCAGGCCGGGTGCACGGGCCGGCCGGTCAGCGGACTGGAGTAGACGACGCTGGTCGCGATGTTCCCCAACGTCGCCAGCCGACCGGTGATCCGTTCCAGGTCGCGCATCGACCGGGCCAGGGTCTTGAGGACGAAACAGTCCTCGCCGGTGACGTGATGGGCCTCGACGATCTCCGGGGTGCTGTCGAGCAGGTCGTGGAACGGCTTGTAGTTGCCCGACCGGTACGCCAACCGCACGAACGCCATCACCGGATACCCGAGCGCCTCCGGATCGAGGCGGGCGGTGTACCCGGTGATCACGCCGGTCTCGGTCAGCCGGCGCAGCCGTTCGGCCGTGGCGCTGGCCGACAGGTTCACCGCCCGGCCGAGATCAGCGGTGCTCGTCCGCCCGTCGCGCTGGACGTGCTCGAGGATGCGGTGATCGGTGGCATCCAGCTCGGGCCGGGGATCACGCGCCATGAACCGGAATCTACCGTCGATCCACCGGCCGTTCCCCGGAAGGGCAGTCGTTGGCGTCTGCCCGTCGCGGCCGTCCTCGGGTGGGATCGGGACATGACCACCGCAGCCCGGTTCTTCGCCGACCGCCTCCGCTTCCAGACCGACCCGGCCGATCTCGCCGCAGCCCGCGCCCGCGGCGACCGGCCGCTGGTGATCGACGTCCGTACCCGGGCCGCCTGGCAGCAGGGCCGGCTTCCGGACGCCGTCCCCGTCCCGTTGTCCGACCTGGCCGAACGGATCGGCGCGATCGCCCCCGACCGGACCGCGGACCTGGTCGTGTACTGCTGGGGCCCCGGCTGCAACGGGAGCACCCGCGCCGGCCTGCTGCTGGCCGAGCTCGGCTACACCCGGGTGCGCGAACTCCTCGGTGGGTTCGAGTACTGGGCGCGCGAGGGGTTCGCCGTCGTCGTCGGCGACGAGCAGAACGCACGCCGGGAGCGCCGGGCGCCCGACCCGTTGACCGCGCCCGCCCCCTGACTGCACCGGTAGCCGGGCGGACTCCCCGAATTTGGGGACGTTTCGACCCTCAGATCGGGGCTGCCCGCCCACCCCCGGTCGTCCGCAGGATGCGACGGACCGACATCCTGGGGGAGCTCTCATGCGTCAGACCGCCGCCGCATCCGTCTGCCCGTTCACCGGCCACGCCGCACCGGCACCGTCCGTCACCGACTCGACCGGGCGGCACACCGGGGGCACGCTGCGGCGCCGCACCTTCCTGAACGGTGTGGTCGCCACGGTGGCGACCGCGGCACTGGCCACCGTCGATCTGCTGGGCGCGGTGCCGGCAGCCGCCGCCGGCCGGCGGGCCCTGAAGGGGTCGCACGGCCGGGGGCTGCGCGGGATGGACATCGTGACCCGGTACGGCCGCGACAAGGAGGCCCGTTTCGGTCTGATGTTCAAGAAGCTGCCGGCCTACGCTCCGAGCGACAGCCTGCTGCGCGGGATGGCCCGACAGATGAACGACGGCAAGGCCCCCCTGTCGGACGTCAAGAACAGCGACGTCGCCTTCGACACCTCGATGCCGGCCGGCTACATCTACTTCGGCCAGTTCGTCGACCACGACATCACCCTGGACCGGACGCCGCTGACCCAGCAGAAGCAGGACACGTCGGCGATGGTCAACTTCGACACCCCGCGTTTCGACCTCGGCAGCGTCTACGGCGGTGGGCCCGCGGCCAACCCCGAGCTGTACGACCCGGCCCGGCCCGGCTACCTGCTGACGTCGGTCCACGACGGACTCACCGACCTGCCGCGGGACGAGGTCGGCGCCGCCTACCTCGGCGATCCCCGCAACGACGAGAACCTCATCGTCGCCCAGCTGCACACCGTCTTCCTGCGGCTGCACAACCGCTTCATGGACGCCGGGATGACTTTCGAGCAGGCCCGGCGACAGACCCGGTGGCACTTCCAGTGGGTGATCGTGCACGACTACCTGCCGCGGATCGTCGGTCAGGCCGCGGTGGACGCGCTGCTGGTACGTCGGGGCAACGGCACGTGGACCACCACCAACGCCTTCTACAAGCCCCGGAACGCCGCCCGGCCCTACATCCCGCTCGAGTTCTCCGGCGCCGCCTTCCGTTTCGGGCATTCGCAGATCCGCGCCGAGTACGAGGTCCAGGACGGTCACACCGTCCCGATCTTCGCGCCGGACGGCTACGAGGACCTGCGGGGCCACCGCCGGATCCCGGCCGACCTGTGGATCGACTGGAACTACTTCTTCGACATCCCGGGCCTGTCCGCGCCGGACGACCGCAACCAGGCCCGCCGTATCGACCCGCAGTTGTCGCTGCCGCTGTCCACCCTGCCGTCGACCGTGGTCGCACCCACCGCGGGCGCCATCGTGGCCCTGGCCGAACGGAACCTGTTGCGCGGCAAACGTCTCGGGCTGCCCAGCGGTCAGGAGGTGGCCGCCGCCATGGGGATCGCCCCCCTCACCAACGCCGAGTTGGGGGTGGCGGGCACCGGCTGGAAGAACCGGGCGCCGCTGTGGTTCTACGTCCTCCGGGAGGCCGAACTGGGCGGCGGACAGCAGCTCGGCCCGGTCGGCGGCCGGATCGTGGCCGAGGTGCTGCTGGGCCTGCTCGTCCTGGACAAGACCTCGTACCTGAACGCCGACCCCGGTTTCGATCCCGGCCCCGGGTTCGGGATGGGCGCGCTCATCCTCCGGGCGGACGCGTTCGATCCGCGCGGCCGTTCGCCTCAGCCCCCGGACCCGGAACCGGTCGACCCGGACCCCGTCCCGGAGGCGCCGGCGGACGCCGGCAACCCGGAGGCCACCGACCCGCTGCCCGGGGACGTCTAGAGCCAACGAAAGCGGGCGGAAGGCGCGGGAGGCCCAGAAGGGGACGTCGGTGACGGCGGCGTCAGGCCCAGGGCCAGTGGTACGGCTCGGGATCGAGCAGTTTGACAAAGGTCCGGGCCGGGGCCAGCAACTGCTCCGAGTCGATGGGCTCGCCGAGTTCCCGGCTCAGGCGCAACGCCCGGTCCCAGCTCAGGGTGCGGGAGATCGGCGCCAGCCGCACCGCGGCGTCCAGGGTCGCGCGCAGGTCCTCCCCGCACGCCGACCCGGCGAAGCCCTCCAGGTAGGCGTCGCGGGTCTCGGTGAACAGCTTCTCGTCCCTGCTCACGTGCCGCAGGTAGCCGAGCGGCAGCTGCACCGCCGCGAAGGGATGGGCGATGCTGGCATCACCCCAGTCGTAGAAGCGGGGGCTGCCCCCGCCGAGGAGCACGTTCCCCGGGTGCAGGTCGTTGTGGTCGACCGACGGCCGCAGCGCCGACCGCTCCAGCACCCGGACCGGGGCAAGCAGCTCCTCACGTCGCCGGTTGATCTGCGCGAGTTGCCCGCGCAGCAGCACCAGATCCTTCCGATCAGGATCGCCGCACGCGGTCGCGGCGTCGATGACCGCGCGGCGGGCGGCGAGCAACGCGTCTCCGAAACTGCGCCGCAGGTTGCTGGGTCGCAGGTCCGGCACCCCGGCCGCGACCAGGGCACACGAGTCGGGGGTGACCGCCCGCTGCAGCCGGCCGTACTCCAGGATCGCCGCGGCCAGGGCCCCCGCCGGGTCGTCGGCCGCCTCCGCGATCGGCGCGCCACCGTCCGGCAGCAGCAACCAGCCCCGGTCGGGGTCGACGGCCAGGGGTGCGACGACCGCGGGGGCGTGCCGCTGGGCGACGACGCTGGTCACCGTCGCCTCGTACCGGGTCGCCGGGGCACTCGACTTGAACCACACCCAGTCGCCGCGCGAACCCGGCGACCGGGGGAACCACGAGGCGACCGGCAGCCGCAGCACCGTGCCCCAGGGGCGGACCCGGGACTCCAACACCGGACCGACCCGCACCGGGCCGTCCGCAGCCGGCCCGGCCAGGTCCGCCAACCGGTCGTCCACCCAGGAAAGGATGGCCTCGTTCATCAACGCCTGCCTCGTACTCCGTCCGCCCCACCGGCGGTCCGCCGATCAAGTTCCCCCGGTGTCGTCCCCCATTCACCCCGGTCCCGACGACGCCGCGACCGACCACCGATCGCGTGACCGGCGCAGACAGGACCGATCAGACCGGTTCGAGGACCTCGAGGCCGCCCAGGCCGGGCCGCAACGCCGGCGGGACGACGACCGAGCCGTCCGGCTGCTGGTGGTTCTCCAGGATGGCGACCAACCACCGCGTGGTGGCCAGGGTGCCGTTCAGGGTGGCCGCGATCTGCGGTTTCCCGTCGTCGTCGCGGTAGCGGATGTTCAGCCGGCGGGCCTGGAACGTCGTGCAGTTCGACGTCGACGTCAGCTCCCGGTAGGCCGACTGGCTCGGCACCCAGGCTTCGCAGTCGAACTTGCGGGCCGCCGACGAACCCAGGTCCCCGGCCGCCGTGTCGATCACCCGATAGGGGACGTCGATGGCGGCCAGCATCTCCTCCTCGAAGGCGAGCAGCCGCTCGTGCTCGGCGAACGAGTCCTCCGGCCGGCAGTACGAGAACATCTCGATCTTCTCGAACTGGTGCACGCGGATGATGCCGCGGGTGTCCTTGCCGTAGGACCCGGCCTCCCGCCGGAAGCAGGACGACCAGCCGGCGTACCGCAGCGGCTGGCCGGCCGGCAGGGTCAGGATCTCGTCGGAGTGGTACGCCGCCAACGGCACCTCCGACGTCCCGACCAGATACAGGTCGTCGGCCTCCAGGCGATAGATCTCCGCCGCGTGTGCCCCCAGGAAACCGGTGCCCTCCATCGACTCCGGCTTGACCAGCACGGGCGGGACCATCGGGATGAGGCCGTGGCCGATGGCCGTGTTCATGGCCAGGTTGAGCAGCGACCACTGCAACCGCGCGCCGATCCCCCGCAGGAAGAAGAACCGGGCGCCCGACACCTTGGCGCCGCGCTCCATGTCGATGGCCTGCAGGCCCTCGCCGATGGCCAGGTGGTCACGGACCTCGAAGTCGAACTCACGGGGCGTCCCGACGTGCTTGAGGACGACGAAGTCCTCCTCGCCCCCGGGCGGGGCGCCCTCGATGAGGTTGGGGACGGCGAACTGCGCGGCCCGCAGCGACTCGTTGGCCGTCGCTTCGGCCGCCTCGGCCGCCTTCACCGCGGCGGACATCTCCTTGCCCCGCTCCAGCAGCGCCGGCCGGTCCTCCTTTGTCGCCTTCCCGATCGTCCGGCCGAACGCCTTCTGCTCGGCCCGCAGGGAGTCGGCGGTGGCGACGGCGGCTCGACGGGCCGCGTCCGCGGCCAGCAGCCGGTCGACGCCCGCCGGATCGGCGCCACGGGCCAGCTGGGAGGTGCGGGCGAGTTCGGGATCCTCACGGACGATGCGCAGGTCGATCACGCCGACCAGCCTAGAACCCGACCGGGACCGCCCTGCTCACCTGGCGCTGCTCCACCACCGGAACGGCCGGCAACGGCGGGACACTGATGAACGTGCGCGCCACCCGACGCAGCAGGACGGCCGACGCGGCCGGCAGTTGGGTCCCGTCATCCCAGGCATCGCACAACATCCGGAAGACGTCCGCCGTGGGCACGACCGCCTCGCCGTCGAACCCGGCGTCGTCCCACGCCTCGACGTAGGCGCTCGAGCGGAACTGCCGCACCCGCGCCCACCAGCGGTGGCCGTCCACGATGGCCGAACGGGACACCGGCTGGCCCCACATCGTCGATGTCATCATCGGGGGTCACCCGCCTTCGCAGGGCGATCGCGGCAGCCGACCGTGCCGATGGCCCGGTGCCGGAACCGATCCGCCCCGACAACCGACCGGCCCCGCCGCTTCAGCGTCGCGGCCGACGGTGACGGACGTGCTAACGGCATCGCACGATCGGGTGAACACCTGCTCAGGCCCACCCCAGCTCGTCGAGCCGGTCGTCGTCGATCCCGAAGTGATGGGCGACCTCGTGGATCACCGTGGTCGCGACCTGGTCGCGGGCCTCGTCCACGGTGTGCGCCATCGCCAGGATCGGCCGCCGATAGATGGTGATCGTGTCCGGGAGGTACCCGGCGTAGGTCGAGGTCCGTTCCGTCAGCGCCACCCCGTGGTACAGCCCGTAGAGGTTCTCCGTCGGGTGCCGGTCCTCGACGAGGACCACCACGTTGTCCATCGCCCGGGTGAACTCCTCGGGGATGAGGTCGAGCGCCTCGCCGACCAGGTCGTCGAAAGCGGCGTGGGACAGCTCGAGGGGCACCGCCCCATTCTGCCCACAACGTCGGACCGGCCCGGCGGCCCTCGCGGGCGACCGATAGTCTGCGGGACCCGACCAGCTGACTCGATTCTCCGGGAGCGTGCCGTGCCGACGATCGCCGTGGTGGGAGAAGTGGTGGCCGACGCGGTGCTGCCTCCGGGCGGCGTCGTCGACGGGGCCGCGCACCTGACCGTCCACCCCGGTGGTGGGCCCGCCAACACCGCCGTCGCCCTGGCCCGGCTGGGCACCACCGCCCGGTTCGCCGGCCGGCTCTCCGGCGGCGCACTGGGCGCGCTGTGCCGGGCCAAGCTGGAGGAGTCCGGGGTCGACCTGTCGGCGTCCGAGGCCGCGATCGAGCCGGCCACCCTGGCCATCGCCCGACTCGATGCCTCCGGGGCGGCCAGCTACGAGTTCTACGTCGACGGCACCGCCGACTGGGCGTGGACGGACGAGAGCCTTGCCCCGCTCGTCGACGGCCCGTTCACCTCGACCCCGCCGGTCGCCCTGCACACCGGCACCCTCGCGCTCGCCCTGCAGCCGTCGGGCATGGTCATCGAACGGCTGCTGGCCCGGGCCCGCGCCCAGCTCACCGTGTCGATCGACCCGAACCTGCGCACCCTGCTGGTCCCGGTCGCCTCCTACCGGCTGTGGATCGACCGGTGGGCCGCGCTCGCCGACATCGTCCGGCTCTCCGAGGACGACCTCGACCAGCTGTGGCCCGGGTGGACGCCCGAGCAGGCGGCCCGCCACCTGCACCAGTGCGGCGTCCCGCTGGCCGTCGTCTCGCTGGGCGCCCAGGGCGCCTACGCCTCGCTCCGGGGCGAGGCCGTCCGGGTCCCGATCGCCCCGACCACGCTGGTGGACACCGTCGGGGCGGGCGACTCGTTCCACGGCGGGCTGCTGCACCACCTCGCCGAATCCGGCCACCTCGGCGGCCGGCTCGAATCGCTCTCCCTGGACGGTCTGCGCAACGCCCTGACCTTCGCCTCCCGGGTCTCGGCCGTCACCTGCTCGCGGGCCGGGGCGAACCCGCCGTGGGCGCAGGAGCTCAACCCGGCCTGACGACGGCCGGAGTCAGAACCAGGACGAGAGCTTGGACGACCGGGGCGGGCGCACCGTCACCGCGCCGGACTTCTTGACCCCGGTCAACACCAGCGTCAGCGGCGGCGACCAGGTCGACGGGATCGGCTCCACCTTGTTGCGCAGCGAGCCGCCGCGCATCTGCAGGCCGTCCATCCGGACTCCGGTGCCGACCGGGACGACGAACTCGGCCGCACCGCCGTAGTTGCCCCGGAACTCGACCGTGACCACGGCCGTCGTCAGCTGGGCCGAGGTGAAGTCGAGTTTGGTGGACGCCCCGGTGCCGCCGACGACGATGCGTTCTGGCGCGACCCAGTAGCCCTTGAACTCGCGGCTCCCCCAGCCGGTGAGCTCGAGCTGGGTGGCCCCCGCCGACGCCGGCGGTCCGTAGCGACCGTGGTCGAAACCCTGGCTCTGGAACTGGCCGGGCCACGAGACGGCGCCGGAGAAACCGGGCCCGGGCGGCGGCGGTGCGGTCGCGGCCTGCGCGGCCTCGACCGAGCGGCCGGCGATCTGCAGACCGGGCAGGTCGACCAGGACCGCGTTCAACTCACCCCGGGTCCGGGCCTCGATCACCCGCCCCGACCGCTCGGTGTACTCCTCGATGTCGATCAGCCCCCGGCCGGTGGCGCGTTCCAGCAGCTGCAGCACATGGGAACGCTCGGCGTCGGACACCCGCAGGTCACGCGGGTCGATACCAGCGGGCGGGTGGGTCGTCATACCGGCCAGAGTAATGACGGGTGAGGAGCCCGGCCTCAGGGTTGAACCCTGAATCGGGCCGCCGCCGGAGCGACCGGAGGGTCAGGCCGCCCCGGTCGGCCCGCCCGGCCAGGCGATCGGCTCGCCGGCCGGCCCGTCCGCGCCCGGATCGTCCAGCTCGGGACCCACGACGGCCTCGCCGGCCCACTCCACCACCCGCCAGCCGCCGACCGGGTCGCCGTCGAGCACGATGGCCCCGGTGTTGTGCAGCGGCCGACGGGCCGAGTACCCGACCGGCAGGTTGTCGCCGCGGATCGACGCCCAGGTGCGGATCACCGCGCCGTGGGCGATCACCACCGCCGCCCCCGGGGCACCGTCGGTCACCGTCTGCGTGACGCGGTCGGCGACGGCGGCGATGCCCGCGTCGAAGCGGTCGAGGACGTCCTGCCCGCTCTCCCCGCCGGGCAACCGCACCTGCGGTTCCCCGCTCATCCAGCGCGCGATGGTCTGCAGGTACAGCTGGACCGCCTCGGAGTCGCCGCGCATCTCCAGGTCACCGGCGCGGACCTCCCGCAGATCGGGCCGCCGCAGCAGCTCCAGCCCCCGGGCCGCCCGCAGCGGCTCGGCCGTCGCATCGGTGCGCACGTAACCCGAGGTCGCGAGCACGTCGATCCGCTGGTCGGCGAAGAACGCCGGCAGCGCGGCCGCCTGCTCCTGGCCGAGCTCCGTCAGACCCGGCCCCGGCGGGTCGGTGTCCAGCAGTCCGGCGCTGTTCGACGGGGTCTGCCCGTGCCGCACCAGGGTCAAGCGCATCAGGATCGGTCCTCCGTCACTGGTCGATCGGTGGTGTCGGGCCCGCGGACGGCGTCCTGCCAGCGCGGCGGCCCGGCGTCCGGTCGACCGGCCGGACCAGCGGGGCCGTCGCCGTCGGAACGACCGTCCCGCCAGCGGGCGACCTGCGCCGCGGCGGCCTCGTACCGGGCGACGGTGGCGAAGTCGGACACCCGGCTGGGCAGACCGTCGCGCCGCGGGTAGGAGCCGAGGAACCGGACCAGGACGTCGTGCCGGACCAGCGCCCCGAGCACGTCGGCCATCGCCGGGTCGGCGATGTGCCCGTCGGCGTCGAGCAGGAAGACGTACTCGCCCATCCGGTGCCGGGTCGGCCGCGACTCCAGGCGGGTCAGGTTGATGCCGCGAGCGGCGAACTCGGTGAGCGCGGCGAGCAGCGAACCGGGCCGGTTGGCCACGCCCAGCACCAGCGACGTGCGATCGTCGCCGGTCGGGCCGGGCATCGACCCCGGACGGGCGACCAGGACGAACCTGGTGACCGCGTCGCGGACCGTCCCGATGTCGTGGACCAGCGTCTGCAGGCCGTACTGGGTGGCTGCGACCGGGGCGGCGGCAGCGGCGTCCAGCTCACCCGCCGCCACGGCCGCCGCGGCCGCCCCGTTGGAGGAGTAGACGGTGGGCTCGGCGGCCGGCAACTCGGCCGCCACCCACTCCCGGACCTGAGCCAGGCCGTGCGGGTGGGCGCCGACCTTGTGGATCGCCGACCGCTCGGTACCCGGGCGGACCAGCAGGTCGAAGGTGACCGGGACGAACGCCTCGTCGACGATCACCAGGTCGGGGCCGGCGGTGAGCGCGTCCTGGGTCAGTGGGACCGACCCCTCGACCGAACTCTCCATCGGCACACAGGCCGCGTCGGCGTCACCGGACCGCACGGCCGCGATCGCGGCGGGGACGTCCGGCGCCGCGACCAGTTCGACCGGCTCCGCATCCGTCGGACGGCGGCTCTCCAGGGTCCGGACGGCCTGTTCGGTGAACGTGCCGACAGGACCGAGATAGGCCCACCGCGTCATGGGCACAGTCCCGGCCGGACCATGGCCAACACCGGGACCGGCACCGCCACCAAGACCGGGACCGGGACCGGACGGATCATGCGCCCTCGGGCGGCAACGCCTGCAGCTGCTGCAGCGTCGCCGGATCCTGGGCCTCCATCCACGCGATCAGGTCACGGAACGGCACGCAGTAGGTGTCCGGCTGCCCGCACTTGTCCAGAACGAAGCTGGTCAGCGCGTTCTCGTACGCGTTGTTGTTCCACGCGTTGAAATGGTTGCCCAGAATGAGCGGCGCGCGGTTGCCGTTGTAGGTGGCGTTGTACATGTCGTTGTACGTGGCCAGCACCTGCGCCTGATCGGCCGCTGACTGCTCCGGGGTCACCCCGTCACTGCTGGCGTTGCGCTGCGTGTAATAGAAGTTGTAGTCCATGGTGATCTGCTTCTTGCCGGTCCCGTTCATCGGGAACGTCGCCATGCCCAGCCGCCAGATCCCGTACTGCGGCGACTTGGTCGGCCACGCCACGCCCGACTCGGTGAACGACGAGTCGTAGGTCATGTTGTGCGCGATCAGCGCCGGGAACAGCTCCTCGGCCTTGCCCTCCAGGCACGGGGTGCGCTCGCCCTTGATGGTCGCCGGGTCCAGCTTCAGATCCGGCAGATCCACGCCCGGGTTGTTCTTCTTGACGTTCTCGACCAGGGAGAAGAACGAATCGAGTTCGCTGTTCCAGTCGGCCGTCGTCCACTGGTTGCCGCTCGGCTCGGCACCGGCGCAGAAGTGACCGTTGAAGTGCGTCCCGATCTCCATGCCCTCGTCGATCGCCTGGTTGAGATCGTTGATCTCGACCGGCAGGTCGGACGGCGAGTTCCAGGAGATGGACGACTTGCCCGGGCTGTGACCGGGGCCCTGATAGGCCATCTTGGTCTGGTCGGACAGCATGTAGGTGCCGGACAGGAAGCCGGTGAAGTGGAACGGCACCTGCTTGGCCACGTCGAACCAGTGCTGCCACTTCTCGTGCCAGCCGACGCCGTCGAAGCTGACCACGATGAACTGCGGCGGCTTCTGGCCGGGCTGGAGCTTGGTCGGCACGAAACCGTCGGGCTGGGCCGCGCCGCTGGCCGCCGTCGAGGATCCCGCCGCCGACGACGATGCTCCCGACGATGCCGCCGCGGACGTCGGTCCCGCGCTGCTCGGCGAGCCGGCGTCCGAGGACTGCGGCCCCGCCGTCACCGTGTTGGTCACGGTCACGTCGGAGGAGTCGTTCAGGGAGCCGGACCCGCACGCGGCCGTCACCCCGAGCATCCCCACCAGCGTTGCCGCGAGTACTGCCCGCCGACCGCTCCGACCCCAGCGCATCCGTGCTCCCGTCTCGGTGACATCCCCACCCGTCCCGTCGGCATGCCGACAGGCGTCCACCGACCGATACCGCGTCGCGGACCGGTCGGGTGAACGGTTTCCCACACTAAACCTCGGTCCGCGGTTCCTGGCGTCGCCACGAGACGGGACCGACCGCCAGACGCGCCCGAGCCGTTCGGGTTGCCTGTCACGGCCGCCTCAGTCGTCGCTCACCCGGCCCACCTAGGCTGCGCGCCATGACCACCCCGGACGCCGTCGCCCCCGGCCCGGCCCGCCCCTACAGCCGGCGCTCGCTGTGGATCGAGCTGAGCATCGTCTTCGCCGTCACCCTCGGGATGTCCGGCGCGTTCTCGCTGCTGAACCTCGTCGACGCGCTGCTGGCACCCGCGCCGCTGGCCTCGCAGACCGTGGCGATCGTGACCCCGCAGGCCCAGGCGTCACTGATCGACCTGCTCAAGCAGCTGCTGTCGATCCTGCGCGGACTGGCCTGGGGTGCGCTCGGCCTCTACCTGCTGTGGCGCGGCGGGGTGAATCTGCGTCAGCGCCTGGGACTGGACGCCCGCCGGCCGTGGACCGACCTCGCCTGGGGCGCCGGGCTGGCCGCCGTCATCGGTATCCCCGGCCTGTTGCTGTACCTCGCCGCGGTCAAGCTCGGCATCAACCTGACGGTCGCGCCGGCCACTCTGAACGACGTCTGGTGGCGGCTGCCGGTCCTCGTGCTGGCCGCCATCGAGAACGGCTTCCTGGAGGAAGTTCTCGTCGTCGGGTATCTGGTCACCCGGCTCGAACAGCTGCGACTGCCCGGCTGGGCGGTGATCGCCGTCAGCGCCGTGCTGCGTGGCAGCTACCACCTGTACCAGGGGTTCGGCGGCTTCCTCGGCAACGCCATCATGGGCGTCGTCTTCGCCTACTGGTTCCGGCGGACCCGGCGGCTGTGGCCGCTGATCATCGCCCACAGTGTGCTCGACATCGTCGCCTTCGCCGGCTACGCCCTGCTCGCCGGGCACGTCAGCTGGCTGCCCTGACGCTTCCACCGGCTGTGTTCGAACCCGGGCCACGGGTCCGTCCCGGCCGGACGGACCCGTGGGCGGCTGCTCAGCGCAGGGTGAACTGGCGGCCCAGGATGCCGTCGCGGGCCCGCCGTTCGGCGTCGGTCAGCGGCTCGTCGGAGGCGAGCGCACGCTGCAGCCGTTCCTCGAAGGCCAGCGCCGGGGCGTCCCACTCCGACGGATGCGCGTCCCGGTCGAGGTCCCACACCGGCACCAGGCGACCGTGCGCCCGGAAGGAGCCGACGTAGCGCGACCCCTCACCCAGGCCCAGTTCGTCGGCCGCCGCCAGCCGCGCCAACGCGGCCATCAGCGGCGCCTCGTCCTCCGGCCGCACCCACCGCAGGTGCGCGCGGTCGCCCGCGTCCACCCAGTAGGCGCCCGGACGGTCAGCGACCCGCTTCGTCGGCAGGATGGCCTGGTTGGCGCGCTCGAGCGACGCGGCCACCTCGCTGCCCGGCTCGGCCGGCTGCTCCAGCCACCAGCTGAAGTCGTCGTGGACGGTGACCTCCAGCGGGCCGTCGACCAGCACGTCCTGCAGTCGCGGACCTTCGGTGGCCCGTCCGACGACGGACAGCACCTGCGACGGACCCGCAGTCAGCGCCCACTCGAGAGCGGCGACCACGTCGCGGGAGAGGTCGCCGGAATGGGTCTGCACCTGCATGCCGAGCAGCACCGTACCGTCGGCCCGGGTCAGCGCGGCGGCCGCCCCCGGGAGCACGGTGGTCAACAGCACCCGGCGGGACTGAGCGTCCGCTTCGGCGGCCTCGGCCTGGTCCGGGGTCTGGACGACGCCGTCGCGCAGGGTCAGCTCGGTGGTCGCCGAGGGCACGAACTCGCGCAGCGCGATCAGTTCGGTCTCGGCCTGCAACCCGGCGAACGGGCGCGGCACGATGAGATCCGCGGCGTCGGCGGAGCCATGGCAGGCCTTGTACCGCCGCCCGGAACCGCAGGAACAGGGACGGCGCGGGTTGTCGGCCGGCGCTTCGAGGGTCGCGGTGCCGCTTCCCGCCTGGGCCCGACGGGCGTTCTTCTTGCTCACGCGGACACGGTAGCCGACCGCTCGGTGGCGCCCTGGTCGTCGTCGGGATCCCCCTCCGGCGTCCCCGACCGGCCCGACTCCGCGCGGCTGGACGGGGATCGCGGATCGCCGGTGCGCGGTCCGGCGCCACCCCGGGTCGGCGGTGGCCGCTGCACCTGCCAGCGCGGGGACGGCGTCGGCTGCACGTCGGCGAGCTGCGCGAACCGTCGCAGCACCACAGCCCCGAGGACGGCGCCGACGGCGGCGACGAGGTCGACCGCGATGTGGAGTTCGACGGTGTCAGCGATCGCCTGCAGGCTTCCGCCCCAGCCACGGGCGATGGTGGCCACCACCAGACCGATGTTGATCACCCAGGCCGCCCACCAGGCCAGGATCAGGCGGCGACCGCGGCGGCGCACCCGGGCCGACCGATCCACCGGGTCGATGGGTCCCGGGAGCGCCGGTGGCCTCAGCAGCAGAGCATGCGTCTCCATCAGGACCTGCCCGGCGCCATAAGCGTTCCAGCCCGGGACCAGCAGCCGCAGCAGCAGTGCGGTCGTCGTCCGCGGCGGCTGGACACCGGCCTGGTCTGCCGCCCAGCGACTGGTGCGGAGCAGGGCGAGGACACAGACGATGAAGGCGGCCACGGTGACGGCCGGGGTGAACAGGCCCGCCGTGGCCACCAGCACGTCACTGGTGCGGACGACGCCGGCCGGCAGCACCGCGGTCCGACCCTGCAACAGCAGAACGAAACGCCAGATCTCGGCGCCCGCGGAGAACAGCGCCAGCCCGGCGACGGCCAGGAGCAGTCCGGCCGCCCAGCCGAGTAGCGGCCGCGGAGCGGTGGCCGGCCGCCCACCGTCCGCCTTCTCCGTCCAGACGACCATCGGCAGCCCCCAGCGCGGATGACCGGTGGCGGCGACCCGCGGGGCGGCAGGCTCGGGAGCGCTCGGCCCGGCGACGACCCGGGGCAGCGGTTCGGTGGGTGGACCGGTCTCACCGGGGACGGCGGGCTGTCCCGGCGGGTGCGCGACCCAGCGGCGGCCGTCCGGAGGGCGACCGCACCGCGGGCAGCTGACCTGGGCCCAGGCGGCCGGTCCCCGCCCGTCGACCGGAGGCGGCGGGAGGAACGTCCCGCACCGGAGACAGCGGCGCACCGGACCGCCGGCGGCGGTCACCGGCGACACTTCCCGCGGTCAGAGAACAATCGGGTCCCCGTCACCGTCGCCGACCATCGGCCGGCCAGCCGCGGCCCAGGAGCCCATGCCGCCGCGCACGTTCACGGCGTCCCACCCATTGCCGTTGAGGTAGGCGGTCACCCGGGCCGACCGGCCGCCGGACCGGCAGATCACGTACACCGGGTCGCCCTCGGGAACGTCGTCGAGCCGGTCGGCCAACTCCGTCATCGGCACGTGGACCGCGCCCGGGGCATGCCCGGCCTGCCATTCGTCGTTCTCGCGGACGTCCAGCAGGACGGCGTCGGCGGGAACCTGGTCGATGTCCACCTCGGGGAGTGCGTCGCTCACCCGCCCATGTTCCCACCGGCCGGGCCGGCGGCCGGGTCCCGGATCGGTCCGGTCGCGTCGTTAACCTGCTCGGGTGGGGACTTTCGGGGTGCTCGTCATCTGTACGGCCAATCACTGTCGCTCGCCGATGGCCGAGTACCAGTTGCAGGCGGCGGTCGACGCACGGCTGGGGCCGGGCGCGTGGGTGGTGAGCTCGGCCGGCACCCGCGCCGACGACGGCCGTCCGGTGCACCCGCTCACCGAGCAGGTCCTCGGCGAACGCGGCCTCTCGGCCGCCGGGATGACCGCTCGTCGGCTGACGCCCGCGGTGATCCGCTCGGCCGACCTGGTGCTGACCGCGGAACGCTCGCACCGGGCCGCGGTGGTCAGCGCCCTGCCCGCCGCGCTGGGGCGGTCCTTCACCCTGCGCCAGTTCGCCCGACTGGTCGATCACGTCGAGCCGCTGGCCGGCGACGATCCGGCGGAGCTGGGCCGGACACTTGTCGAGCAGGCCAAGCTCGCCCGCGGACTCGGTCCGATGGCCGGCCCGGAGGACGACGATCTTCCGGATCCCATCGGTCGTCCGCTGTCCGCCTATCAGACGTGCGCGGCGACGCTGGACGACGTCATCGCCCGCATCGTCCGGCCGTTGCCGGAGCTGGCCGCGCCCTGATCCGGCCGGCCGGGACCGGGCCCGGCTGGAAGTGACGTCGGGTGTGGGACCGCAGTCGCGGATGCCCGGCGGCCCGGGGGTCAGGCCTTGCCGACGCTGCTCAGCCGCCGGACGATGATGCGCCCCAGCACCCGCAGGTCCGGGCCGAGATGGGCGCCGTCGGTCTGGCTGTCCTCTCCTGTCGGCTCGCGCCACCGGCCCGTCCATCCGGGCCGGAGCCAAGGTGGGCCGGCCGCGCCGACCCCGACCGCGGGCAGCACCGGCCGCGGGCCGATCAGCGCCAGGTCCCCGGCGAGCACGTTCAGCAGGCCCGGGACGTTCTCTAGTCCCGATCGACGCAACACCCGCCCGACGGGGGTCAGGCGGGTCGCGGTCGACGAGGCCTCCCGATGGTCGTCGGGGGAACCTCCGTGAGTGCTGGCCACGCAGCGGAACGACCAGATGCGGAACACCAGGCCGTCTCGGCCGACCCGTTCGTTCTCGATGAAGACGGGCGGCCCCTGGGCTACCGCGGAGACGACGACGGCCACGAGCAGCACGGGCAACAGCAGAAGCGTCCCGGCGGCGGCCAGCAGACGGTCGATGACGAGGCGAGCAGCACGTTCCCACCGCGGCGGGCGTGGATCCACCGCGATCAGACCCAGATCGGGAACGCCACGGCCGGCGCTGAATCCGCCGACCAGGCGCACCGCGGCCGACGGCGGGTCGACCATCAGTCCACCAATGGAGGGGGCCGGAACCATGAGATCGGTGCCGACGCCGAGCCCCGTCCACGCGAGTCCGGCGATTTGGCTCGTGCTGTATCTCTCGGGTTCCGCCAGGACCAGCAGATCCGCTCCCGCGGTGCGTACCCATTCGGTCAGGGCCCGCGTCTCGTCGGTCGACGTGTCCTCGACGCGGATCGTCGTCACGACGCCCCAGATGTCCGGGATCCACGTCATCAGCCGCCGTCCCATGTCCGAGTCGGAACCGGCGACGAGGACCAGACTCGGCAGCGCACCGGAAGCCCTCATCGACCGGACCGACCGGGCGGCCGCAGCCCGAGCGATGAGCAACCCGGCCACACCGAGCGGGATCGACACCAGGAGGAAGGCCCGGAAGTGCTCGGCCGCGAAGAGGAAGCCGACCAGTCCCACTCCGAGGAACACCACGCCGGCCCGACGGACGATCGGGCTGGTGGTGGCCCGACCGGACCGCAGAGCGGTCACACACCAGAGATCGCTGAGATGGAGCAGGATCATCCAACCCGCGGCGATTCCGAGAGCCCAGGGGGCTGCCTCCGGATAGCCGGTCGCCCCACCGGTCCCGGTGCCGTCGCCTCCGCCGGACACCCAGGGCAACCGGCTGATCGCCGGAGCGCTGCCGAGGAGGGCGGCGACGATGATGACGGCGCAATCGACGGCGATCACCCGCTGCCGATGCCTCATCCACCACCGGGCCGGTCCGTCGGACACCCCGGAGGACGACCGGCCGGTCCGCGCCGGGAGGGACGGGGAGTCCACGGGCCGCGCCGCCCACTGATGTCGCAGGTCCGTGTCGTAGACCCGGTTGTACTCGCGTGTGGGCCGCCCCCGGATGACACCCCGCGGAGGAAGCCAACGTCCGGGCCGACGAACGCGGACAGGGCTGGTCGCGAACAGCGATCGCGCCGTGGCCATGTCGCCGCCCACCGTCCCGGGTGTCGCCCGTGCGCGGATTCGTCACGTCTGCAGTCATCCTCGACCGAAGTGACGGGCCGCTCCACCGTGCCGCGGGGCGGTTCACCATTTCGGGTAACGGCCGGTCGGCGCACCGGTGACGGTCGGTCGGTGGCCCGACCACGGGAGGTCGGAGCTTTCGCGGTCGGGCCCCGGTGGGCCCGGCCGCCGCCGACCTCACTTGTCCAGTCGGGACCGCCGTCGGTCGGCCAGCCGCCGCCCCTGGGTCTGACAGGTCGGGCAGTACTGGAACGACCGGTCGGTGAACGACACCTCCGCCACCTGGTCGCCGCAGACCGGGCAGGGCAGCCCGGTCCGCGCGTGCACCCGCAGCCCGGTACGTTTCTCGCCTTTCAACCGGGCGGCCTCGCCACCGACCGAGCGGTTCACCGCGTCGTGCAGCACGCGCTGCAGGGCGGCGAACAGCCGGTCGAGTTCGGCGTCCCCCAACGACGCCGCGGTCGCGAAGGGCGACAGCCGGGCGGTGTGCAGGATCTCGTCGGAGTAGGCGTTGCCGACCCCGGCGAGCACGGTCTGATCGGTGATCACCGTCTTGATGCGCCCCGAACGCCCCGCGAGAACGGCGGCCAGCCCGTCGCGGTCCAGGGACAGCGCGTCCGGCCCCAGACGGGCGATGCCCGGCACCGCCTGCGGATCGGTCACGATGGCCGCCGCCACCGACTTGCGGGTCCCGGCTTCGGTGATGTCGAAGCCCACTCCGCCGGTCAGGCGAACCCGCAGGGCGATGGGTCCGCCCATCTTGGGTGGGGTCGGCGAGATCGCGTCGGACCACCGGAGCCAGCCCGCCCGAGCGAGGTGCACGACGAGGTGCCAGTCCTGCGCTCCCGTGGCCGCGTCGGTCAGCGAGGGGTCCGACGCGGGGGCCGGGCCACCGACTCCCGGCGCAGTCACCACGTCGAGGAACTTGCCGTGCCGGCCCGCTCCGACCACCACCCGTCCGACCAGGGCGGACGGTGGTGGGTCGTAGGTCGTCATGACGTTCAGCGAGCTCACCGTGACGGCCTCGATGACGCGCCCCACGGCGTGGTCGACCAGGAATGCGGCGAGGGCAGTCACCTCGGGCAACTCGGGCATGCGCCCCAGTGTGCCGACGCGGGCTCCGGTCTGCAGGCCGCCCGGGCTTCCGGTCCGTTGCGCCGACCAGACCCGAGACGGGATGCGGCTCGGGCTGGCCGGGCGGGCCGGCGCTCACTGCACGCGTCCGATTGCCAGGCTGGCGGCCAGCAGCACCGCGGTGAGAACGATCCCGCACAGCATGGCGGCCCGCAGGCTGTGGCGCGGTTCGATCATCGCGGCGGGGGTTCCGGCCAGCGCCCGCGCGATGCGTCGTCGCTGCCAACGGGCCAGCGCCACGGTGGTGCGCTCCGGAGTGGAGTCCGCTGGTACCTGCCAGGCCGAGGCCCCGCTCATCGATCTTCTCCTCGCCTCACCGAAGCACCGTTCATCCGTCGGCTCTGCACCTGCGCCGTCTCCCCATCGCTGTGCCTGGTCAACTCGCACCCGGCCACCACTGGCCCAGCCAGGGGACGACGCTCCACTGCAGAGCACCCGACGCGACCGGAATCACCAGGCACACCAGCACCCGTTCCGCGGCGCCCGTCAGCCGGCGACGCGTGGCCCCCATCGCCGGCGACAGGGGACCGACGCGGTCGGCGATCACGCGGAAGGCCCCGAAACCGACGGCGACCCCGACGACGGCAACCGCCAGCCGATCCGCCGGGGAGTGCGCTGACGCCAGGGCCAGCGCGGTGACCGTCATCGCCGCCGATCCGGCCATCGGGATGGCGGCTCGCCGGGCACCGAGCGTGCGTCCCCGCGTCGCGAGCACCACCGCCAACGCCCCGGCGGTCAGGACATCGGACGGACCGCTGTCGGGCAGGCGCGCGGCCAACGCCGCCACCGCTACCGCGACCACCCCGGTCAGGGCACCGATCAAGACGGCGGCGGCCCGCTCGGTCGACCGGCCGGCCACGTCCGCCGGCACGCCGTCGACCCCGGCCCGGCCGTCGACCCGCAGCAGACCGGTCGCGGCCACCACCACGGCGGGCAGCCACCCGATCAACACGACCGCGAGCACCGCCACCCCCCTCAGCGCGACCTCCGCACCGATGACCATCGCTCCGACCACCACCAGCAGGAGCGCACCGACCCCCGCCATCCCGGCCGCCAGCGGCGCCCACCCGGCGGACGTGCCGGTGTACAGCTCGTCGGCGTTCGCGCGGGTCCGAGCAATCGTCCACAACCCGCCGACCAACGAGGCGGCCGCCGTGGCAGCGGCCCCACCGGCGCCCAGGACCACGCCCGGCGCCGTCGGGGCCACCGCCCCGACGAGGGCGCAGCCGGCGGTCGCCGACCAGCCCAGGCCGGCGGCCGCGGCCACCGACGGCCAGCCCCGGGCCTTCCCCTCGGACGTCCGCACGGGGGCCCGGGCAGCGGTCCAACCGGCCAGCAGCGCGAGGACGACCGCCGAGATCAACAGCGCGAGCGACGGGGACGTCACCACCGTCGGATCGGTCAGCACCCACCCGACGGCCAGGACGGCCGGCAGCACGAGCAACGTGGTCATCACCAACCCGGCGGAGTCCGACCGCTGACCTCCGATCGGGGGCCCGTCGTCCGGCAGCCGGTCCCGCACACTGCGGACGGCCGGCGGGTCCCGGTGCACCTCGGCCGGTCGCACAAGCAGCACGGCCCCGTCGGCGACACCGGCACCGGCGAGAGTGGACGCGGCCGGTACCGCTGACGACCCGACGGGGACGAGTTCCCAGCCGAGCTGCCCTGGGGGTACGCCCACCGCCCGGGCCAGCGCCGGCAGGAGATCGGCCACCGGCACAGCGGACGGCACGACCAGATCTGCCGTGCGGTCACCACCTGCCACCGTCACCGCGCGGTCGATCATCTGCTGGTTCATCACCGGCATCTCCCTCCCACCTCGCCGCACCGAACGGTCACGACAGCGGGACCGTGCCACAGCCGGAATCCGAACGCCGCTGCTGACGACGAGCTGTGGACAAGTGCACGGGAAATGCCCCGGATGTGGACAACTCCGCTACGTCGTCGGCCGCTCGGCCTAGCGTCGGCGCCGGTGGGTCAGTCGACCCGCCGTGACCCCCGAAGGGATGGTGGCGCCGGTGTCCGTGAGTTCCGACCCCGTGACGGCCGCTGGTCCGGACGATGCACCGACAGCGGCGGCGTCACCGACACCCCAGCTCCCGCCCCTGCCCACGCTGCCCGAACCCGCGTCGGCGGTCGCCGGGGTGGCCATGGTGGCGCTGCCGGTCGCGTCCGGCGCCGGTGCCCTGGTCATGGCCCTCGGTCGCCCCGGGTCGCCCCTGGCCGTGGGCTCGCTCGTCGTCCTCGTCGCGTCGGTCCTGGTCGGGGTCCTGCTGCTCGCCGGGCAGCGGCACAGCAGTCGAGCGCGCCTGCACCGCCACCGCCGGCGCTACCTGGGCATCGTCGACGAGGTCGATCGGCAACTCCGGCTGTCCGGACGGGACCCGGGGAGGCCGCCGACCTCCGGACGGACGGTGCGGGTCGGGGTCGCGATCGCCGAGCGACCGGTGCCGCAGCCGCGACCCAGCTCCGACGAACTGGCCGAGGTCGACCCCGTCTGCGCGGCCGCCGTGGCCGATCTGCGCCTGCGCCGCGGCACCGCCCACGGTGTCCCCTTGGAGCTGCCGTGGGCGAGCGCCCCACTCCTGACCGTCGTCGGACCCGAGGATCAGGCCCGCGATCTGCTGCGTTCCCTGCTGTTCGATGTCGTCCGGTACCTCCCGCCCCGTCAGCTGGCCGTCGTCGTGCGAGGCGACGGCGCATCGTGGGCGAGATGGCTGCCCCACTGTTCATCGGCCGCCGTGTCCGGGCGAGGGGGCGGCCGGCACGGCGATCTCGTCGATCCGGCCGCGGACCCGTTGCCCCGCCTCCTGGCGATACCGGGCCTGTCCGCGGTCATCGAGATCGACTTCCGCCCGCGACGGACGCTCCGGACGGGCGGTCACGGCGACGACCCCCGTCTGCACCGGTGGTTCCGTCTCGACGGCGACGCCCCGGCCGGCTCCACCTCCCTTCGCATCACGATCGAAGCGGACGCTGCGGTCACGGTCTGTTCGTCCCACGGCCAGGTGAGCGGGCGGGCCGACCTGCTGTCGCGGGCACAGGCCCGGATGCTCGCCCGCGACCTCGCCGTACGCCACCAGCAGTCGCCACCGGCGCGGCCCTCGGCGGCCGCCGACGAGTTGAGCGAGGTGGCTCCGCCGTCCGGCCCCGGTTACCTCCGCGCCGCCGTCGGGCACCGCCCCGATGGAACGCCGGTGGTGCTGGATCTCAAGGACGCCGCCCAGGACGGAATGGGACCCCACGGCCTCGTCATCGGCGCCACCGGCGCCGGCAAGTCCGAGCTGCTGCGGACGTTGACGCTGCGGCTCGCCCAGCGGCACACCCCGGACGACCTGGCCCTGATGCTCGTCGATTACAAGGGTGGCGCGACGTTCGCCCCGTTCGCCGGGCTGCCCCACGTCGCCGGGATGCTGACGAATCTGGCCGATGACGACGGGCTCGTCGAGCGGTTCGCCGCTGCGCTGCGCGGCGAGTCGGCCCGCCGGCAGGCCCTGCTGGCCCGCGCCACCGTTCCCGACATCACCGCCCACCGACGGCTGGCCGCGCCACCGGAGCCGCTGCCCACGTTGCTCGTCGTCGTCGACGAGTACGCCGAACTGCTGGCCGCGCACCCGGACCTGGCTGACCTGTTCGTGCAGCTGGGCCGCATCGGCCGCTCCTTGGGCCTGCACCTGCTGCTCGCGACCCAGCGGCTAGACCCCGGGCGCAGCCGAGGCGTCGAGGGCCAGCTCTCCTACCGGGTGGTCCTCCGTACCTTCACCGCCGCCGAGTCCCAGGAACTGCTCGGCAGTACCGCCGCGTTCACGTTGCCGCACACCCCCGGCGAGGCCCTGCTGGGGCGGGCGGGGCAGGACCCCACCCGCTTCCGGGTCTCCTCGTGCACCGTCGCCGACGCGGATCCGGTCATTCCCAAACTGTCCGGGCCGCTGCCGTTCCCGGTGTCCTCGGCGACCCTCGACCGGCTCGGTCGACTGCAGCGCCTGCACGACGAACCCTTCACCGCGATCGCCCCGCCAGACCCGGCTGAGGCCCTGCCGGCCGCCGTCGCCGCGGTGACCGCCCGATGGGGTGAGGGCTCGGCACTGCAGCGACCGGTCCGTCCCATCTGGCTCCCCCCGTTGCCCCGCCGGCTGCGGTTGACCGACCTGCCCCACCGCGAGGCGACGGGACGGGCCGCCGTACCCCTCGGTCTGCTCGACCGGCCCGAACAGCAGCGGCAGGAGGCGCTGACCTGGACCCCGGTCGACCAGCCCAACCTGCTGATCACCGGCGCCGGTCGCACCGGCCGGAGCACGACGCTGCTGACGGTGATCGCCGCGATCGGCTGGACGGCGACCCCGGGCTCGACAACGGTCTACGGCGTCGCACTGGGTGGTTCCGACCTGACCGCGGCGGCGACGTGGCCGCACGTCGCCGGGGTGGCCGCACCCGATGACCCCGATCACGCCCGGCGCTTGCTGGGTCTGATCGTCGAGGAGATCGACCGGCGGGAGCGGGCCACGACGGGCGCGCCGCGCTCACTGGTGCTGCTGGCCGTCGACGACTGGGCACCCAGTACGGCGCTGGACGACGACGTCGACCGGCTGGTCGCCGACATCGCGCGGCGCGGACCCGCCGTGGGGGTCGCCGGTGCGGTCACGACGGCGGCCGGTGTGGCGCTCCGCGGCCGGCTGGCCGCGTCGTTCGGCCTGCGGATCGAACTCCGGCCGGCGGACGCCTTCGAGTCCACCATCGACCGGCGTCGGGCCGCGGCGCTGCCGGCGCAGGTGCCCGGTCGCGCCCTGGTGGCCGACGGGTACGCCCAGATCGCTCTTCCGCCCGAACCGCCGGGCGGGTGGGCTCCTCCGCGTCGTCCCCGGGTGGCGGAGGAGACCGCACCACCGGACGCGCTGGGGACGGAGATCGCCCGGCGCTGGTTCGGACATCGGGTCCCCCGTCGGCACCCCCTGCCGGTACGAGTGCAGCTGTCGACGCTGCTGGCGACGACACCGACGGCGGATCCCGAACCGGTGGGCGCCGACCCGCACGGGACATCGGTGATCCTCGGCGTCGAGGAAGCCGACGGCCCGCCGGTCCGGCACGTGTTCGGACGGTCCGACCCGCACCTCCTCGTGGTCGGAGACCCGGGATCGGGGCGGACCACGGCACTGCGGGCGGTGGCCCGTCAACTCAACGACGTACGACCGGAACCGCTGTTGGTGGCCATCGACCTGCGGGACGGACTGATCGCGGCCGGCGATCACCTGCCCGGGGGCGCCGGCCGCCCGTCGCGAGTAGGTGAGGCGAATCGCATCGGCCACGTCAGGTGGGCGGCGACGGTCCAGCGGGCCGACCAGCTCGGAACCGTGGTCGACAGCGTGCTGCGTCACGTGCGCTCCGACCCGTCACCGCAGGAGCACACTGCCGGAGCCCCCGTCCCGACCCGGGCACCGGTGTTCGTCCTCGTCGACGACGAGGAACTACTGGCTTCCGGGGGAGGTCACCCGCTGATGCCGCTGCTGGGGGCGTTGCGATCCGGGGCCGACCTGGGTCTGCATCTCGTCGTCGCGCGGGCCAGCGGCGGCTACGCGCGGGCCCGCTTCGAACCGCTGCATCAGGCCCTGGCCGACCTCGGAACGCCGACCCTGCTGCTCTCCTCGTCGGCCGAGGAAGGTGCCCTCAACCACCGGTTGCGACCGCGGCGGTTGCCACCCGGCCGCAGCCAGTGGGCGGTGCGCGGCGGAGCGACCCGGCTGCTGCAGCTCCCGGTCCCGGACGACCCGACGCCGCCCGAGGCGCCGCAGTGGTGACGAACAGCTCGGCCTGGCTGATGCGACCGCGACCTGTCGACGGGCGGTCGACGGACCAGGAGCGCAACGTCCGGCCGCGAAACGCAGGAACTCGACCCGACGTCCGTCGGGCGCGTCGATGCGATGATCACTCACCGAAGCCAGGACGAACACAGCGTGGCCGGGCAGCCATCACCAGGTCGCGGATCCAGCAATCTTGGCCAAGCCAACGGTCGGCCGGCTCCGAAACACCGGTCAGATCGGTACAGGACACGTTGCACCGCACCCGCCCGGCGCCACCGGACGGGCCCACGCACTACCGACCCGGAAGCCGTGAGTGTGTGGCGAACGGGCAAGATGACCGAGCCGAACGGGGGTCACCCCCCGGTCGGCTCACCGGCACCCTGCCGGGCGGCGAGCCGCCGTCGACGGCGCACCACGGGACGGTCCGCAGCGCGGACCAGCACACGGAGGTAACGCACCATGGCCCTGCTCAGCCCGTCCCGCACCCCGGCGATCCCCCGCCCGGCTGCGGGCGTGTGGCCCGGGTTGTTCGACGTCCCGCGCTCCCCCATCCACGCCGCTGTCGCCCGCCGCCTGACCCGGGCGGCCGTCTCGTCGCTGCCGATCTCCCTCACCTTCCCCGACGGCACCACCTGGGGCACCGGGGGTCCGCGCCTGCAGGTCGTCCGACCCGACCTGTTCTTCCGACGGCTCGGCACCGACGGGCTGATCGGGTTCGGCGAGGCGTGGATGACCGGTGACCTGACCAGCGGCGACTGGCACCCGGCCGCGGTGACGGGTTCACCCACCGGTCCGACGGCCGAACGGATCAATGAGGCGACCGACGAACTCGCCGCGGCGCTCACGGTCATGGCCCGGCGGATGTCCGTCCTCGTCCCCGAGCCGCTGCAGAAGCTGCGCAGCGCCTGGCAGCGCCGGCCCCCGTTGACCGCCGACAACACCCCGACCAACGCGCGGGAGAACATCCACCGGCACTACGACTTGTCCAACGACCTCTTCGAGCTGTTCCTCGACCCGACCATGACGTACTCGTCGGCCTGGTTCGAGCCCGGTGACGACCTGCGGGCGGCGCAGATCCGCAAGATCGACGGCATCCTCGACCTGGCCCGGGTGGGGCCAGGGATGCGCATCCTGGAGATCGGCTCCGGCTGGGGCGCGCTGGCCATCCGGGCGGCGACCGAACGGGGAGCCCGGGTCACCACCCTCACCCTGTCGCAGGAGCAGAAGGCACTGGCCGAGCGGCGCATCGCCGAGGCCGGGGTGTCCGACCGCGTCGACGTGGTCCTGCAGGACTACCGCGACCACGCCGCCGTCGCCGGCGGGGCCTACGACGCCGTGGTCTCCGTGGAGATGATCGAGGCCGTCGGCGAGCGTTACTGGCCGGACTACTTCACCGCGGTCGACCGGATGCTGGCCGACGGGGGCCGGTTCGCCGTCCAGGCCATCACCATGGCCCACGAGCGCCTGCTGGCCACCCGCAACGGCTACACCTGGGTGCACAAGTACGTGTTCCCGGGCGGGATGCTGCCGTCGATGACGGCGATCGAAGACGTCACGAAGGCCCACACCGGGCTTCGGGTCAGCGAGACCCGCCGGCTCGGACCGTCCTACGTCCCCACCCTGGCCGAATGGCGGCACCGGTTCAACGACCGCCTGCCGCAGGTCCGGGCCCTGGGCTTCGACGAGACCTTCATCCGGATGTGGAACTTCTACCTGGCCTACTCCGAGGCCGGGTTCGCCGCCGAATACCTCGACGTGTGGCAGCTCGGCCTGTCCCGCTGACCGACCGGCCCGGGCCGCCCAGGACCACGTCGGGTCGGCCCCGGACGGGCCGACCCGGATGCGATCCGACCAGCCGGCCGACCTGTCCCTCAGTCGGAGCCGAACCTGGAGGTCACCCCGGGTCGGGCGCCTGGTGGGGGTAGTCGACGGTGGTCGGCGGCACGAACGTCTCCTTGATCGACCGGGGCGACGTCCAGCGGGCCAGGTTGGCCATCGACCCGGCCTTGTCGTTCGTACCCGAACCCCGGGCGCCCCCGAACGGCTGCTGGCCCACCACGGCGCCGGTCGGCTTGTCGTTGACGTAGAAATTGCCGGCCGCGAACCGCAGGTCATGGGCGGCCCGGGCGACGGCGTCGACGTCCCGGGCGATGATCGAGCCGGTCAGCGCGTACGGGGTGGCCGCGTCGACCTCGGTGAGGATGTCGCCGAACCCGTCGTCGGGGTAGACGAACACCGACAACACCGGACCGAAGTACTCGGTCGTGAAGATCTCGTCCCGCGGGTCGGAGCCGACCAGCACGGTGGGCCGCACGTACCAGCCCACCGCGTCGTCGACCGTCCCGCCGGCCAACACCTGAACGGAGTCGACCGACCGGGCGCGGTCCAGGGCGGTGCGCAGCCGCCCGAAGGACCGGCCGTCGATGACCGCGCTGGTGAAGTTGCCGAAGTCCTCCACCGACCCCACCGTCAACGCCTGCGTCGCGTCGGCCAGCCCGTCCCGCAGGGTGCGCCACAACGACTGCGGGACGTAGGCCCGGGACGCCGCCGAGCACTTCTGCCCCGAGTACTCGAACGCCCCCCGCACCAACGCCGTCCGCAGCACGTCGACATCCGCCGAGGGGTGGGCGACGACGAAGTCCTTGCCGCCGGTCTCCCCGACGATCCGCGGATAACCGCGGTACCGGGCGATGTTCGCGCCGACCGTTGCCCACAGCTGCTGGAACACCCGCGTCGACCCGGTGAAGTGGATGCCGGCGAGGTGCTCGGAGGCCAGCAGCACCTCGCTGATCTCCGGTCCCGACCCCGGCAGCAGGTTGATGACGCCGGGCGGCAGACCTGCGGCGGTCAGCAGGTCCATCACCAGCGAAGCCGCGAACTGCTGCGTCGGGGAGGGTTTCCAGATCACCACGTTGCCCATCAGGGCGGGCGCGGTGGGCAGGTTCCCGGCGATCGCGGTGAAGTTGAACGGGGTGATGGCGTACACGAACCCCTCGAGGGGCCGATGATCGGTCCGGTTCCACACCCCCGGCGCGTTGACGGGGGGCTGTTCGGCCAGCAGCTGCCGGGCGAAGGCCACGTTGAAGCGCCAGAAGTCGATCAGCTCGCAGGCCGAGTCGATCTCGGCCTGCTGCACGGTCTTGGCCTGGCCGAGCATCGTCGCCGCGTTCAGCCGGGCCCGCCACGGCCCGGCGAGCAGATCGGCGGCCCGCAGCAGGACCGCGGCCCGGCTGTCGAAGTCGAGATCCCGCCAGCCGGGGGCGGCGGCGCGGGCCGCGTCGATGGCGGCGTGCGCGTCGGCGGCGGTCGACTCGGCCGACCGTCCGAGCACCCGCTGATGGTCGAAGGGCGCACAGACGGTGAACTCGGCGCCCGCGGGTCGACGGGCCCGACCGCCGATAACGGCGGGCAGGTCGACCGGCTCGGTGACCGCCGCCAGGGCCTGCCGGATCGACGCCCGCTCGGGCGAACCGGGGGCGTAACCGAGCACCGGCTCGTTCACCGGTGTCGGCGGGGTGCTCACGCCGGTCACCGTCGCACCGTTCACCATCTGATCCGCCCTCCGTCGTCGATTGCAGTGGTGCGGTCAGCGGCCCCCGACCATCGACCGCAGGAAGAACGCCAGGTTGGCCGGGCGTTCGGCCAGGCGCCGCATGAAGTACCCGTACCAGTCGGTGCCGTACGGGACGTAGACGCGGACCCGCCGGCCCTGCGCCACCAGCCGGCGCTGCTCGTCGGCCCGGATCCCGAAGAGCATCTGGTGCTCCCACCGGGCCGGGGGACGGTGGTGGTCGGCGGCGAGCCGGCCGGCGATGTCGATGATGCGCGGATCGTGGGATCCGACCATCGAGTAGCCACGGCCGGCCATCAGCAGCTGCAGGCACCGCACGTAGGCGAGGTCGACCTCGGCCCGCTCGGTGAAGGCGACATCGTCCGGCTCGTCGTAGGCCCCCTTGACCAGCCGCACCCGCGACCCGGGACCGGTCAGGGCGGCCAGGTCGCCGGGGGTGCGGCGCAGCATGGCCTGGACGGCGACGCCGACGTCCGGGTGGTCACGCCGGACCACGGCGAGCGTCTCAAGGGTGTCGTCGACGGTGCGGTGGTCCTCCATGTCGAGGGTCATCCGTGCGCCGCGGCCGTACGCGGCGGCGGCGATCCGCCGGGCGTTCTCCCGGGCCACCGCCGCGCCCCCGGACGGCGCGTCGGGGCCCACCGGAAGCGACCCGCCGACGGCCGAGAGCTTGACCGAGACCTCGGCGTCACCGACCAGCCCGGCCACGGCCAAACCGTCCAGCAGGTCCAGGTAGGCCTGCACGGTGGCGTCCGCCCCGGCCCGGTCGACGGTGTTCTCACCGAGGTGGTCGAGGCTGACGGCCAGCCCGGCGTCGTGCAGTCGTCCGACCGCGGTCACCGCGTCGTGCAGGGTCTCGCCGGCGATGAACCGTTCGACGACCCGGCCGGTCAGCGGCGCGGCGGTTACCGCGTCACGGACGCCGGTGCGCGTGGACAGGGCGAGCATGGGGCGCCGCAGCAGATACATGCCCACCGTCCCTCCCGGGCGCCGACCGTCGTGTCCCGGTGTCCGTGCCCTTGGTTCTACTCTCTCCCGTCGCCGACCCGTCGAACCCCCCGGATCGCCACCAGAACCGCGTCGGCGCGTTCGCAGTTCGACCGGGCCGGGTGCCGGTGTCGGCGGCGCGGAGGCGCCCGCTCTACGCTGGCCGTTACTACCCGGTGGGTCCCGTTCCCCGGTTGTGATCCAGGAGGTCTCGACGTGGCATTCGGCCGATCGCGCAAGAAGCGCAAGGGTCGCGGCAAGAGCGCCGACACGAAGCGGGGCGCCCTGGAGACGCTGACCGACCCGAAGACGATCCTGCGACTCAGCACCCTGTTCCGGGTGGCCGGGCCGCTGCTGGCCGGCGGGGCGATGAAGGCGTCGACTTCGGTGCGCGGGGCGATGGACGAGCAGCGGGCCCGTCAGCTGGGGGTGGCTCCCGATGCGGTGGCCGCCTACCGGGGACCGGCCGGACCGGCCCGGGCCCGGATCGCCGGCCTGCAGTCGGCCATCGACGAGCTCCGGGGCCGACGGGGTGGGGAGCCCGCCGTCGCCCGCTTCACCGATGCCGCGGTGGCCCGGCTGTCCGATCTGACCGCCGGGGTGAACGCCACGACGACGATGGCTCCGCCGACCCGTCGGGTCGCCCTGCGGGCGGTCGCCGCCGACCTCGACCAGCTGGAGACCGAGCTGATGACCTACCTGGTCGGGCCGCCGTCCCCGGCCGCCCGGGCCCTGAACGCCTGAGCCGGTCCCGACCTGCGACCGGACGGGTCGCCGGGAATCGTCGCCGCGGGGCACGACAGGGCGGGCCGGCCTGACGTCACGTCGTCCGCGGGCATCGTTTGGTTCCCGCGACAATGCCCACATCTGGGCAGGTCACCGGGCGTCGGAGCTCGCGTAGGTTGGCCGAGGGGTCCCCGTGCGCGGCTGCTTTCAGGCAGCGAACGCACCAGCCAGGCCCGGGACCCGCGTCGTCGATCGAGAGGTGAGCTGTGCTCCGCGTGCCATCCCCAGTCCCGTCATCGTCGGTTGCAGCGTCGTCCACGTCGTCGCGACGGGGCGCCGGTCGTTGGGTGGCGGTGGTGACGGCGCTGCTGCTGGGTCTGCTGGTGAGCGCCGTGGGCGCGCCTGCGGCTGCTGCTCACGACACGATCGAGAGCAGCAACCCGGCGGACGGGGCGACCGTCGCGACGGTGCCGGCGTCCGTGACGCTGACGTTCGACGAGCAGCCGCAGGATTTCTCTCCGGTCATCCAGGTCACCGGTCCGGACGGCGCGGACTGGGCGGACGGCACACCGACGGTGTCCGGAACCGATGTCAGCGTCCCGGTCAAGGCCGGAGCCCCGGCCGGGGCCTACCAGGTGGCCTACCGCATCGTCTCGTCCGACGGGCACCCGGTGACCGGCGAGCTGTCGTTCACCGCGGAAGCAGCCGCGGCCGGCAGCGCCCCCGTCAGCAGCGCCCCCGTGAGCAGCGCCCCCGTCAGCAGCGCACCGGTCAGCAGCACCGCCACCAGCAGCACCCCGGCCGCCAGCACTCCTTCATCCAGCGCCGCACCCTCCAGCTCGGCACCGAGCTCGGCGCTGGTCAGCCCGGCCGCCAACGCCTCGGACTCCGGCTCCGGGGTCCCGGCCTGGCTCATCGTGGTGATCGTGCTGGTCATCGCGGCCGGCGGCGCGGTGGTCGCCGTGCTGGTCCGTCGGGCCCGGGGCGGTTCGAACGCCGCCTGACCGGTCGGACGGGTCAGCGACGGCCGGATCACCGACCCGCTGGGTCGGTCCCTTCGGGGGCGGGCGGCAGCCCCGGGTCGATGCCCGTCAGCTCGACGGACCGCTGCCACAACCAGGCGGCGTCCGATCGGTCCTGCAAGGCCGACGGCGCCTTGGCCGGCTGCGGCCGACCGCGGGCCAGAAAACGGGGCCCGACCAGCTCACCGCCGGTCAGGGCGGGGTCGGTCGCGGCGGTCACCTGCGACCGGGCCCCGGCCGCGGGCGTGGAGCCGAGCAGGGCAGTGGCCCGACGGGCCAGTTTCACCCCGACGCCGGCCTCGTCCTCGGGGTCGCGTTCGGCGGTCGCCGACCAGCCGGGATGGGCGACCACCGACACGACGGGCCGGCCCGCGGCGCTGCAACGGCGGTCCAGTTCGGCGGCGAACAACGCGACGGCCAGCTTGGACTGGGCGTACGCCTTCATCGGGGTGTAGCGACCGGTCAGGCCGAGATCGCGGTCGAGGCGGCGGGCGCTGCGGGCGGCCATCGACGTCACCGACACGACGCGGGCCGGGTCGGCGTCCGTCGCGCCGTCGACGAGGGCGGGCAACAGTCCCGCGGTCAGTGCGAAGTGTCCGAGGTGGTTGGTGCCCATGTGCAACTCGAAACCGTCGACGGTGATCTCCCGTCGCGGCGCGAGCATGATGCCCGCGTTGTTGACCAGGATGTCGACCGGGCCCTGCTGGCCCTCCCGGGCCGTGAAATCGGCGACGGAGGCGAGCCGGGACAGGTCGACGTGCACGACCCGCAGACGCGCGGCGGGCACGTCCGCCCGGATGCGCTGGGCGGCCGCCTGCCCCCGGTCGAGGTCACGGACGGCCATGGTGACGGTCGCCCCGGCCCGGGCCAGGGCCAGCGCCGACTGGTAGCCCAGGCCGCTGTTGGCGCCGGTGACGACAGCTCGTCGGCCGTACTGGTCGGTGACGTCCAGGCCCTGCCACCGGGCCCACGGCAGGGCCGGCTTCACGAGCGCTCCTGCATGGGCATGATCACTTCGCGGACGATGAGGATGATCGCCGCGGCCACCGGGACGGCCAGGATCGCGCCGGTGACACCGAGCAGCGCCGCCCCGACGAGGATGGCGACGACCACGGCACCGGTGGAGATGTCGACGGTCCGCTTCATCACCCGGGGGTAGAGCCAGTACGCCTCGAACAGGTGCTGGCACAGGTAGAAGATGCCGGCGATGATCCCGATGGCCAGCGACTGGGTGAGCCCGATGAGCGTCATGGAGACGCCGACCAGGATGGGCCCGACGACCGGGATGAAGTCGAGGATGGCGGCGCCGAGGGCGATGGCCCACGGGTACGGCAGTCCCACGATCGCCGCGAACACGCCGGCCACCAGGCCGGCCTGCATGGCGATGACGGTGGCCCCGGAGAGGTAGCCGCCCATCTGCTTGAGGATGCGGTCGCCGAGGTCGGTGACGCGGGTCCGGCGGGTGGCCGGCACCAGCCGGTAGGCCCCGGCCTTGATGCGCGGGAAACCGGCCAGGAAGTACAGCGTCAGGATCAGGATGATCAGCAGGTCGACGATGATCGTCGCCACCGTGACCCCGACGCTGAGCAAGCCGCCGGCCGCGCCGCTGCCGATGGTCTGCACGATGTTCGAGTTCTGGATGGCCTGCAGCACGCCGAAGCGCTCGTCCAGGTTCCGCAGGCTCTCGTTCTGCTGCAGGTTGGCGATGAGCGTCGGGATGCTCTCGACGAAGGAACCGACCTCGGTGACGATCGGCGGGATGATCGCGTAGATGGCCGCGCCGATGACGGCGAGCAGACCGAGGAACACGAACAGCACGGCAAACCCCCGCCGGACGCCGCGACGCTCGATCCAGCTGACCAGCGGGTTCAGGCCGATGGCCAGCAGGGTGGCGATCGCCAGCAGCAGCAGGGTGTCCCGGATGGTGTCCAGGACGAGGAACGAGACGTAGGCCAGGAGCACGCCGATCCCGCCGAAGAAACCCCAGTGGAACGGCGAGTGCTGGGAGCGACGTCGCCCCGGAAGGGCGGTCGCCGGGGCGGCGTCGGCCGGCTCACCGGTGGGCGCACCGGCCCCCGGGTAGGCGGCCAGGGCCGCGGCCGCCTCCTGGCTCGCGGCCGCCGCCGCGGCGGCGGCCTCGCTCGCGCGCAGGGCCCGTTCGGACAGCACCTTGCTCGAGACGCTCTGCCAGGCCGCCCGCATCGGCGTCCGACGGGACGCGGCGTCGGACGCGCGGTCGACCGTGACCGGGCCGACGACCGGCACGGTCGGGCCGTTGCTCGGCGCCGGTGCGCTGTCCGCCGGCGCCCCGTGACCGGTGCCCGGGGCGACGGAGGTGCCGTCGACGCCCTGCGCCGGATAGCCGTGGGCCGGGACGACGTAACCGTCGCCGGTGTGCCCCCCCGACGGGCGCCCGGGATCCCCGGGGCCCACTCCCGTCATGCCGACACGACGAGGTCTTCGTAGCCCGGCCGGTACTCGTGGATCCACCAGTTCACGTACGGGCAGGTGGGGATGACCTTGACGCCGGCGTCCCGCGCGGCATCGAGAGCGGCCTTGACGAGGTCGCTGGCCACCCCGTAGCCGCGGGAGGCGGGCTCGGTGTACGTGTGCACGATGTTCCACCGGCCGGGAGTGCGCCGGTAGTCGAGGACGGCCACCTCGCGACCGTCGACCAGCAGCCGGAACCGGCCGTTCTCCTCCAGGTGCTCCACCGTCTGGGTGCCGGTCGTACCCGCGCGGGAACCGGAGCCCGTCGTGTGTTCGGTCATCGTGCGACGCCGCCCTTCCGCATCTGGTCTGTCGGGCGAAGCGCGCCCGTCGACCCCGATCGTGGCACATGCCGCACGCCGACGATCGGCCGGTGCGGCCTCATCGTTCGCTGCCGGCCCGCCGGGCCCCGACGCCGGCGACCGGCCCGCTCCAGGTGGGGCTCGCCCAGGTCCGCGGGTGGGATCGGGAGGACGCCGCCCCGGGCGTGGCCGAGGCCGTCGGGGGTCCCGCCGCGGGCGGGGTCGGACGGCTGGGCCGGGGCGATTTGCGCTCGGCCTTGCGGCGGTAGAGCTCGAGGTCGGCCCGGGCGATCAGCTCGGTGGCGGACTCCACCCGGTCGGCCTGGGCCCATCCGAACGTCAGCTGCGGCCGGAAGGTCGACCGCCCAACAGTGAGGGGTTCCCCGACCGCCGCCCGGATGCGCCCGCAGATGCCGGACAGGTCACCGCGGCGCCCGCCGCGTTCGAGCAGCACGGCGAACTCGTCGCCGCCCATCCGGGCGGGCAGGTCGGCGGCGCGGACGGCGGCCTGGATCCGCTGACCGACGACGGCCAGCACCTGGTCGCCGACCAGGTGGCCATGGATGTCGTTGATCTGCTTGAAGCCGTCGAGGTCGGCCAGCAGCAGGGTGACGGGGTCGGCGGCGGTGTCCGCGCCGCCGGCTCGCCGGGCCAACCGGCGGTGCAGGGCCGCGGCGAGCGCCGACCGGTTGGCGATGCCGGTGAGCGGATCGAGACCGGCGAGCGCGGTCTGCGAGGCGACGCGCGCGACCCCCAGCTGTGCGGCGACGATGGCCAGTCCGAGTAGCGGGAGCAGCGCGGGTTCGACGACGACCAGCGCGGCGGGGATCGGGGCCGTGAGGGGCAGGTACCAGGAGGTGCGGCGCGGCCGCAAGCGGCGCTCGACGGCGGTCAGCCCGGTCGGGCCGAAAAGGCGACGCAGCCAGCGGTCCACCGCCCAGCCGACCGCGAGCGAGGCGGTCGCGGCAACCAGGGTCAGCGGCAGGACCAGCCAGCCGGTGACGGCCGCGGTCCAGTCGACCCCGCGGGTGACGGCGGCGAGGGCGACGACGATGACCAGTCCGTGGGTGACGGACAGCGCGGTGGCGAGCAGCACCCGCCAGGGTTCCCGACGGAGCAGCAATGGACCGGTCACCCCGGTCACGGCGAAGACGAGGACGCCGGCCGACCCGAAGGCCAGCACCGCGGCGATGGCGATGGCCAGCGAGGGGACGAAGGCGCCGAGGGCCTTGGTGTTGCGCAGCGGCCGGGTGCGGGGGACGGCGTCGACGATGACGGCGAGCCAGCACAGCAGCCACAGGCCCGGCGCGGTGAGCGACCTCGGGTCACCGCCCGCCCAGCGGGTGGCGACGCCGACGGTGAGGACGCCGGCCAGGGCGGCGAGGACGGCGGCGACCACCCCCCGGCGGGCGGCGAGGGGCAGGCCGCGCCAGGGGGTGAAGGGGGCGGCGACCCCGTCCGCGAGGACCGGGGTGCCGGCGGTCCAGTCCGGGTCGGCGCCGGTCACGGTGTGACCCGGAGGGTCGAGGGGTCGGGCGAGGCGGCCGTGATGGACCAGTGCACGCCCGGCCATCCGGTGGCCGGTGCGGTGATGGCGCCCTGTGCCGCCGTGCTCCAGACGGGTGCGAACGGGCCGCCCTCCGGTTCGTCGTCGACGACCGGCAGGCGCCGCTCGACGAGGGCGACGCTCTTCTTGACGCGGTAGAGGTCCCGGTCGGCCATCTCGACCAGCTCCAGGACGTCGGTCCGCGGGTCGGCGGTGGCGGCCAGGCCGATGGACGCGCCGACCGTGATGGTCTGTCCGCCGAGGCGCAGCGGTTCGGCGAGGGCCCGCTGGATGCGCTCCGCGGTCTCCACGGCGATGGAGGCGGTCGATCCCGGTCCGGGGACGACGGCGAACTCGTCCCCGCCGTACCGGGCGACGAGGTCCCCGGCGGGGACGGCGGACCGGAGGCGGTCGGCGACCCGGCGCAGGACCGCGTCCCCGAGCAGGTGACCGTGGGTGTCGTTGACCGACTTGAACCCGTCCAGGTCGATGAGCAGCAGGTACACGCGGGTGCCGCCGGACCCCGATCCGGAGACGTCGACGGCGCTGATGCGGGTGGCCAGGCGCCGGGTGAGGGTGACGCGGTTGGCCAGACGGGTCAACGGGTCGGTGCGGGCGGCGGCGGTGCTGCGCAGCATGGTGCGACTGAGCTGGTTGAGCGCGGCGATGACGATGACCACCGGCAGGCCGGCCCAGGGCGCGGCGACGGCGAGGGTGGCGACCAGCGGCACCGCGACCAGGCTGATCCCCCAGATCCGCAGGGCCCGGCGGGTCTGTCGCCACGACGCGGCGACGGTGGACCGTCCGAGGGTGGCCGAGGCGACGGCCAGCACGGATCCGTTGACGCCGAGCGCGACGACGGCGACCAGCAGCCCGACGACGGTGACGTGCAGCGGGTCGGCCGTCGGTTGCGGTGTGGTCCATTCCCGCGCGAGCTCGACCAGCAGCAGGCTGATCGACCCGATCAGGCCGAAGCACATCGCGTTGATGCTGGAGCGCCACCAGGGGGCCGTGCCGCGGGCCAGGGAGGTCAGCAGCCCGCTGACCGCGGGCAGCAGCACGGCCGGGGCGCCGAACGCGACGATGGCCCCGAGGGACAGGGGCGCGGACCAGACGAAACGGAGCTCGCCCCGGACGTCCCGCATGGACGGCAGCCAGGGGTAGCAGTCGGCCAGCAGGACGAGCGCCACCACGATCCAGAACCCGGGGGCGGACAGCACCTCGTTCACGGGTGGGGAGTCGACCCCCAGCGGCCCGAGCGCCAGGGCGAGCGTGATCAACCAGAGCGCGGCGGTGAGGACGAGCACTAGCCGGAATCGGGGTGGGGTGGCCCGCCAGGGCAACTGCAGGGCGGCAGAAGAGGACATCGGACCTCCCCCCGGGGGCTCGCACGGATGCGACGCCGACCCACGGGCGCCTTGCTCACCGTTCTCATTGACCCACAATCAGTGACTGATGCTACCGGGGGGTACGGTTCGCCCGAATGGGACGAACGAGGGAACCTCGTCCCGTTCGTCCAGCACGCTCCGTGAGCCCCTGCGCAGGTGGCGCCGGGTGTGGCAGGGTCGGGCGATGGCGGATGGCGCGGTCCGCGCGGCGGACGTGGTGGTGGTCGGGGCCGGGCTGGCCGGACTGGTGGCGGCGGCGGAGGCCGCGGACGCGGGCCGCCGGGTCGTGGTCGTCGACCAGGAGGGTCCGCAGAGCCTGGGCGGGCAGGCCTGGTGGTCGCTCGGTGGCCTCTTCCTGGTGGACAGTCCGGAGCAGCGTCGGCTGCGGGTCCGGGACAGCGCCGAGCTGGCGGCGGCCGACTGGTTCGGCTCGGCCGGGTTCGACCGTCCCGAGGATCACTGGCCGCGGCGGTGGGCGCAGGCCTACCTCGATTTCGCGGCGGGCGAGAAGCGGGACTGGCTGCACCGGCAGGGGGTCAGGTTCTTCCCGATCGTCGGCTGGGCCGAACGCGGCGGGTACGAGGTCGGCGGCCACGGCAACTCGGTCCCCCGGTTCCATCTGGTCTGGGGCAGCGGCCCTGGCGTGGTGCGGCCGTTCGCCGAACGGGTCCGGCAGCACGTCACCGCCGGGCGGGTCCGGCTGCTGTTCCGGCACCGGGTGACCGACATCGTCACGGCGGACGGGGCGGTCACCGGGGTGGCCGGCGAGGTCCTGGCCCCGACGACGGTCGAGCGGGGGGCACCCAGTTCGCGCGAGGTGGTCGGCGGGTTCGACATCACGGCCGGGGCGGTCGTCCTGGCCTCCGGCGGGATCGGGGCCAATCACGAGCTGGTGCGCCGGAACTGGAACCGGGCGTTCGGGGAGCCGCCGGCCGCGATGCTCAGCGGGGTGCCCGACTCGACGGACGGCGAACTGCTGGTGGCCGGTGAGCGGGCCGGTGGCCGGGTCATCAACCCGGACCGGATGTGGCATTACCCGGAGGGCATCGTCAACCACTCCCCGGTCTGGCAGCGGCACGGCATCCGCATCCTGTCCGGGCCGACCCCGTTGTGGTTGGACGCGACCGGGGAGCGGCTGCCGGCGCCGCTGTTCCCCGGGTTCGACGCGCTGGGCGCGCTGCGGCACATCACGACCACCGGGCATCCGTGGTCGTGGTTCGTCCTGGACACGGCGACCATCGGCGCCGAGTTCGCGCTGTCCGGGTCGGAGCAGAACCCCGACTTCACCGGCAAGTCGATCAAGAAGGTGCTGACGGAGCGGGCCGGCGGCAAGATCACCCCGGCCCTGCGGGCGTTCCTGGACCGCGGCGTCGACTTCGTGACGGCGTCGACGGTGCCGGAGCTGGCCGGCCGGATGAACGCCCTCACCGAGCAGGCCGTCGGCGACGGGGCCGCGCCGGTCATCGACGGCCCGGCGCTGCAGCGGGACATCGTGCGGCGTGACGGTCAGATCGCCGCCGGACTGGGCAAGGACCCGCAGGTCACGGCGGCCGCGGCGGCCCGGCGGTACTTCGGCGACCGCCGGATGCGGGTGGCCCCGCCGCACCGGATGCTCGACCCCAAGGCCGGGCCGCTCATCGCCGTGCGCCTGCACGTCATCACCCGCAAGACGCTGGGCGGTCTGGAGACGGACCTGGACGGCCGGGTGCTCCGCCCGGGCGGCGAGCCGGTCGCCGGGCTGTTCGCGGCCGGGGAGGCGTCGGGCTTCGGCGGGGGTGGGATGCACGGTTACCGCTCGCTGGAAGGCACCTTCCTGGGCGGCTGCCTGTTCTCCGGTCGGGTCGCCGGCCGTTCGGCGGCCCGGTGAGCCCCCTGGCGACGGGCCGGACGGCGCCGACGCGTTCACTGGTGTCGACGGCGTTCCGCCGCCGCCCGTCCTGATCCCGTCCCGGAGGACCGCATGAGTACTGCGCAGCCGCCCCGTCACCCCGTCCGGATCGGGGTGCAGATCCAGCCGCAGCACGCCGAGTACCCGGCGATCCGCGACGCGGTCCGCCGCTGCGAGGACATGGGCGTCGACATCGCGTTCAACTGGGACCACTTCTATCCGCTGTCCGGCGACCCGGACGGCCTGCACTTCGAGTGCTGGACGATGCTCGCCGCATGGGCGGAGCAGACCGAGCGCATCGAGATCGGCGCCCTGGTGACGTGCGGCGGTTACCGCAACCCGGATCTGCTGGCCGACATGGCCCGCACGGTCGACCACATCTCCGGCGGCCGGTTGATCCTCGGTCTGGGGGCCGGCTGGTTCGCCAAGGACTACGAGAACTACGGCTACGAGTTCGGCAGCGCCGGGGACCGGCTGCGCCTGCTGGCCGACTACCTGCCGCGCATCCGACGGCGGCTGTCGGAACTGAACCCGCCACCGACCCGCGAGCTGCCGATGCTGCTGGGCGGGGGTGGCGAGCGCAAGACGCTCCGGATGGTGGCCGAGCACGCGACCACCTGGCACGCGTTCGGGGATCTGGACGTGCTGCGCCACAAGAGCACGGTGCTGGCCGAGCACTGCGCCGCGGTGGGCCGGGACCCGGCGGAGATCGAACGCTCGACGTCGGTGCCCTCCGGCGGTCCCGAGGCGGCCGACGCCTATCTGGAAGCAGGATTCACCCTGTTCACGCTGAGTGTCTCCGGACCCGATTACGACCTGTCCGAGGTACCGGACTGGCTGGCCTGGCGGGACCGCCACAACACGGTGTGACCAGCGGGAACCCGGTCTCGACGCATATCGCGACCAATATGCCGCTGTTACGCGTCGAGGGCTGAATCCGGCCTCTCAATCGGGCGGATGTCATCGGCATCACGCTTTGGTATCAACCCTCGCGGGACACCCCCTCCTGGAGCCTATAAATGACCCGGGGAGGGGCTCTGGTCTGTTACCGGGCCCCGGGGGGAGAACGACGTCATGAGCAAGGCCGCAATGCTGTCCGGCGCACCCGAAGAGGCCGCCCTGGCCGCTTCCGCCGAACGGGCGAACACCGGACACACCGAAGTGGCCGCACAGACCCATCCGAGCAGTCCGGACCTGTCGGCCGGCCCGCTGGGCACCGACCTGTTCGTACCGGACTTCGTCACCGGATCCGCGACGGAGGCCGGCCCGGCTCCGGTCGACGACCGATGGGCCTACCCGGACGACGAGGACCCGTGGCTGCCGCTGCTGACCCGGTCGCCGCACCGGGCGCTGCGACTGCCGGACGGCCGCACGTGGTCGTGGGCGGAGTACGGCAGCCCCCGCGGGGTGCCGTGTGTGCTGCTGCCGGACCGGGGATCGTCCCGGCTGGCACCGAACTGGCTGCTGCACGAGGAGCAGCTGCCGTCGACGGTCCGGCTGCTGGCGGTGGATCGGCCGGGCGTGGGGGCGTCCGACCCGATCGGCCTGGGCGGCCGGGAACAGCCGGCCGAGGATCTGCGCCGGATGGTGGAGACCCTGGCGGTCGGCCGGGTGGCCCTGGTCGCGGTGGGCGCCGGAGCCGACGAGGCGTTCGCCTTCGCGGCCCGCTACCCCATGCTGGTCGCGTCCGTCGACGTGCTGTCGCCGCGGCTGCCGGGAGCGGCGGCGCGGCGCCCGTGGCGGCGGTCCGGCTCGGCCCGGCCCGGGGCGGTCGCGTCCTGGATGGGGGCCGCGGGCCGGCATCCCGACCTGACCCGGGAGTCGACGTGGGCCCGCATCGCCCGGTCGTCGGCGGCGTCCGTGCTGCTCGGTGACCGCTGGCGGGACGAGGCGTTCCGCCTGGCCGTGGCCGAGGACGTCGCTGAGTCCGGGCGTGACTGGACGACCCACGGGACCGGACCGGCCGCCTGGGTCGCCGAGCCCCCGGCGCTGCCGCTGCCCGTCCGTCTCTGGTGTGGGCAGGACGAAGTGGGCACCACCGCCGAGGACCTGTCCGCGTTCGTCGGCGCCCGCCCGAACTGGAGCGTCGCGACGGTGCCCGGCGCGTCGGCCGTCCTCGGGGCGTGGACGACCGTGCTGGAGACCGCGGCCCTGGCCTGGACCACGTCGGGTCGGTAGCACTCCCCCGCCCGGCCACCGTGGGCCGGGCGGCTGCCTGCACGTCTCAGCTCGCCGGCAACTGCCGGGTACGGATGAGCTCGGCGCACACCACGCTGCGCCGAGTCCCCACCCGTCTCAGCTCGCCGGCAACTGCCGGGTACGGATGAGCTCGGCGTACCAGTGCGCGGAGTCCTTCCAGGTCCGTTCCAGCGTGTCGTAGTCGACGCGGATGATGCCGAAGCGGCGGTCGTAGCCGAAGGACCATTCGAAGTTGTCCAGCAGCGACCAGAGGAAGTAACCGCGCACGTCGGCGCCGTCCTCGCGGGCCCGCGCCACGGCGTCGATGTGGCCGGTCAGGTAGGCGATCCGGTCGTCGTCGTGGACGGCGGGTCGACCGTCGGGTCCGGTGGAGACCGCGTCGTCGAAGGCGGCGCCGTTCTCGGTGACCATCAGCGGCAGGTCCGGGTAGCGACGGGACATGTCGGTGAGCAGGTCGTACATACCGGATGGGTCGATGTTCCAGCCCATCGCGGTGTACGGGCCGGGGACGGGCGGGTAGTCGATGAGCTGGCCTTCGACGTCGTCGCCGACCCAGGGGCTGAACGGGGAGTCGCCGTGGCCCTTGGGCTGTTCCCGCGGGCTGATGCCGTCCCATCGGCGGGCCTTGGCGGTCGAGTAGTAGTTGATGCCCAGCACGTCCAGCGGCACGTGGCAGGTGGCTTCGTCGCCGTCCTGGACGAACGACCAGTCGGTGATGGTGCGGGTGTCCTCGAGCAGGTCGGCCGGGTAGGCGCCGTCGAGCATCGGTCCGAGGAAGACGCGGTTACCCACGGCGTCGAGCTGCCGGACGGCGTCGCGGTCGGCGGCCGAGTCGGGGTCGGCGGGCCGGGTGACGTGCAGGTTGAGCGTCACCGACAGCGGGGTGTTCTCGCCGAGGACGGACTTGATGGCCCGGCCGGCGAGGCCGTGGGCGAGGTTGAGGTGGTGGGCGGCGGCGAGCGCGTCGGCGCCGTTGCGGCGGCCGGGGGCGTGGGCGCCGGAGGCGTACCCCAGGTAGGCCGAGCACCACGGCTCGTTCAGCGTGGTCCAGGTGGAGACCCGGTCACCCAGGCCGCGGGCGACGTGCTCGGCGTACTCGCCGAAGCGCAGGGCGGTGTCCCGGGCCGGCCAGCCGCCGGCGTCCTCGAGCTCCTGCGGCAGGTCCCAGTGGTAGAGCGTGACGACGGGCTTGACGCCGCGGTCGAGCAGGCCGTCGACCAGCCGGGAGTAGAAGTCCAGCCCCTTCTGATTGACCGGTCCGGAGCCGCCGGGCTGGATCCGCGGCCAGGCGATGGAGAACCGGTAGGCGTCCAGACCCATGCGGGCGATGTGGTCGAGGTCCTCGGACCAGCGGTGGTAGTGGTCGTCGGCCACGTCACCGGTGTCCCCGTTCAGGACGTTGCCGGGGGTGTGACTGAAGGTGTCCCAGATGGACGGGGTGCGGCCGTCCTCGGTGGCGGCGCCCTCGATCTGGTACGACGCGGTGGCCGAGCCCCACACGAAGTCGGCCGGGAAACTGCGTCCGGGGGTCGTCATGGGGGTGGTACCTCCTGGGTCGTGGGACTGTGCAACGAACCGGTCGGGCTCGGCCGGTCCGGACGCTACCGGGTCGGTCGACCCCCCGCCCGGGTCCGGGGATGGGCGGCATTCAGCGAAGGCGTCATGGACGACTGGGCGCAACACGCCGTCTCACGAACAGAACAGCGGCCGGCTTTACCTGGTGGCGGAGGAAGAGGCCGCAGAAGCGGACCGATCCTGGCCGCTTCTGCTCCTACCGTCAGTGGTGTCGATCCGGACCGAAGGAGAACGCGATGACCGTCAACGAGCAGGAACGCGCCGAGCTGCTGGAGACCCTGGCCCTGCACCGGTACTTCCTGACCAGCGCCGCGCAGGGCCTGACCGACGAGCAGGCCCGGGCCACCCCGACGGTGAGCGCGCTGAGCGTCGGCGGCCTCATCAAGCACGTGTCGGCGATCGAGGCCGGGTGGGCGTCGTTCATCGTCGACGGGCCGGCGGCGTTCGGGACCTCCGGCGAGACCGGCTGGTCACCGGACGCGTTCACGATGACATCGAGCCTGGAAGAAACCCTGGCCGAGTACGCGGCGACCGCGGCGCGGACCGAGGAGATCGTCCGGGGCCTCGACTCGCTGGACGCCTCGCACCCGCTGCCCGAGGCGCCGTGGTTCGAGAAGGGGGCCAGCCGATCGGCCCGTCGGATCCTGGTGCACATCGTCGCCGAGACGGCCCAGCACGCCGGTCACGCCGACATCATCCGCGAGACCATCGACGGCAAGAAGTCGATGGGCTGAAACCGGTCGCCTCGCACCGTGGTCGGGCACGGTGCGAGGCGACCGGAGCGTGGTGCCGGACGGTCAGCCGCGGGCGCCCAGGGCGTGCTCGACGGCCAGCTGGTTCAGGCGCACCAGACCACAGGAGCGCGCCCCGGCGGCGTCGGCGTCGAAGTCCTCGAAGGAGGACCGGTCGGCCAGCAGGTCGGCGAAGCTCTCGCCCTCGGCCATGGTCGGCGTGGCGGACTCGAAGATGCCGGCGGTGGTCATGGCCTCCTGCACCTCGGGATCGGCGCGGTAGGCCTGCGCGCGTTCCTTGAGGATCAGGTAGGTGGCCATGTTGGCCCGGGCCGACTCCCACACGCCGTCGAAACCCTCGGTGCGGGACGGCTTGTAGTCGAAGTGCCGGGGCCCGGTGTACTTCGGCCCGCCGTTGGGGAAGCCGTTCTCGATGAGGTCGACGGTGAAGAACGCCGACAGCAGGTCGCCGTGGCCGAAGACCAGGTCCTGGTCGTACTTGATGCCGCGCTGACCGTTGAGGTCGATGTGGAACAGCTTGTCCGACCACAACGCCTGGGCGATGCCGTGCGTGTAGTTCAGGCCGGCCATCTGCTCGTGCCCGACCTCGGGGTTCAGGCCGACGATGTCGCCGTGCTCGAGCTGGGCGATGAAGCCCAGCGCGTGCCCGATGGTGGGCAGGAAGATGTCGCCGCGGGGCTCGTTCGGCTTGGGCTCCAGGGCGATGCGGATGTCGTAGCCCTTGTCCTTGATGTAGGCGGCGACGGTGTCGACGCCCTCGCGGTAGCGGTCGTGCGCGGCGGCCAGGTCCTTGGCCCCGTCGTACTCGCTGCCCTCGCGGCCGCCCCACATGACGAACGTCTTGGCGCCCAGCTCGGCGGTCAGGTCGATGTTGCGGAGCACCTTGCGCAGCGCGTAGCGCCGCACCGAGCGGTCGTTGGCGGTGACGCCGCCCTCCTTGAACACCGGGTGGGTGAACAGGTTGGTGGTCACCATCTCGATGGTGATCTTGTGCTCGTCGCAGGCGTCGCGGAACTTCTGCAGGTGCGCGGTGCGGGAGGCATCGTCGGCACCGAACGGCACCACGTCGTCGTCGTGGAAGGTGATGCCCCAGGCGCCCAGTTCGGCGAGATTGGCCACGGCCTCGGACGGCTCGAGGGCCGGGCGGGTGGCGTCACCGAACGGGTCGCGGGCGGCCCAGGAGACGGTCCACAGGCCGAAGGAGAACTTGTCCTCGGGGGTGGGGGTGGGGACGCGGTTGGCCATCGGGAACTCCCTTGTTCGTCCGGGCGAGGTATTTGTTGTTTGGCTGAACTTATGTGGTCGGGCCGATAGGGTCAAGGGGTGCGCGGAGTCCGGGACGGCGGGTCGCGCCGCGCGCTGCCCCGGGTCGCCGTCCGGCAGGCCAACCTGCGCGAGCACAACCTCGGGCTCGTCCTGGATCTCATCGTCCGGGCCCCCCGGCCACCGTCCCGCGCGGAGATCGCCACCGCCACCGGACTCACCCGCGCCACCGTGTCCGTGCTCGTCGACCGGTTGATCGCCGGCCACCTCGTCACCGAACTCGACCCCCTGCCCGCCCAGCGGGCCGGCCGCCCGGCGGTCCCGCTGGTGCCCACCGCGGGGACGGTGGCCGGGGTCGGCCTCGAGGTCAACGTCGACTACCTGGCCGTCCGCGTGCAGGACCTCACCGCCACCCAGCTGGCCGGGCGCATCGAGACCGGCGACTTCCGGCGCAGCGACCCGGCCACCGTGCTGCACCGGCTGGCCGAGTTGTTCGCCGCCGTCGTCCAGGACCGTCCCGTCGCCGCGGTCTGCGTCGCGGTGCCGGGACTGGTCGATCGGGTGGGCGGGGTGTTGCGGCTGGCCCCGAACCTCGGCTGGCGGGACGTCGACGTGGCCGCAGTGCTGACTTCTCATCCGGCCCTGCGGGCGGTCGGTGTGCGCATCGACAACGAGGCCACGCTGGGCGCCCGCGCCGAGGTCGAGGTGCGGCGGGACGGCGGTTCGTTCATCTACGTCTCGGGCGAGGTGGGCATCGGCGGCGCGCTGGTCCAGGACGGCGCGGTGCATTCCGGTCGGCACGGGTGGAGCGGCGAGATCGGGCACACCGCCGTCGATCCGGACGGGCCGCCCTGCGCCTGCGGGTCGTCCGGATGCCTGGAGCAGTACGCCGGCAAGGACGCGCTGTTCGCCGCGGCCGGCCTCGACCAGGACCTCCCGGTCACCGCCCTCATCGAGCAGGTGGACGGGGGCGACGGGCGGGCGCGGGTGGCGGTCGACACCGCCGCGCGGGCGTTGGGGATCGCCCTGGCCAACGCGATCAACCTGGTCGACGTGGACACCGTCGTGCTCGGCGGCATCTACCGACCACTGGCCCCGTTGCTGACCCCCGGGATCTCCGCGCAGTTGCGCCGCCGGGTGCTGTCGGCCCCGTGGCGGCAGGTGACACTCGACCCGGCGTCCGCCCAGGAACCGGCGGCCCTGCACGGCGCGTCGTGGGCGGCCCTGTCGACCGTGCTGGACGATCCCGACGGCTGGCTGGGGCTGCTCCCGACGGACTGATCCCGCCTGGGCGTCATCCGAGCCGGGCGGGATCACCGCCCCTTCCGGTTGACCCGTCGGTGTCCGTGGTACGAAACCGTCATGAGCTTCGCCTCGCTGTACAGCCACGGGTTCGCGCGGGTCGCCGCGTGCACCGCGGACGTCTTCATCGCCGACCCGGTCCGCAACGCCGCTTCCGTGGTCGACGTGGCCCGGCGCTGCTCGGACGAGGGCGTCGCCGTGGCCGTCTTCCCCGAGCTGGCCCTGACCGGGTACGCGGTCGAGGACCTGCTCGGCCAGCAGGCGCTGCTGGACGCGGTGCACGCCGGGGTGGCCGAGATCGTCGCGGCCAGTGCCGATCTGCTGCCGGTGGTCGTGGTCGGGGCGCCGCTGCGGCACCGGGAGCGGCTGTTCAACACCGCGGTGGTGATCCACCGGGGCGAGGTGCTCGGGGTGATCCCGAAGCTGCACCTGCCGACGTACCGGGAGTTCTACGAGCGGCGTCAGTTCGCCGCCGGCGAGGGCATCGTCGACGAGACGATCGCCGTCGGCGGCCGGTCGGCGCCGTTCGGGGTGGACCTGCTGTTCCCCTGCGCGGACGTCCCTGGCCTGACGCTGGGCGTCGAGGTGTGCGAGGACATGTTCGTGCCCGTCCCGCCGTCCAGCGGGTTGGCGCTGGCCGGGGCGACGGTGCTGGCCAACCTGTCCGGCAGCCCCATCACCATCGGCCGCTCCGACACCCGGAACCTGCTGGCCGCCAGCCAGTCGATGCGGTGCCTGGCCGCGTACGTCTACGCCGCCGCCGGCCAGGGCGAGTCGACCACCGATCTGAGCTGGGACGGCCAGACGTCGATCTTCGAGAACGGCCGCACCCTGGCGATGGGGCCGCGGTTCCAGGAGGAGCCGCAGGTCACGGTGGCCGACGTCGACCTGGATCTGCTGGTGCAGGAACGCGCCCGGCAGGGCACGTTCGAGGACAACCGCCGGATCACCCAGGGCGGCGTGAAGCATCGCCGCATCCCGTTCACCCTGGACCCGCCGGACGGCGACCTGGGCCTGCGCCGGGAGGTGGAGCGGTTCCCGTTCGTCCCGGCCGACCCGGCCCGGCTGGCCCAGGACTGCTACGAGGCCTACAACATCCAGGTCGACGGCCTGGTCCAGCGGCTGCGGTCCATCAACTCGACGACGGTCGTCATCGGGGTGTCCGGGGGTCTGGACTCGACCCACGCGCTCATCGTCGCGGCCCGGGCGATGGACCTGCTCGGGGTGCCGCGGACGAACATCCGCGGCTACACGATGCCCGGGTTCGCCACCGGGGACGCGACGAAGGGCAACGCCTGGGCGCTGATGCGCTCGCTCGGCATCACCGCGGAGGAGCTGGACATCACCCCGGCGGCCCGGCAGATGCTGGCCGGGCTGGACCATCCGTTCGCCCGCGGCGAGGAGGTCTACGACGTCACGTTCGAGAACGTGCAGGCCGGGCTGCGCACCGACTACCTGTTCCGGCTGGCCAACCACCACGGCGGTATCGTGCTGGGAACCGGTGACCTGTCGGAACTCTCGCTCGGCTGGTGCACATACGGCGTGGGCGATCAGATGTCGCACTACAACGTCAACGGCGGCGTCCCCAAGACGCTGATCCAGCACCTCATCCGCTGGGTCAGCGGGTTGCCGGACTTCTCCGAGCAGGTCGGCGAGACGCTGCGCTCGATCCTGGACACCGAGATCTCCCCCGAGCTGGTCCCGGTCAAGCCGGGCGAGGCCCCGCAGAGCACCGAGAAGTCGATCGGACCGTATGAGTTGCAGGACTTCTCGCTGTTCTACACGCTGCGGTTCGGGATGCGGCCGAGCAAGATCGCGTTCCTGGCCTGGCACGCCTGGCGGGACGTCGAAGCCGGCAACTGGCCGGTCGGCTTCCCCGCCGAGCGCCGTCGCGAGTACGACCTGGCCGCGATCCGGAAGTGGTTGACCCTCTTCGTGCGTCGCTTCTTCGGCTTCAGCCAGTTCAAGCGATCGGCCATGCCCAACGGCCCCAAGGTCTCCGCCGGCGGGTCGCTGTCGCCCCGCGGCGACTGGCGGGCGCCGTCGGACGGGAACGCCGCGGTGTGGCTGGCCGACATCGAGGCGAACGTGCCGGAGCAGCTCTGACGCCGGGCCGTTGCCGGGTGGGGCGGGCTGGTGCCGAGGGGGCCGACGCCGCGGGTCGGACCGGCCCGTCAGGCGGAGGCGGGCCCGCCGTTAGCCTGACGCCATGACTCACCCGACGCCGGACGACATGGTGGCCGCAGCGGTCCAGGCCCTGGTCGAGCGGGGCTCGCTGCCGGAGGCCGACCTGCTGCGGCGCCTCGGCCCGAAGGTCCTGGGAAACCCGGAGGCCGCGGACGGTCTGGTCGACGCGCTGCTCGATGAGCCGGGCGTGTACGAGCTGCCGGACAACCGCTGGGTGTGGCTGCCCACCGTGCTCGACGGTCGGGTCTTCACCCATCGGGTCGGTGAGCTCGAGCTGGCGCATGACGTTCTCGTCGTCGACGCGGATCTGCTCACCCCGCTGATGCTCACCGAGCTGCCGCAGTACGCCCGGCTGACCGACGGCAGCACGGTGCAGGACCTGTCGCCGACGTTCGACGCCGAGCTGCTCGCCGAGCGCGGGGTGCCGGTGGGCGACTGGGACGTCGAAGGGGTGCTGCTGCTGGAGCCGGGGCGGCTGAGCGCTCTGGGCGTCTCGGCCGGCGATCTCGTCGCGCTGACCGTGACCCCGGGCGGCTTCGACCTGTCGGTGCCGGGCGAGCTGGAGCCGTCGGACATCGGTGAGCTGGTCGCCGCGCTGGCCGCGCAGGATCCGCAGGCGGCGCTGGACCTGTTCGACGTGATGTTGCAGCTGTGTGTGGAGCGTCCCGACTCGCAGCGGATACCCACCGCGCCCTTGGGTGAGGCGCTGCGGGCCGCCGGACTCGATCACGACGCGGCGGCCGTCGCCGTCGAGGGGTTCGATTTCGACGACGCCCGCGCCCTGGGCCATCTGCAGGCCGAGTACGACCTCGACAGGGACGAGGCAGCGGCGGTGGCCGTCGTGCTGGAGCTGTGCGAGGACGTCGGCCGGCTGCTCGAACGGGCCGTCGACGGTGAAGATGCTGGGGACGGTGGGGATGGGTGGCCGACCCCGGAGGATGCCGATGGCCCGGTGGACGACGACGAGCGCCAGGTGGCCGAGGCGACGCTCGAGTATCTGCGGGTGCCCGCGGTCGCCGACGCGGTGTGCCAGGAACTCGACCCCTCGGATCGGCGTGCGGCGACCGCGTTGGGGGTGTTCGCCGAGTCGGCGGAGGCGTCGGCACCCCGCTCGTTGCTGGGCCCCCTGCGCTACCTGCAGGGGGTGGCGCAGGAGCGGCTCGGTGACACCACCGACGCCGAGCAGACTTTTGGGGTCGCCGAGTCGCTCGATCCGTCCTGGCCGTTGACCCTGATCCGACTGGCCGAGTACGCCGCCGACCGTGGCCAGGCCGACCGCGGGATCGGGCTGCTGCAGCGGGCCGGCGTGGAGGCCGACGATCCGTTGGTGCAGTTGCTGCTGCACTTCCAGCCGGTCCCGCGTCCGGATCTCGGCCGCAACCAGCCGTGCTGGTGCGGTTCGGGGCGGAAGTACAAGGCCTGCCATCTGCACCGGGAGCAGCTCTCACTCGCGGATCGGGCGCCCTGGCTGTACGCGAAGGCGAGCAGCCGGCTCGGGGAGTGGGCGACCGCGGAGATGGTCGAAACGGCCGAGGTGCACGCCGGTGGACAGGGCGGTGACGACGCCCTGTCCGAGGCGCTGGCCGATCCGCTGGTCGCCGACGCCGTGCTGTTCGAGGGCCTGGTGTTCTACCGGTTCCTGGCCCGGCGGGGTGAGCTACTGCCCGACGACGAGCACGAGATGGCCCGTCAGTGGCTGGATGTCGATCGCTCGGTGCACGAGGTGGTGTCCTTCGATGGCGAGTACGCGGCCCGGTTGAAGGATCTGCGGACCGGGGATGAGCACGACGTCATCGGCCTGCCCGTCGATGGGCCGGTGGAGGTCGGTGCGCTGTACTGCGCCCGCGTCGTCCCGGCCGGCGACACCTGGCAGGTGCCGGGCGGTCTCGTACCGGTGGTCCCGGAGGAGAGGGACGGGCTGCTGGCCCTGCTGGCCGACGAGCCGTCGGCGACCGACGTGGTCGGGTTCCTGTCCCGTTCCGGAGGCTGAGCGCCGGGGTGCGACCCGGCCGGTGGGCGCGGTTCCGTCGACCGAACGCCCCTCGCGTGCACCCCACTCCCGTTCGACCGGGAGTGAGGTTCTCTCGCCTGGAGTTGTATGGATCGCCGATCAGCGCAACGCCGCGATGTGGGCCAGCAGATCCCGCGCGGCCCCGGCCGGCGGCGCGGCAGCCCCGGTCCACACGGCCCGCAGCGTGCGTCGCAGGTCGACCCCGGCGACGGGGATCCGGCGCAGCCGCCCGGAGAGCAGGTCGTCGCCGACGGCCAACGCGCTGAGCACCGCCGGCCCCGCACCCTCCAGCACCGCGGCCCGGACCGCCGAGGTGGTGGACAGCGAGAGCACCGGCGGCGGGGGGTCTCCGGCAACGCCGGGGGCGGACCGCAGGGCGGCGTCGAGCGCGTCGCGGGTCCCCGATCCGGCCTCCCGGACGATCAGCGGGGTGGCGTGCAGTTCGGCTGCGGTGACGTCCCGGCGGCGGCGCACCCAGGGATGGTCGGGCCGGACGACGAGGACCAGTTCGTCGCGCCCGATGACCCGGGACCGCACGCCCCGCGGCACGGATGGTCCCTCCACGAACCCGAGATCGGCGTCACCGTCGCGGATCTGGGCGAGCACCTGCTGGCTGTTGGTGGCCGTCAAGGTCACCTCGGCCGCCTGCTCGGTGGACCGCTGGGCCAGCCGGAACGAGACCAGCCAGCGGGGTAGCAGGTGTTCAGCGACGGTCAGGCTGGCGCTGACCCGCAGCCGGTCGTGCCGGTCCTGCCGGAGCGAGGCCAGCCCGGCGTCCACCTCGGCGGCGACGGCCAGCAGCCGGTCGGCCCACTCGGCCAGGGCCGCGCCGGCCGGGGTGAGCGTCGACCCGGACCGGGTGCGGGCCAGGACGGGGACGCCGGTCTGCGCCTCGAGCGCGGCGATCCGCGACGAGACCGCCTGCTGCGACAGGCCCAGTTCGGTCGCCGCCGCGCTCAGGCTCGGCGAGTGGGCGGCGGCCAGGAAGATCTCCAGGGCCCGCAGCTCGGGCATCCGGGGGCTCAGCACCATGCCCGCCGACGCTACCCGTCACAACCCCTGCTTGTGACCCCACAAGAGGCTGATGCTTCCGACCAGCGACGCCGCGCAGCAGGCTGAGAGACATGACCAGCACCCTCGCCCAGCGCCCCACCTCCGTCGTCGATCCCAGGACGAGCGGACGGAAGCGGCGCGTGCTCGGCGAGCTGGACGCCCCGGCGGACGTCTTCGCCCACCTGACCCCGAACTGGTTCGCCGCCGTCATGGGCACTGGGATCGTGGCCAACGCCGCCGCGACGCTGCCGGTCAACGGCCCGCTGCTGCACGTGTTTGCCACCGTCGTGTGGGCGCTGGCGACTGCGATGCTGCTCGCCCTGGTCGCCGGGTTCGTCACCCATTGGGTGCGCCACCCGGAGAACGCCCGGCGGTACGCGAACCACTCGGTGATGGGCCAGTTCTACGGGGCCCTGCCGATGGCGCTGCTCACCGTCGGGTCGGGCACCGTGCTGCTGGGGTCGGACGTCATCGGGTCCGGCCCGGCGCTGATGATCGACGCCGGGCTGTGGACGCTCGGCACCGTGCTGGGCGTGGCCACGGCCGTGTGGCTGCCGTTCCGCATGATCACCGCGCATGACCACGCCACCGCCGTCGCCCTGCCGGCCTGGCTGATGCCGGTCGTCCCGCCAATGGTCTCGGCCTCCGCGGGCGCCCTGCTGCTCCCCCACGTCCCCGAGGGCCGCCTGCGGCTGACCATGCTGGTCGTCTGCTACGCCCTGTTCGGGCTCAGCCTGGTCGTCGGGTTCCTGACGATGGCCCTGGTCTACGGCCGGCTGGTCACCGGCGGAGCGCCCACCGGGGCCGCCGCACCGACCGTGTGGATCGGCCTGGGCCTCATCGGTCAGTCCGCGACCGCGGCCAACCTGCTCGGCGCCGACGCCCTGCACGTCGGCCTGCCGACCGCGATCGCCGACGGGCTGCGGGTCTTCGGCATCGTCTACGGCCTGATCATGGCCGGCTTCGGCGCACTGATGTTCGCCCTGGCCGCCGTGCTGACCGTGCACGCCGCCCGTCAGGGCCTGCCGTTCGCGCTGACCTGGTGGAGCTTCACCTTCCCGATCGGCACCTGCGTCACCGGCGCCACCGCCCTGTCCGTCGCCCTGGGCTCTACCGCGCTCGCCGACCTGGCGGTGCTGCTCTACGCGGTGCTGGTCACCGCCTGGTCAGTCGTGGCGGTCCGGACCGCGCGGGGTGCGTTCAGCGGACGACTCTTCCGCGCGGTCTGACGGAAGGCCGGATGTGCGGGTCAGGCCCTGGACGATCAGTCGCGTCGGGCGGCGTGTCGCCGCGCTGAACGACTAGTCGGTGACCCGTCTCGGGCCAACCGCTCCACCCAGGGTGGAGCGGTCTCCCCCAGCTTCCGGCTGGTCACCAGCTTCAACCGGGCCGCTGCGACCTGGACCCGGGTCGCCATCAGCGGAGGCTGACCGTCTGTATCGACCTGCTCGGTCGTCATCAGCTCTCCTCCGCGGTTGCCGCTGCTTGATCGCCATGGTCCTCGTTCTGCGCGGATTCCGCGAGGAGCACGTCCGCCAGAGCGTCGATGATCCGCACCTCATCACGGGTCGGCTGATCGGTGTCAATCAGTTCGGTGAGCACGACGACGCCGATCAGTCGGCGCTCCTCCGACTCGTGCAGCGTCTGCTCGACGGCCCATTGCACGCGCTCCCACCATTGCGCCCGTCGATCTGAGACCGACTTCTGTCGGACGGTGAGGACGCCGACCAGCAAGGCCACCGCCGCTACCAGCCCGGTCGCCAGCGGGGTCCACTCTGCCGCGCTCACGATGGCCGAGCTGACGGCCAGACCGCCCGGCGCAGCTCCGGGCCAGCCAGGCGGAACGCCCCCAGGCGCAGACACATGCTGTTGTTCATTTCTCACCCCTGTCTCGTGGTGACTCACCTTGGCCGGACGTCGCTCCGTCGGTTCGGTCGTCGCGAAGGCCGTGGACAACAGCGCTGCGATGTGGACAGCTGTCGTCGGCGAGGACGGGACTGTCAGCCCGCCCGTCTACCGTGCTCGACGTGAGCCTGACCCGGGAGATCCTCCGCCTCGCCGTGCCCTCCCTGGGTGCGTTGCTGGCCGAGCCGATCTTCCTGCTGGTCGACGCGGCGATCGTGGGGCACCTGGGCACGGCGCAGCTGGCGGGGGTGGGGATCGCGTCGACGGTGCTGGCCACGCTGGTCGGGTTGTCGGTGTTCCTGGCCTACGGCACCACCGCCGCGGTGGCCCGGGCACTCGGGGCGGGTGATCTCGGCCGCGGGTTGAGCGCGGGCATCGCCGGGCTGTACCTGGCCGCCGGGATCGGCGTCGCCCTGATCGTCCTCGGCCTGCCGCTGGCCCACCCCGTCCTGGCGGCCTTCGGAGCCGGACCCGACGAGACCGCCTACGCGACGACGTTCCTGCGCTGGTCACTGCTCGGACTTCCGGGGATGCTCGTCGTACTGGCCGCCACCGGGGTGCTCCGCGGCCTGCAGGACACCCGCACCCCGTTGCTGGTGGCGGTGGCCGGGGCGGTCGTGAACGTGGCCCTCAATCTGCTGTTCGTCCTGGGCCTGGGCTGGGGGGTGGCCGGTTCGGCGATCGGGACGGCGCTCACCCAGACCGCCATGGGCGCCGTCCTCGTCACCGTGGTCGCGACCTCGTCCCGCCCGCACGGCACGTCGTTGCGACCCGACCTCGGACACATCCGCGGGGCCGGCCGAGCGGGCGTCCCCCTGCTGCTGCGCACGCTGACCCTGCGGCTCGCGATCATCGCCACCGCCGTCGTGGCTGCCCGCCTGGGGGTCGCCGCTCTGGCCGCCCACCAGGTGGTGATGGCTCTGTTCAACCTGCTCGCGCTGGCCCTGGACGCGTTGGCCATCGCCGCGCAGGCCCTCACCGGCAAGGCGCTCGGGGAGGGCGACGGCCCACGGGTCCGCGCGTTGACCCGCACGCTGCTGTGGTGGGGCGTCGGCGCGGGCCTGGTGCTCACCGCCATCTTCGTCGCCGGTCACGGCCTCGCCGGCTCCCTGTTCACCGACGACCCGGCGGTCCGCGCCGCGATCGCCGCCGGGGTGCTGGTGCTGGCCGTCGGGCAGCCGTTGGCCGGGTGGGTGTTCGTGCTGGACGGCGTACTGATCGGCGCAGGCGACGGCCCCTACCTGGCCTGGGCCGGGCTGCTCAACCTGGTCGTCTACCTACCCGCGGTCATCGCCGTCGCAGTCTGGGCACCGGACGGGCCCGCCGGTCTGGCCTGGTTGTGGGCGGCGTTCGTCGTCGCGTTCCTGGGGTCCCGGTCGGTCACGCTGGGTCTGCGGTACCGCCGGGACACCTGGATGGTGCTCGGCGCCGCCCGCGCCTGATGCGGCACCGGGCGGCGCGGGCGCGTCAGCGGCCGGAGTAGAACGCGTTCGCGCGCCGCGAGTACAGGATCGCCATGACGGCCACCCCGATGAGGACGGAGATCAGGCCGGACCAGCGGGTCCCGTGGGAGACGCCGAACATGGTGAAGAACCCGCCGACGATGCTGAGCACCGTGAAGAAGGCGACGACCGCCCGGGAGAACGAGTTGCCGTTGCCCAGGCCCTTGGCCACGGCCAGGTAGATGACGCCGATGACGATCGCGGCAATGCCCGCCCACAACGCGACGGTGGATCCGGTGGACCGCGACAACCCGTCCTGCGCGACGACCTGGTTGGCGACCTCGGAGTTGTTGCGCAGCAGGACGAGGACGAGGCCGCCGATGATCGACAGCACGCCGCTGATGACGACGAGCACCATCAACAGGGTGATCAGGCCGGGTCGGCGGGCGGAGGGCAGATAGGGCGGGACGGCGGCGGCAGCAGTCATGGCGGGTTCCGTTCGGAGTCGGACAGGGCTGGGTCGCATTAGCATCGACGCGATCGCTAGGCCGTCCGGGTGATCGAGCCGGATCAGCCCCAGAGGGGTGACACGCGACGCCCTCAGGCGGACGCGGGGCCCTGGGCCGAGGACCACCGGGGGGCGATCAGCGGCGGCCCGACCCGCCGCGCCACCGACAGTTCGGCGGCCAGCCACTGCTTCTCGAACCACAACCCGTCGACCTGCTCGTACAGCACGTCGTAGTACTCGCGCAGGGCGACCGCCTCACCGATGACGTCGTTGGCCCGGGGCGCCGGCACCGGATCGGGGAAGCTGGAGCGGACGGCGGCGGGCCTCCCGAGTTGCGCCCGTAGGTCGTCGACCTGGGCCTGCGCGGTGTCCCGCACGGACAACATGGGTCCGATCATCGATCGCAGGGTGGCCACCTCGGCCACCGGATCGGGCGTGCTGACGCCGATCCGGATGACGGGCCGGACCGGACGGCGAGGCCGGCGGCGGCGGAACATCCCCATCCGTCCCAGTGAACGCCGGGTGTCCCGGCGACGCCAGAGTGGGGACCGGATGAGGGGGGAATGCCGGGTGTTCTCCGCTCCGCTCGACGTGGCCGGTCTGCGCGATCGACTTGTCATACCCGCACCCTCCGCCGGCTCGGAAGGTGCGGGTATGACAAGTCGATGGCGGCGCAGGTCCGAGCACGCCGGACAACGCCGCGTCAGGGGCCCGAGCGGACGTCGTCGACGGTCTTGTCGATCCGAACGCCCCGCCAGCTCGGCGCGCGCAGCTTGCCGTCCGGCGTCCACTCGACGTACTGCACCTCGCCGACGAGCGTCGGCTCCACCCACACCGCGTCCCGGGCGTCGGGTCGCGGCACGGTTCCGCTGACCGGGGCGGTCCGTCGTCGCTGGGGTTCGAGGTCGGCGAGCAGCCGCTGCAGCACCTGGTCTGTGAACCCGGTGCCCACCTTGCCGGCGTAGCGCAGGCCGCCATTCCCGTCCCCGACGGCGACCAGCAGCGACCCGATGCCGCCGGCTCGCCGTCCGGACCCGGGCTTCCAGCCGACGACGACGACCTCGACGGTGGTGAAGTTCTTGATCTTCAGCCAGGTCCGGGACCGCTTGCCCGGCAGGTACTGCGAGTCGCCGCGTTTGGCGACGATCCCCTCCCAGCCCAGTTCGACGCTGTGGGCCAGGGCGGTGTCGACGTCGTCGTCGAGCCGGTCGGGGACGGAGCAGATCTCGCCGTTTAGCGGCAGCAGGTCGAGGATGCGGCGCCGGTCGTCCAGCTTCTTGGTCAGCAGCGAGATCCCGTCCAGCCACAGGACGTCGAACAGCCAGAACTCCACGGGCACATCGCGGACGGCCTTGGCGATGGCCGCGGACCCCTGCAGGTTCATACGTTGTTGCAGCCGGGCGAAGCTGCTGCGCCCGCCGTCGAGAGCGACGATCTCGCCGTCGAGTACAGCGGTGTGGCCGTCCATCAGCTCGGACAGTTCGGCCAGTTCCGGGTAGGCGGCGGTGAAGTCGTTCCCGACCCGGCTGATCAGCCGCAACCCGTCCGGCCCCACCCACGCCAACGCCCGGATGCCGTCCCACTTGCCCTCGAACCGCCAGCCGTCTTCGTGGAGCACGCCGGACGGTGAGGTGTCGGTGGGACCGGTCGGTGCGGCCAGCATGGGGAGTAGGTCCTCCGGCGGTCGCGGTCCGCTCTCCTCCGCGCCCCCCTCCCCGACGCCGCCCCCCTCCGCGACTTGGTAAAGCTCGCCGCCATTTCGTTCGCGAGACGGCGTGTTCCGCCCAGTCGCGCTCCCCCCACCGGCGTCGACGGCGGCGGAACCTGACGACTGGTCCCCCCACCGGTTCGGGTTGGCGCGGCTCTGGTCCTTCATGCGGTGCAGCAGCCACTGGTCGCCGTTGGTGCGGATGAGCGCGTACCGGCCCTTCGCCCGCTGGCCGCGCAGCACGACGATGACCTCGTGGTCGCGCCACTTCTCGGTGACGTACGTGCCGGAGTCCCAGATCTCCATGTGCCCGCCGCCGTACTCCCCGTGCGGGATGTCGCCGGCGAACGTCGCGTACTCCAGGGGGTGGTCCTCGGTGTGCACCGCCAGCCGGTTCTCGCGGGACGACTCCGGCACGCCCTTGGGGACGGCCCAGGAGACGAGGACGCCGTCGCGTTCCAGGCGGAGGTCGTAGTGCAGGCGGCGCGCGTGATGCTCCTGGATGACGAACGAGTTCCCGGACCCGGCGGGCAGCGGTCCGGGCCTGGGGACCGGCTCGGGGGTGCGCTCGGCGGAGCGTTTGGCCCGGTAGGCATCCAGCTTGCGCCCGTCGCCCCGGTCCTGACGGCGGGTGCCGCCCCGGGTCTCCGGGTCGACCGCCGAACCGTCCTCCAGGCCGGCCATCGGGTCGGGGCCGTCGTCCAGTAGGTCGAGGACCTCCCGGTAGTCCAGTTGCCGCAGGCCGGGGTCGGCGAGCTCGGCCCAGGTGCGGGGCGCGGCGACCCACGGCGCGTCCCGCCCGCGCAGCGAGTACGGCGCGATGGTGGTCTTGGCCGCCGAGTTCTGCGACCAGTCGATGAACACCTTCCCGGGACGGACGGCCTTGCTCATCCGCGAGGTGACGAGATCCCGGTGGTCGGTCTCCAGGGCTTCGGCGATGTCCTTGGCCAGCGCGGACGCCTCGCCGGAATCGAGCTCGCCGTCCAGGTGGGTGTAGAGGTGGATGCCCTTGGAGCCGCTGGTGACGGGGACGACGACGCGGTCGGCGAGCCGGGCCTTGACCCACCGGGCGACCTCGGCGCACTGGGCCAGTTCGACGCCCGGGCCGGGGTCGAGGTCGAACACCAGGCGGTTGGGTCGACCGATCCCGCCCTCACCAGCACCAGAAGCGCAGAGCCATTGCGGCACATGCAGTTCCAGCGCGGCGATCTGGCCGAGCCAGGCCAGGGTGGCCGGGGAGTCGACGATCGGGTACTGCTTCGGTCCGTCGCTGTGCTCGATGGTGCAGCGGGACACCCACTCCGGGGTGCCGCGGGGCAGGTCCTTGTGGAAGAACGGCGCGGTGTCGACGCCGTTGGGCCAGCGTTTGCGGGTGACGGGGCGACCGTCGACGTGCGGCAGCAGGACGTGGGCGGCCTCGGCGAAGTAGCCGATGACCTCGGCTTTCGTCGTCCCGGTGACCGGGTAGAGGACCTTGCGCAGGTTGGTCAGGGCGAGCCGGTGCCCGTCGATGTCGACCGCCGCGCGTTCGCCCGCCATCCGACCCCCTTCGTCTACAGGTTCCGCAGCCCCCCTCCCCCGGCCCGCCACCGGGGTCCATCATGGATCCCATGCGATCCATCTGGAAGGGCTCGGTGTCGTTCGGGCTGGTCAGCGTGCCCGTGAAGCTGTACTCCGCGACCGAGGACCACGACGTCAAGTTCCACCAGGTACACGCCGAGGATGGCGGACGGATCCGCTACAAGCGGGTGTGCGAGCTGGACGGCAAGACCATCGAGTACGCCGACATCGCCAAGGCCTACGAGTCGGACGACGGCCGGACGATCATCCTCACCGATGAGGACTTCTCGCAGATGCCGGTGAGTTCGAGCCGGGAGATCGAGGTCAGTTCGTTCGTGCCGGCCGACCAGATCGACCCGCTGCTGTACGACAAGAGCTACTACCTGGAGCCGGCGACCAAGTCGACCAAGGCCTACAAGCTGCTCTGCGAGACGCTCGAGAAGACCGACCGCATCGCGGTTGTCAGTTTTGCACTGCGGCAGAAATCCCGGCTGGCGGCGTTGCGGGTACGTGACGGGGTGCTGGTCGTCCAGACGCTGCTGTGGCCGGACGAGGTGCGGGCCGCCGAGTTCCCGTCGCTGGACGAGGACGTCAGCATCAAGCCGGCGGAGCTGAAGATGGCCGGCATGCTGGTGGAGAGCTTCGCCGACGATTTCCACCCCGAGGAGTACGTCGACGAGTACCGGGTCGAGATGCAGCAGCTGATCGACGCGAAACTCGAAGGCGCGGAAGCGTTCCCGACCCCGGAGACCGAGGAGGAGGGCGAGGACGCCGAGGTCGTCGACCTGCTGGCCGCGCTGCAGCGCAGCGTCGACCGGCACAAGGGCGGATCGTCGTCGGGTCGCAGTCGAACCGCGGCCAAGGCCGAGCCGAAGGAGGACGACGAAGAGGCGGAGGAGAAGCCCGCGCCGAAGCGCCGCACCACCAGCCGCACCTCGACCCGGTCGCAGACCGCTGCGACGGCCAAGCGCACCGACGACGAGGCAGCCGACGAGAAACCGGCGCCGAAGTCCCGTACCACCCGGGCGAAGTCGACCACCGGCACGACGTCCCGGCGCAAGCCGGCGTGATCGCGAGGCCATACCACCTCGCTCCTGGAGCTGACCCAGGAGTCGGATGTCTCGGGCCTGGTGCGAGAGCCTGTCTCGCACAAGGCAGCGAGACAGGCTCTCTGTGTCGTTCGGCGCGCCCTTGCAAGCTCGGGCGACTAAGAGCTCCGCTGGACCACTCGGTGAACGATCTGACCGGCGGCGATGACCACGGTCGGCGCCCGCAGGACGTCGAGGTGTTCCAGCGGGTTTCCGGGAACGGCGATTAGGTCGGCCCGCAGACCAGCTCGCAGTCGTCCGCGGTCGATCAGGCCCAGGCAGTCCGCCGCCCGCCCGGTGGCTGCGTCGAGAGCCTGCGGGGGCGTGAGGCCGAGGCGATGGAACTGCTCGATCTCGACGACCAGGCTCAGGTTGGGGCACCCGGGTCCACCGCCGTCGGTGCCGGTGGCGATGGGCAAGCCCCGCTCGACCAGTAGTCGCGCGGCGGCCAGTCGGTGCTCGAGATCGCGCAACGACTGCGGTGTCGACCGGTCGACCTGGGTGTGGGCCCAGGCGGTAGCCAGGGTGGGAACGATCCACGTCTGCCGCTCGGCGAGAAGGTCCAGGGTGGCCAGGTCCGGCCAGGTCGTCAGCCCTGGCTCCGCCGTGCCGGAACCGGCGCTGCCGGAGTCGGTGGTGGTGACGTGCGCCAGAAAGCTGGCGTGCTCGAGGGTATCCACCCGGCAGCGCACGGCCTGCGCCATCCCGGCGGTTCCGTGGGCGTGGGCCGCCACGCGCAGGCCCAGTGAGTGGGCATGGTCGACGATGCCGGTGACCGTGGCGTCGTCGAAGACCGCGGCGGTGGGATCGGATGCGGTGTCGGTGACCGAACCGGTGGCGATGATCTTGACGACCCGGGCTCCCTGCGCGACATCGGCATCGATCCGGTCGCGGGCGGCGGCGAGGTCGACGCACCCACCGCCGAGGGCGGCGTTGGGTCCGTTCGGGGTGGTCAGCTGGGCCGTCGAGGGCAGGATGTCCGGTCCGACGCTGCGGCCGTCCGCGATCTCGCGGGTCAACCGGAACGCCGTGTCGCCCAGCGCTCCGAGATCGCGCACGGTGGTCACACCGGCGGCGAGCAGGTTGGCGGCGTTGACCCGGCCCTGGGCGAGCATGGCGTCGGTGTCGTGGGCCACGACCTGCTGGACCACTCGCATGTCACCGGAGAAGGTCACATGGTTGTGCACGTCGATCAGGCCCGGGAGCAGCGTGCTGTCGCCCAGATCGAGTACGTCGACGCCGTCGGGGCGGCCCACCTCGGTGGCGGGTCCGACGGCCTGGATGAGACCGCCGTCGATGAGCACCGCGCCGCCCTGGATGACGGCGCCGTCACCGTCGACGATGCGTCGGGCCAGGAGGAGTTGTCGTGTCATGGTCGGCTCCTCAGCGATCGCGCTTGCGCAGTTTCCAGGCCACCATCTCGGCAGCAGCGGGGATCATGGCCAGACCATGCGGTCGCCCGGCCGGTACAGCGGGGGTCGCGAGATCCGTTCGCTGCCAATTGCTGTCGGGACCATCGAGCGGGTTCAAGCCGATCTCGGCCAGCTGGTTGAGCGCCATCATCGCCGTGAACATCGGATTGGGATTGGCCCCACCGACATCGAGCTTGTTCATTCCGGCGGTGTAACCGACCAGGAATGTCTTCGGGCGCACGGCATCCTGCCCGTCGACGATGTCGAGGGCCAGTGCCTGCAAGGCGGTCGACTGGTCCAGCAGGCTCTCCAGATGTGTGGCGGCGCCGTCCCGGTCGAAGACCTGGAACTCGTGGCCGTCGGTCAGGTGTTGCACACTCCCGTCCTCGACGAGCGCGGCGGCCGTGGCCAGCGATGTCTGCAGCTTCAGTTGGTCCGCGTCCTGCATCACGCCACATGCACCGTTGTCCTCGTCGCCCAGGTGCAGCAGGGCGCAGTCCCGGAAGTACACGACGACGTGACCGCGGCAATGTCCCTGCGACCGGATGACCCGGACCGCCCCGTCAGCGAAGCTCCAGCCCGTGCACCGCTGGGAGCCGATCGAGAAGCGTTCCAGCGGGAGCGATTCGAAGGTGCGGGTCGTCCGGCCGAACGGCCGCAGCGGCTGGAACAGCGACACCACCGAGTCGGCGATCAGGGCGGGCGGAGCGGGCAGCGGAGCGACGCCGACGACCCGGTCGAACGTCGACGTCCAGTAGCGAGTGGGTTCGGTCATCTGCGCGAGATCGCGGGCCGGCACGTAGTGCTCCACCGTGACGCCGCGGTCGGCGGCCCACTCGTCGGGCAGATCGTTGTTGCCGACGTGATCGACGTGGCCGTGGGTGGTCAGCAGGATCAGCGTGCCCCACGGGCCGACCAGGTCGACCGCGCGGCTCAGTGCCTCCCGGAAGGCGGTCGTGACCCCGGTGTCGACCAGGAACAGGGTGTCCTCGACGCGGTGCAGCAGAGCATTGCCGACGTCGGGTTGACCCTTCTCGAAGTCGAGTTCCTGGCCGGTGACCAGAACGGTGCGGTCGTCGATCCTGATGATGGAGCCCAGTGCCATGTCGGGTGCTCTTCCTGTGGGGTGGGTGGCTGTCCGGGACAGGATCGGTGGCGCTACTTGCACGGCACTCACACCCGTCAGCTGCGCCACGGAAGCGGCGTGCATGTCGCCGGGCACACCCTGCGCTCATGACGACCGAGCGCGACGAACCGGACGATGGGCGAGCGGGTTCGCTACCGTGCGGTCGTGGAGTTCCGGGATCTGGGGCCGGTCACCGTCGAGTTCGACGGCGCCCCGATCCGGCTGTCCGGGGGCCGGGTGATGACCGTGTTGGCGGCCCTGCTGGTGAACGCCGGCGAATCGGTGTCGCAGGACCGGCTCATCGACGCCGTGTGGGGCGACCGGCTGCCGCAACGGGCCGGCGCCGCGTTGGACACGTTGATCTTCCGTCTGCGGCAGGTCCTGGAGCCCGACCGGACTCGTCGCAGCGGCTGGCGGGTGGTGGTCACCGAGGGCAACGGTTATCGGTTGCTGGCCCGTGACCAGGATGTGGACTCCCGTGCCTTCGTCAGGGACTCGGCCGACGCGCATGCCGCTCTGCTCGCCGGGGCGGCCGACCGCGGGCTGCTGCTGGCCGAACGGGCCTTGGCCCGTTGGCGGGGACCGGCGTACGACGGTCTGCCGGACACGCCGTGGCTCGAACCGGTGCGAGCCCAGCTGGACGACACCCGCGCCGGCACCGGAGAACTGTTGGTGCAGGCCATGCTCGACCTCGGCCGACCGGAGCAGGCAGTGGCGGCGGTCCAACCACTCGTCCTGCAGCACCCGTTCCGGGAACGCCTGTGGGCCCAACTGGCCCTGGGGCTGTATCGAGCGGGTCGGCAGGCCGCGGCCCTGGAGACCTTCGCCCGCGCCCGGCGGGTGCTCGACGAGGAGCTCGGGGTGAGCCCCGGTCCGGACCTCGTCGTGCTGCAGGAGGCGATGCTCGCCCACGCACCCGAACTCCTCGGCCCGTCGTCGGTGCCGGTGACGGTGACGGACCTCCCCGCGGGGCGTCGACCGTTGTACGGGCGGTCCGCCGACGTGGCCGCGGTCACCGCTCTGCTGGCCCCCGGCCAGGTCGCTTCGATCACCGGACCGGTCGGGGTCGGGAAGACCTCGGTGGCGCAGGCCGTCGCCGCCGCCGCCGCGCCGCACCACCGGGACGGGGCACACTTCGTCGACCTCACCCGAGCCACCACCGGCAGCGATGTTGCGGCCCTCGCCGCCGCGACACTGGAACTACGGGCCGACGGGCCGGACATCACGGGGACGCTGGCCCGTCGCTTGCAGGGCCGGGACATCCTGCTCGTCCTGGACAACTGCGAGCACGTCCTGGACGCCGTCGCCGCACTCGTCCTGGCGCTTCCGGCGACGACGACGGTTCTGGCCACCGGCCGGGAGTCATTGGAGCTGGACCACGAACGGGAATACCGGTTGGCCCCGCTGCCGTCGACGGGTGACTCGGCGGTCCGGATGTTCCTCGACGCGGCGGGCCGTCCCGACGACGAACCCACAGACTCGGACAAGCAACGGATCGGGGCCATCTGCGCAGCGCTCGGAGGGCTGCCGTTGGGCATCGAACTGGCCGGCCGGCGGGCCCGGACTTTCGACCTCGACGAAGTACTGGACAGTGTGCGCGACGATCCGGGCGGTCTGCGCCCCGGTCGCCGCGATCACCGGGCCGGCCGAAGCCTCGCCGACGAGATTTCGACCAGTGTGGGGCTGTGCGAGCCGGCGGAGCAGGTCATGCACGGACGGCTGTCCACCCTGACCGGGCCGTTCACGCTCGCGGCCGCACGGGCGGTGTCAGGATCGACGGCAGCCGAACAGGGTCAGGTGATGGATCTGCTCGCCGGGTTGACCCGTCGATCACTGCTCGTCGTCGAACCCCGGAAAACCGGGGTCCCCACCCAGTTCCGGCAGTTGATACCGATCCGGCACCATGCGGCGCAGACTCTCGCGGCCAGTGACGACGACGCGGCCGCGCGGCGCCGTCACTGGGTTCGCGACCTGGCGTCGGCCGTTCCGCAACGCGGGCGGCCCGGCCAGCGCACCGCCTACGACCGACTCGAAGCCGACGTGTCCACGATCTCGGCGACGATCCAGGAGCTGCTGACCGATCCCGACCCGACCACCGCGGTCCGGGTCGTCACCGAGTTGGTCGGCTGGGCCTACGACCGCAACCGGCTGCAACTGGCCAGGGGCTGGCTCACCACCGCCGTGGCCAGACCCGATCTGGACCCGCTCGCCCGGGCCCTCGCCGAGGCCACGCTCGGCTCTCTGTTGGAGATCGCCCGGGAGACGGCGGCGGCTCACGCGCTGTTCGAACGCAGCCTGCCACTGCTGGTGGAGTCCGGTGATCCGGCTGCGGTCGGTGTCCTGGTGGACATCGCCACCACGGCCTGGGTGGGCGATGACTGGGCCTACGGCGCCGAGATCGCCTCAGTGGCCCGGGATCGGGCCACGGCGATCGACCAGCCGTACGAACGGCTCATCGCCGAATCGACCTTGACCGCCGCCCGCCTCTTCACCGGGCCACCGCACGATGCGCTCCTCGCCGCCGAAGAACTGCTGGCCCAACCCGACACCCAGCAGAACGGCAGGGCGATGCTCATGCTGTGCGCGACCGCTGGCGTGGCCGCGGTCTTCGCGGGTCGGCCGGAGAACGGACTGCGCTGGACCGAGGAATCCCTCCGGGTCGCCCAGGACCTCGGCGTCCGCAACATGGGCGAGACCCTCGAGCAGCGCGGCAACCATCTCGCCGCCGCCGGCCGGCCGATCGATGCCCTGCGCTGCTTCGCCGCCGCCGCGACCCAGTACGACCGGGGCGGGATGAGCTGGCCCCGGCATGAGGGGACGGCCACGACCGTCGACGTCCTGCGGGCCGCCGTACCGGCCGAGGAGTTCGAGCGCACGTGGGCCAGCGGAGCCAGGATCATCGCCGCCGGCGACGGGGTACAGCTCGCCGACTGGATCTGAGACACCGCCCCGGAATCCCCCAGAGCCACTCAGCTGCCGGCGGGCCGATCGGACTGCCGGATCTCCTCCTCGGCGGTGGCCTGGATGAGTGCCAGCAGCTCCGGGTCGAGGCCGGGCGAGAACTCCTCGCGGCGTTCCGGGGCGATGGTGATGGGCTCGCCACCGGAGGGCATGAACTCGGTGGTCAGCTCGGTGCCGTCGTTGGACGGTGAGGCGCCCCGGTAGAGCTTGTCGGCCTCGGACTTGTTGTCGGCGCTGAACGTGTACTGGATGCTCTGCAGGCCCTGGTCCACGAGCTTCTTGACCTCGGGGAAAGCCTCGGCGTTGGTCTTGGGGATCGGCAGCACCTTGCCCCAGTTGACGCCCAGGCTCTCCAGCGCCTTGGCGAAGGCGTTCTCGTGGGCCTGGTCCCGGACGATCAGGTAGGCAATCGTCGACCGGGCCGCCTTGTTGTCGGTCATCTCGTAGATCCGGCACTTCTGCAGCCGGCCGGTCGACTCCAGCATCAGGTTGTAGAGCAGGTCCAGCACCAGGTTGCCGCTGTTGTAGACGTAGGACCCCGACCAGGGATTGCCGGCCGCATCGACCGGCAGGGCGCCCTGCGCGCCGACGAGGAAGTGGTGGATGTTGCCGGTGTCCTTGGCGATGGTCAGCGGCGTCGCCCCCTTGGCGCCGGGGGCGTCGACCGGGTCGGTCTTCTTGCCGCTGTACCCGGGGGCGCCGTCGAGCAGCCGGGCGATGGTGGTGCCGATCAGCTCGACGTGGCTGATCTCCTCGGTGCCCACGCCCTGCAGCAAGTCCTTGTAGGGCTTGGCGGCGGCGTCACCACGGAAGTTCATACTCTGGAACAGGTACTGCATCATCGTGCGCATCTCGCCGAACTGACCGCCCAGGCCCTCCTGCAGCGCATTGGCCGCGGCGGGATCCGGCTCGTCGTTGGCGATTTCGTTGATCAACAGCTCGGTGTGCAGGTACATGGACACTCCATCCTGCGGACCCGACGCCCCGGAACCAGTTTCCGGGGCGACCGCGATGCCGGTCCGTGGGCGAACTACACGACCGACAACCGTGGCGCACGGCGTCCGATGGGTGTTGGGGTTCCCGGCGGTTGCCGGTTGACACGCGGTCCTGGCCGGCGGCCATCGAGCGACGCACCGGAACGTCAGCGCTTGCCCAGATTCTCGAGGTGGTCGGTCAGGACCTCCAGCGACTCGGCGAAGATCTCCGCGGACCGGTCCCGCGAGAGCAGAGGCTGCAGCTGTCGGAGCCGGGGGTAGCTGTCCAGCCCATCGGGGGGCGAGGGCTGGTCGACGTCAGCCTGCTCGACCGGGCTGATGTCGACCCCCTTGTTGGCCACCTCCAGCAGCAGGTTGCCCAGCAGAAAACTCGAGAACGCCTGGTAGGCCGCCACTGCCGCGCCATCGGAGAACCCGCAGCGGTGCAACGTCTCCAGGAACGACTCCATCCACCGCAGGCTGCGCAGCGGAGGCCGCACCCAGGGGGCCTCCGGCGGACGGGTGCAGACCAGCGGGAAGACCTCCGGATGGGCCAGCGCGATGCGCCGCACCCCGTGCGCGAGCCGGTACAGGTACTCCTGCCACTCGGTCGAGTGCAGGTGCACCTCGGGATCGGCGTACAGCTCGTCGATCACCGCCTCCACCACGGCGTCCAGCAGTTGCTCACGGCCCCGGATGTGGTGGTAGATCGCCATCGCCTCGACGTCGAGGTACTCGCCGAGCCGTCGCATGGTGAGCGCCTTGAGGCCGAATTCGTCGATCAGCGACACCGCGCCCCCGACGATCTTCCGGCGGTCCAGACCCTGCCGGCCACTACCCGGCGCCGCCGTCGGTATCGCATCGGACGCCACGGCACTCCCTGCTCGATTCTCGGCTACCGGTATTCCGTTCACATTTCGATCGTATCGGCATCGACGCCGTCGAGCGACCGACCTCACGGGTTTGGGAAAGAAATACCAGGGTAGCGCTGGACCGAACGGGCGACCTGGCGCCTATACGTTGTAAAAGGAACTCCACTCGTGGTTGCCTTACGTCGTAAAACTGTTGTTCGGAGGCGTTGACCTCCACATTTCCTCAACGTCTCCTGGAGCGTCCTGCATGCAAGAATCCCTGATGGCCGGGCTGACCGCCGTCGTCACGTTCGTTCCGAAACTGCTGGCGTTCCTGGCCATCGTCATCATCGGCCTGCTCATCGCGAAGGCGATCGCCAAGGCCGTGAGTAAGCTGCTGGAACGGGTCGGTTTCGACCGGGCCGTCGAGCGGGGCGGCATCAAGAAGGCGCTGGAGAACAGCAAGTTCGACGCCAGCGACATCGTGGCGAAGATCCTGTACTACGCGTTGGTGCTGTTCGTCCTGCAGTTGGCGTTCGGGGTCTTCGGGCCCAACCCGATCAGTGACCTGCTCACCACGATCATCGCCTTCCTGCCGGCGCTGGTCGTCGCCATCGTCATCATCGTCATCGCCGCGGCCATCGCCGCCGCGGTGAAGACCCTGATCCAGGGCACCCTGGGCGGTCTCTCGTACGGCAAGGTGCTGGCCAACGCCGCCAGCATCTTCATCCTGTTCCTGGGTGTCGTCGCCGCCCTGAACCAGATCGGCGTGGCGACCTCGGTGACCACGCCGGTGTTGATCACCGTGCTGGCGATCGTCGGTGGCGTCATCGTCGTCGGCGCCGGCGGCGGCTTGATCAAGCCGATGCAGGCCCGCTGGGAGACGTACCTGTCCAAGGCCGAGGAAGAGGCCCCCAAGATCCGGCAGCACGCTGCGGCCGCCCCGTCGGCCAAGGAGATCGCGGCCGACAAGGCCGCTCAGGCCAAGGCGCAGATGGCCAACAGCCACACCGAGGCCTCGGCCGTTCGCCGCGGTCACTGATCCGGCGGTCCGCCACCCCGACGTCCGGGGTGCCTGCGGCGGGCCCCCACCGTGCACGACATCCACCGCCGGGCCGATCGGCCCTGCGTCATCTCCCTTCAGGAGGACTTCGCCATGATTTCCAGTAATTCAGCCGGCCTGCTCATGGACAGCGGCGAGATCGTCGGCACCGACGGCAGCTCCATCGGCAAGGTCGGTCAGGTCTACCTCGACAACGAGACCGGCGCGCTGACCTGGGTCACCGTCAAGACCGGTTGGTTCGGCAGCAACGAGTCCTTCGTGCCGCTGGACGACGCCACCCTCGACGGCTCCACCGTCACCGTGCCCTACGACAAGGCCAAGGTGAAGGACGCCCCGCACCACGCGGTGGACGCCGAGCTGTCCCCCGACGAGGAGCAGGACCTCTACGCCTACTACGGTCTCGCCGCCTCCGGTGGCGCCGCCGACGCGCAGTACGGCACCGCGAGCACGGGTGACCTGGTCACCGAGGCCGCCGTCGCCGACACCGCGGCTTCCGACAGTGCTGTGTCCGACACCGCCGTCTCCGACACCGCTGTCGCCCCGGTGGCGAACGGTTCCGGCGACGGGTACATCACCCGCTCCGAGGAGCAGCTCCGCGTGGGCACCCGACAGGTCGAGACCGGTCGGGCCCGCCTGAAGAAGTTCGTCGTCACCGAGCAGCAGACGGTCACCGTCCCGGTCTCGCACGACGAGGTCACCCTGGTCCGCGAGCCCATCGCCGAGGGCGCCGTCACCGACGCCGTCATCGGCGACGACGTGATCGAGGTCGTCCTGACCGAGGATCAGGTCGTCGTGGACAAGCAGGCCGTCGCGGTGGAGAAGATCAAGCTCGACACCGAGACCGTGACCGAGCAGCAGCAGGTCACCGAGGCCGTCCGCAAGGAGCAGGTCGAGCTCGACACCGACGGGGTGACCGCCGCCGGCACCACCGGTGTCCGGTCGGACGCCGCTGACCACTCCGACGCCGCGTCGAGCCTGACCGACAAGGCCAAGGGCCTGGCCGACAAGGCGAAGAACGCCGTCAAGTAGTCAGCACCAGCGGAGCGGGTGCGCAGCCGGGTCACCCCGTCGGCTGTGCACCCGCTCTCTTCATTCCGCCACACGCGGGCCCGACCCGGCCCGGACCCACCCTTTTCAGGAGATCCCCATGACCCCGATCAATTCAGATCCCGCCCGTTCCGACTCGGCGAACGCGACGCTCGGCGACGCGGACGCCGTCGGCGCCCGCCCCTACCAGCACGTGGCCGCCGACCTCGGCGTCGACCGTCAGGCCGTGCAGGCCCGGGAGGAAGAACGCTTCGGCGGCATCAAGTTCGGGTCGGCCTTCTTCGGCTGGCTGACCGCTGCCGGGGTCGCCGCCCTGCTGATGTCCCTGCTCGCGGCCACCGGCGTCGCCCTGAGTCTGGCCAGTGACACCAGCACCGGCGACATCACCAGCCAGGCCACCGAGGCCACCGGCGCGGCCCGCACCGTCGGCCTGGTCGGCGGGATCGCCCTGCTGGTGGTGCTGTTCATCGCCTACTTCTGTGGTGGATACGTCGCCGGTCGGATGGCCCGCTTCAACGGCACCAAGCAGGGCCTGGCCGTCTGGATCTGGGGCATCGTCGTCGCCGTCGTCGTCGCCATCCTGGTCGCCGTCTTCGGGGCCAAGTACAACGTGCTGTCCAACCTGAACCTCCCCCGCATCCCCGTGGACGAGGGCAGTGTCACCACTGCCGGGATCATCGCCATCGTCGCCATCGTCGTCGTCACCCTGGGCGCCGCACTGCTCGGTGGCAAGGCCGGCATGCACTTCCACCGCAAGGTCGACAAGGCCGGACTCGGTGCCTGACCCTGCCCTGCCGGGCGTCGCCGATCGGGCGGCGCCCGTCGCCCCCGATGGCGCACCCACACCGTTCGCCGAACGGCGGGACATCGTGCGGTCCGAGGAACGGCTCGCCGTCACCACCGTGCGCGTGCCGACCCGGCGGGTGCGGCTCGAGAAGTACGTCGTCACCGAGACCCGCACGATCACGGTCCGGGTGTCCCACGAGGAGGTCCGGCTCGTCGACGTCGATCCGGCCGACGATCCGGCCGAGTTGGCCGTCAGCGGTTCGGACGCCGATCGGTGGGTGACCCTCAGCGAGGAACGCCCGGTAGTCACGATGCAGGTCGTCCCGGTCGAACGGGTGCGGCTGGCCGTGACCTCGGTGGTCGAGAACCGCGACGTCACCGGCGAGGTCCGTCGCGAACGCATCGCCTTCGACCCCGGGTTCGAGCACCCGGTCCCGACCGCACCATCCACCACTGCGAAGGACTGAGATGAACATCGACAAGGACACCATCCTGGGGTTGCTCCGCGGCAACGACCAGAACGAGCGGGCCGACCAGGCCGCCGCCGAACTGCCCGACCAGGTCGACACCGACGCGCACGCCGGTCTTCTCGAGAAGTTCGGGATCAACCCGGCCGACCTCATCGCCAAGTTCACCGGCGGTGGCGGGGCCCCCGGGGGCGGTCAGTCCGGTCTCGGCGGCCTGCTGGGCAAGATCCTCTGACCCGTCGAACGTCCCCGGTCGCTTCCCGCGGTTCACCGCGAGAAGCGACCGGTCGGTGACATCCGCCGGCCCGACCTTCCGCAGAAGGGCGGGCCGGCGCCGTCGTCAGCGCAGGTCGAAGCGGTCCGCGTCCATGACCTTCGTCCACGCGGCCACGAAGTCGCCGACGAACTGGGCGGCGCCGTCGTCGGAGCCGTAGACCTCGGCCACCGCCCGCAGTTCGGCGTTGGAGCCGAACACCAGGTCGGCCCGGGTGCCGGACCAGCGTCCGTCGGCGGAGACGAACCGGGTGGAGTCCTCGTCGGCCGGCTTCCACTCGGTGTCGTAGTCGAGCAGGTTGACGAAGTAGTCGTTGCTGAGCACGCCCGGCCGGTCGGTGAGCACCCCCAGGTCGGAGCCGTCCCAATTGGCGCCGAGCACCCGCAGACCGCCGACCAGCGCCGTCATCTCGGGCGCGGAGACGCCGAGCAGGTTGGCCTTGTCGACCAGCAGGTACTCGGCCGGGAGGCGGTTGCCCTTGCCCTCGTAGTTGCGGAAGCCGTCGGCGGCCGGCTCGAGGTAGCTGAACGAGTCGACGTCGGTGTGCTCCGGTCCGGCGTCGACCCGGCCGACCGTCACCGGCACGGTGATCTCGACACCGGCGGCCGCGGCGGCCTTCTCGACCCCGGCGGCCCCGGCGATGACGATCAGGTCGGCCAGCGAGACCGGGGTGGCCGACGAGTCGGCGATGCCCTGCAGGGTGCGCAGGACGCGGCTGAGCTGGTCGGGGTTGTTGACGGTCCAGCCGTTCTGCGGCTCCAGGCGGATGCGGGCTCCGTTGACGCCGCCCCGCTTGTCGCTGGACCGGAACGACGAGGCGGCGGCCCACGCGGTGGACACCAGCTCGGAGACGGTCAGCCCGGAGGCCAGCACGGCCTGCTTGAGCGATGCGACCGCCTCCTCGGACGGCGCCGGGTGGGTGGCGGCCGGCAGTGGGTCCTGCCAGAGCAGCTGCTCGCTGGGCACCTCGGACCCGAGATAACGGACGATCGGGCCCATGTCGCGGTGGGTGAGCTTGAACCAGGAGCGGGCGAAGGCGTCCGCGAACTCGGCGGGGTTCTCCATGTACCGGCGGGAGATCTGCTCGTACACCGGGTCGACACGCAGCGCGAGGTCGGAGGTCAGCATGCGCGGCTCACGCTTTCCGTCGCCGAACGCCTCGGGGACCATGTCGGCGCCGCCGCCGTTGACCGGCCGCCACTGGTGGGCGCCCGCGGGCGACTCGGTGAGCTCCCACTCGTAGCCGAACAGGATGTGGAAGAACTCGTTGTCCCAGCGGGTCGGGTGGTAGGTCCAGGTGACCTCCAGCCCGGAGGTGATGGCGTCCTTGCCGACGCCGGTGCCGTAGCTGCTCTTCCAACCCAGTCCCATCTGCTCGATGGGGGCGCCCTCGGGCTCGGAGGCGACGGCGTCGGCCGGGCCGGCGCCGTGGGTCTTGCCGAAGGTGTGGCCGCCGGCGATGAGGGCGACGGTCTCCTCGTCGTTCATGGCCATCCGGCCGAACGTCTCGCGGATGTCGCGGGCCGAGGCCATCGGGTCGGGGTTGCCGTTGGGGCCCTCGGGGTTGACGTAGATGAGGCCCATCTGGACGGCGGCCAGCGGGCCCTGCAGCTCGCGGTCGCCGGTGTAGCGATCGTCGCCGAGCCAGGTGGTCTCCGGGCCCCAGTACACGTCGTTGTCCGGCTCCCAGGCGTCCTCACGGCCACCGGCGAAGCCGAAGGTCTTCAGCCCCATGGTCTCCAGGGCGACGTTGCCGGTGAGCACGATCAGGTCGGCCCAGCTGATGGCGCGGCCGTACTTCTTCTTCACCGGCCACATGAGGCGGCGGGCCTTGTCCAGGCTGACGTTGTCCGGCCAGGAGTTCAGCGGGGCGAACCGCTGCTGCCCGGCGCCGGCGCCGCCGCGGCCGTCGTGCACCCGGTAGGTGCCGGCGGAGTGCCAGGCCATCCGGATCATCAGCGGGCCATAGTTGCCGAAGTCGGCGGGCCACCAGTCCTTGGACTGCGTGAGGGTGGCGGCGATGTCGCGCTTGACCTCGGCGAGGTCGAGGGCGAGGAACGCGGACCGGTAGTCGAAGTCGCCCGGCATCGGATCGATGACCCGCGGGTTCTTGGCGAGGATCTTGAGGTTGAGGGCCTTGGGCCACCACTCGCGGTTCGGGTCACCGGCGACCGGGTAGGGCAGCTGTTCGTGCATCACGGGGCACTTGCCGGCGGCTTCGTCCGGCTCGTTCATCTCGCTCAGCACGGCGTCGTCGTGGACGGACACAGATCATCCTTTCGGTGGCGGTGACCGGGTTCTCCGGTCGGGCGGCGGCTCGGCGTCGGGCTCAGCCGGCGGGGGTCTGACGGCCGTCCCAGGACGGCGGTCTTGATCAGCACTTCGGCATGCTCGGACGGGGCCGACGATAGCCACGTGACGCCGCTGCCGACACCGTAGTGGGCCCGGCGGGTCGTGAGATCGACCACCGCGGTGCGAATCGCGACCGAGAAGCGTGCGAATGCGCCGTCTTTCGCGGGTCCGACGACACCGATGGCGCCGCAGTAGATGCCCCGGGGTCCGGTCTCGACGTCCCGGATGATGCGCATGGAACTGGCCTTGGGGGCGCCGGTGATGGAACCGCACGGGAACAGCGCGGTGAACAGTTCGGGCAACCCGACGTCGGCGCGCAGGTCCGCGGTGACGTCGGACGTCATCTGCAGCACGGTCGGATAGCGCTCGACCCGCAGCAGCGTCGGTACCCGCACGCTGCCCGTGCGGGCGATGCGGCCGAGGTCGTTGCGCATCAGGTCGACGATCATCGTGTTCTCGGCCCGTTCCTTGGGGTCCACGCGGAGGGCGGCGGCCCGCCGGGCGTCCTCGACGGGGTCGGGGCTGCGGCGGGCGGTGCCCTTCATCGGGCGCACCCGGATCCAGGGGCCGTGCCGCTCGAAGAACAGTTCGGGGCTGGCGCTGGCCACCGCGAACCCGGCGACCTCGAGGTAGGCGTTGTGGGCCCCGCTCTGGGCGTGGGCGAGCCGCCGGTAGACCTCCAGCGGGTCGCCGGGGACGTGACCGGCCATCCGCACGGTGAGGTTGCCCTGGTAGCTCTCGCCGCGGGCGATGTGCCCGCGGACCCGTTCCACCTGTTCCGCGTACTCCGGCTCGATCCATTCCGGCCACCAGCGATCGGTCGGCTCGGCGTCCGGGGCGCCGACGACGGGGACCGGCCGGGGGGCGTCGGCGACGCCGAACCAGGCCAGCGGCGGGTCACCGGGCGCCCGGTCGTGGGTGACGAGTTCGGCCCCGAACGCGGAGGCCGCCTCGTACCCCACGTGCCCGTAGGCCCATTGCCCGGCGTCGGTGGCGTGCTGCACCTGCTGCAGGACTCCGACCACCTCGGACGGCTGCTCCGCGATGAGCTCGCGGTGGGGGGCACCGAATTCCAGGGCCGTGCCGGAGCGCAGGTCGTCGAACCGCGCCCACGGCATGGCCCGGTACCGGACGGTCAGCGGAAGACGACGGTGCTGTGCCCGTTGAGCAGCACGCGCTGCTCGCTGTGCCAGCGGACCGCGCGGGACAGGGCCAGCGCCTCGGCGTCCTGGCCGACGGTGGCCATGGCGCGGGCGTCGTAGTTGTGGTCGATGCGGATGACTTCCTGCTCGATGATCGGGCCCTCGTCGAGATCGCCGGTCACGTAGTGCGCGGTGGCGCCGACCAGCTTGACGCCGCGGTCGAAGGCCTGGTGGTAGGGCTTGGCGCCCTTGAAGCCGGGCAGGAACGAGTGGTGGATGTTGATGGCGCGGCCGCGCAGCGTCGTGCACATCTCGTCGGAGAGGACCTGCATGTAGCGGGCGAGGACGACCAGGTCGGCCCGGTACTCGTCGACCAGTTCGAGCAGCGTGGCCTCGGCCTGCGGCTTGGTGTCCGGGGTGACGGGGACGTAGTGGAACGGCAGCCCGGCGGCCTCGGCCATGCCGCGCAGGGTCTCGTGGTTGGAGACGACGGCGACCAGTTCGCCGCCGAGGTTGCCGCCGCGCCAGCGGAAGATGAGGTCGTTGAGGCAGTGGCCCATCTTGGAGACCATCACAAGGATGCGCTGGGGGCGGTCGCCGGAGATCTTGTAGGTCATGCCGAACTCGTCGGCGATCCGGTCGAAGTCGGCGGTCAGCTCGGCGACGGCCTCGTCGTTGGCGCAGCCGTCACCGCGGACGAACGCGGTGCGCAGGAAGAACTCCTTGCTGGCCGACCCGTCGAACTGCTGGTGCTCGACGATGTCGCAGCCGTGCTCGAAGAGGAACGAGCTGACGGCGCGGACGATGCCCGGACGCTCGGGGCAGCTCAGCGTGAGGACGAAGGGGTGCGGCACGGTGGCTCTCCTGGGTTGGGCGGGCTGGGGTGTGGGGCGGCGGGCAGGTGGTGAGACGGGTTGCGCGGGTTCAGCACTCGACGACGTTGAGGGCGAGTCCGCCCCGGGCCGTCTCCTTGTACTTGTCCTTCATGTCCGCACCGGTCTCGCGCATGGTCTTGATGGCCTTGTCGAGGGTGACGTGGTGTTTGCCGTCGCCGCGGACGGCCATCCGGGCGGCGGTGATGGCCTTGACGGAGCCGACGGCGTTGCGCTCGATGCAGGGGATCTGGACAAGCCCGCCGACGGGGTCGCAGGTCAGGCCGAGGTTGTGTTCGATGCCGATCTCGGCGGCGTTCTCGACCTGTTCGGGGGTGCCGCCGAGCAGTTCGGCCAGGCCACCGGCGGCCATGGCGCAGGCGGAGCCGACCTCGCCCTGGCAGCCGACCTCGGCGCCGGAGATGGAGGCGTTCTCCTTGAACAGGATGCCGATGGCCGCGGCGACCAGCAGGAAACGGACGACGCCGTCGTCGGTGAAGTCCAGGAAGTCGCGGTAGTAGTGCAGGACGGCGGGGACGATGCCGGCGGCGCCGTTGGTGGGGGCGGTGACGACGCGGCCGCCGGCGGCGTTCTGCTCGTTGACGGCCAGGGCGTAGAGGGTCACCCACTCCATGGCGCGGAAGGCGTCGGTGTGGTCGACGTCGCCGGCGGTGAGCTGGGCGTGCAGGGCGCCGGCGCGGCGGCGGACCTTGAGCCCGCCGGGGAGGACGCCGGGGGTGGCGATGCCCTGTTCGACGCATTCCTGCATGACCGACCAGATGTGCAGCAGGCCGCTGCGGATCTCGTCCTCGGTCCGCCAGGCCAGCTCGTTCTCCATCATGATCTCGCTGATGGACAGCCCGGTCTCGCGGGTGCGGGCCAGCAGCTCGTCGCCGGTGGTGAACGGGTACTTGACCGGGGTCGCGTCCTCGACCAGGACGGGCCGTCCGGCTTCGTCCTCGTCGAGGACGAAGCCGCCGCCGACAGAGTAGTACTCACGGCGGCGCAGGGTCTCGCCGTCCGGGCCGAGGGCGGTGAACAGCATGCCGTTGGTGTGGAAGTCCAGGCGCTTGCGACGGTGCAGGACGATGTCGTCGTCCATGGCGAACGGGACCGGGTGCTCGCCGGCGACGGGAAGGCTGCCGGTCGCGCGGATCTCGTCGACCTGCGGCTGGGCGGCGAACGGGTCGACCAGGTGGGGCTGCTCGCCGGCGAACCCGAGGACGACGGCCTTGACGCTGCCGTGCCCGTGGCCGGTGGCGCCCAGGGACCCGAAGAGTTCGCAGCGCAGGCCGGTGACCTGCGGCAACAGGCCATCGTGACGGAGTCCGGTGACGAACAGGTAGGCGGCCCGCATCGGCCCAACGGTGTGCGAGCTGGACGGCCCGATCCCCACCTTGAACAGATCGAACACGCTGATGGTCATCGGTGCCTTTCGCCGGGCGACTCGTCAGGGGCGGGCTGACTTCGTGATCGGTACACAACTGATATGTCAGTGATACGCTGATGGTATGACGCTCACCGCCGCCTGGCAAGGCCTATCGGTTGTCAGCCCGTACGATGGGTCCGTGGCAGCCGGTCCAGCGCAGGCAGAAGCCCCCGCGGGGCAGTCGATGGCCGACCGCGCCTACCAGACCATCACCGACCGGCTCATCATGTTGGACATCCGTCCCGGTGACCCGATCGACGACACCGCCCTCGCCCAGGATCTGGGCATTGGCCGCACCCCGGTCCGCGAGGCTTTGAAGCGCCTCGAGGTGGATCGCCTGGTCGTCGCCTACCCGCGGCGGGGGACGTTCGCGACCGGCGTCGACATCGCCGACCTGGCCGGCATCTCCGACATCCGCGCCCAGCTGGAGCCGCTAGCCGCCCGCCGCGCCGCCGAGAGGGCCCCCCGCTCGGTCCGGGCTGAGCTGACGGAACTGGCCGACCAGATCGCCGGCCTGCACATCGGCCTGCTGGAGCGCCGCGAGCTGATGCGCTGGGACATGGTGGTCCACCGCGCGATCTACCAGGCCGCCGGCAACCCGCACCTCGAGGACGTCCTCGTCCGCTACGACAATCTCGCCACCCGCATCTTTTGCCTGTTCCTCGACCAGATCCCGCACGTGGACGAGCACGTCGGGGAGCACGTCGATCTGCTCCGCACCATCGCTGACGGGCAGGTCGAACGAGCGGCCGAGTTGGCGAGGGAGCATGTTTTGGGGTTCGAGCGCGCGATCCGGGCCGCAATATGACGGCGAAGAAGCTCCTCGACCCAGCTGTCGCGAAGTACCAGACTTGACGGGTTCGGACTCTCGAGCTATCGGTCCTGAGATCGACAACTGGCTAACCGCAGTGTCGGCGTGGCTCGGCTAGCCTCAAACAGGAACGGCAAGCCTAAACTACGGAACCAGGTTGCCAGGAATGCGCCCGTCGGTCCAGTGGTCCGACCAAGACCAAGCTCACTACCTGGAACAGGTCCAGGGCGGAGCTGGAGAATCGATAGCGACTGCCATGGAATCTGAGTTGACTGTGGCGCGTCGTCATCAATCAGCCTTTCGTCGGCCTCAGAATGAGGCGTGGCGGAGTACTATCAGGACCAATCCCATGGATTCGAGCTCTATCGTGATGCGGCCGTCCCGAGTTGGCGACCGCCACAAAGGGGCGCTCTCGGTGCACTGCTTGCACATTGGGCGGTTCACGGATCCCAGCCAGCACTGGTAGCGGTGCCAACCGGGTCGGGCAAGACAGCGATTGCTCTCGCAGCTCCCTTCCTAGCTGGAGCGAGTCGAACACTTATCGTCGTTCCCAGCACGCAACTGCGGGGACAAACCGTCAACGCCTTTCGGAGCCAGGAAGTTGTCCGGCGAATCGGCGCCTTGTCTGGGACCACCAGTCCTGAGGTTCTTGAGGTTACGGGTCGCCTAGCGTCATGGGATGTATGCCAACCCGCTGATGTTGTCGTGGCGCTGCCGCAGTCAATAAGTCCTGAGCACTACGGCGAGCACAACAAGCCCCCGACCGATCTATTCGACCTGATCATCGTCGACGAGGCGCATCATGCGCCGGCGCTGACGTGGCGCGCAATCCTAGATCACTTCGGTGAAGCCAGGAAGGTTCTTCTTACTGCCACACCTCGGCGGCGCGACGGAAAGCGAGTACCGGGCGACCTAATTTTTTACTACCCGCTTCGAGCGGCAATGACTGATGGCTATTTTAAAAAGGTAGACGCTCGAATCCTTCCCGTAGACCCATCCGCGAATCGCCCCGAATGGGACGTGTCGATTCGAGATGCGATTCTGGAAGAATTGCGTCAGCCCGAGCATGCCTCGAGCACCTTGCTAATACGCGCATCAAACCGATCTAGAGTCAAAGAACTGGTACAACTCTATCGTGAGGGTGGGATCGACGTCGAAGCTCTCACTTCCGGTCTTGGTCAGGCGCGGACAGCTCAAATTCTCGATGGACTCAAGCGCGGCACCATTAGAGCCGTGGCAGTCGTCGGCATGCTTGGGGAAGGATTTGATCTGCCCAGCCTGCGTCTTGCTGCATACCACGACAAGCACAAGTCCGTTTTATCCACAATCCAGCTCATCGGGAGACTCGTACGGAGTCACAAGGACTTCCCACAGCCTTCTGTACTCATAACCGTGCGAGATGCAGACATCTATCCTGCCCTGAAGGGCGCGCTGTGGGACCTGTACCAGGAGGATGCGGACTGGTCCTTCCTTTTACCCGAGATAATCGACGATTCTGTAAACCAAGACCGCGCTGATAGGGCGTTTACGGAAACCCTTGCCGACCCTCCATCTCAGTTGGTTCTCGAACGTCTCCGGCCTCTTGTACGAGCAACCGTCTTCGAAATAGAAAATGGCTGGATTCCAAACTTTGCGGACGGAAGCGTCCCTGCAGGATTAGCCCCCGGAGACGCGTTACGCGGACAGCATGTCCTCTACTCAACGGTGACCCCGAATGGCCGAACCCTGCTGCTTGTAACGCAAGGGGTCCGTTCACCTAGATGGAACCTCGACCCTGGCCTGGACACACCTGATTACCAGATGCACCTTATAACGTACACACCTCAAAGTGGTTCCGCACAAGGCTCCTTGCTGCTAGTAAACTCGAGCGACGAAAGACTCCTTCCCGCAATCTTGCTAGCCGTGGACGACGCTCTCAATCACGTGAAGACCGCTGATCCGGAACGGCTACAACGTGCGTTCGACACCCTACCGCGGCTGAGTGTATCCAACGTAGGCGTGCGTAATACGTACGGCGGCGGAAGGGGCAGCGCATCCTACAAGATGTTCGCGGGGAGTGGTGTAGACCGCGGCATGCGTGAAGCTGATACCGCCCAGGCGGCCATAGGCCATGCAATGGCACAGGTAAGTGAGAGAGCTGGCAGCGGCGCATACAACTCGGGCTTTGCGGTCGAGAAGGCAAAGATGTGGGAGTCGCGGTACGTTCCACTTCGGGAATACGATGGCGCGCTAATGGACTTCGCCGACCGGTACTGGTCTTTGGCGGCAATCGTGGCGCCCCTACTTCCTGAGGTGGCGCGCGGTGCGCGGCTCGAGAGCTTCCCGGATTCTGCGATCGCCGCAATCGAAATGCACCCACTCCTACTGGCAAGCGAATGGACCACGATGGACGGCTTGCCTATCGGTCGGCTCGATCTTCAGCACGTTCCCACTGGTAATGAAGGCCAGCTTCTGACTATCAGAGCAGTGAGGCCGGACACGGGAGCCACCTACTGGTCCGGAACGATAAGTGTCCAGGGCATCGCGGTCGACGGCGCGACATCGGGCTTGGCGCGGCGGGGGCACCAGACGCCGAGGTCACTCGCCGACCTCTTGTCAACCCGCCCTCCGACCGTCTATTTCCTCGATGGTCAGACAGTCAACGGAGCGACAATTTATCAGTCTCCGTCGGTACAGCGGGACTTGAGTCGTTGGCGTCCCAGCTACCTCGATTGGGGCGCCACGAACATTAGGAAAGAAACTGACAAGAGTGCTCTGGTCGCCGGAGCGGGTAAGTCAGTGCATCAAACCCTTCGCGATCATCTGATGGCGACGGAGTCGAAGGCTCGGCGCCGTTGGATACTTGAGAATGATGGTTCGGGCGAGTTGGCCGATCTTATAGTGCTTGAGCTGCACGGTACCAACGAAGTTAGGCTTGATCTTTGGCACGCGAAGCCAGCAAGCGGGGCCACGCCGTCGGTAAGAGTGACAGATATGCAGGTGGTCGTCGCACAAGCAATCAAGAGCCGAAGATGGCTTACTGACCGCGGACTATGGAAGGAGATGGCCGACCGTCTGTCGGGAGCTAGTACCCCACCTCTGCGACTAGTCAGTGGTAGCGTGAGTCTCTTAAGAGCTCTTCTTGGGCTTGTGCCCGGCCATCCCGGCTGGGCACTCGCCAATCGCGCGTTTCAGCTTCGCGGTACCGTTGTGATCGCTCAGCCGGGACTGTCATGGAGTCAGCTCCTAGCTGGTGTCGATCGAAAAAGTCTGAGCGCCATCCAGGTCAGGGACCTTCTCGCAGTCTTCGACGACGCGCTAGGTGCATTGGGCGACGCAGAAGTGGCGTGCGCGCCCTAGGGATCTTCGATACCCCGCAGAACCAATCAGACTAGCCTAGCTACTGTCCTTTGCGCGAATAGAGAGGCCGCATCCGCATGCAGAACCAGATTGCAAGCCAAGTAGCAAGATCGGTACCAGACGTTTTTTTGTCACACGCCAGTGAGGATAAGGCATTTACGAAAAGTCTAGCCGACATGCTCGTGCGTCTCGGTATCCCTGCATGGTGGGACGGGTACCAGATAGAATTAGGTGACGATATTCGAGAGAAGGTCACGGAGGGCCTCCGAGCCGCCCGCTATGGCGTTATAATTCTATCGGAGAACTTCTACGGGGCTAATAAGCGTTGGACTAAGGACGAACTAGCCGCGCTATGGACCAGTGTCGAAAGAGACAAGCTACTACCCGTTCACCATGGACTGGCGGTGGCGCGACTTGCCGAGCTTGACCCGATGATGGCGGCAAGACGCGGGGTGGATTCGCAAGACAACCCAGTCGAAGTTGCTGCGGTCATCGCACGGAAGATCCTGGGACCGACTGAGACGGACAGTGAGGGAAGGCGAGTCTTTCGCAACAGGACTCTTCGACTGAGTGACCTCGCATTCGATGCCAACGGTCGCATCACCGACACCGTTTTCTCTGGGTGCACACTTGTCGGTTCGTGCCTCTGCCTGAACGTCGCGAGACCTGATGAGGCGCAAACTCTTGGGGTGCGATTCCTAGATACTCCTCCAGCTCGCAACTTCGAGCGGAAATTTGTGGAGTTGCCTCCGATTCCGTACGGTCGAGCAATGGTTGGAGTTATTGGGCTCCGAAATATCATCTTTGAGCGTTGCTACTTCAAAGAGGTTGGTTTCGGTGTCACCTCGTCTGAGCGAGACGAACTCCTGGCTCAGTTTGCTCTGACTCCGGGCACCGGTACCTGGCCAGTTCATCTGAATCCACTGCATGCGGGTCGAGGAGACGGTTTCGGTGGCTATCTGGGCGATTATTAGGAGTATGGTTAGTCGCCCCTCCCGCCTATGGCGCAGCACACCTTCTCTTGACGCGCGAGAACCTAGGGGACTGATGAAATCTGAGCACCTCACTCACTTCTTCTAGCTGGTTGTCCGTAGTTGCCCTGCAACTGGGTAAACACACGACGGATGTGAAACGATTATCGTGACGCCGAAGTGATCGTGTGCTGCAACAGCAACGCCGTCGTCACCGGCCCCACACCCCCCGGCACCGGCGTCAACGCGGCGGCCACGCCGTCGACGGAGGCGAAGTCCACGTCACCGATCAGGCTTCCATCGGCCTCGACGTTCGTTCCCACGTCGACGACGACAGTGTTGGCGCCGACGTGTTTACCGGTGAGCAGACCCGGCTGGCCGGCGGCGACCACCACGACGTCCGCGTTCAGGGTGTGGGCGGCCAGGTCGGTGGTGCGGCGGTGGCAGACGCTGACGGTGGCGTCCCTGTTGAGCAGCAGCAGTGCCGCCGGCTTACCGACCACCGTCGACCGGCCGACCACTACCGCGTTCGCGCCGGACAGCGGGACCTCGTAGTGATCCAGCAGCACCATCACCGCCTCCGCCGTCGCCGGGGCGAACGCCGGCAGCCGGGCGGCCAGCAGACCCAGGCTCAGCGGGTTGGCGCCGTCGACGTCCTTCGCCGGGTCGATCGCCGACGCGAGGGTGTCGAAGTCGGCGCTCGGCGGCAGCGGGGTTTGCAGGATGATGCCGTGCACCGCCGGGTCGGCGCTGAGCGCCTCCAGCTCGGAGCGGATGCGGATGGACGTTGCGTCCGGGCCCAGATCGACCACACTGCAACGGATCCCGCACTTGCGTGCGGCGCCACCGATGGATCGCACGTAGGCGGCGGTCGACTCGTCCGCCGTCGCCACCACGACGGCCAGGTGCGGCTCGCGACCCTCGGCCGACAGCCGCTCCGCCGCGGCGGTCACTCCGGCGCGGATCTCCTTGGCCACTGCCGACCCGCTCAATACCCGGGTCATCGGGACAACCCCGCCCGCACCGCAGCGGTCACCGCATCGGACCGGCGAGCCAACTCGTCGACCCCGGCGATCGCCGCGGTCAACTCGGCGACCACCTCGGGATCGGACAGCCCGGCCAGGTTGATCTCCACGTTGACCCGTCCCGTCGTCGCCGCCGCTCGGGCGGCGTCGGCCGCGGCGGCCACGTCACTGATGACGTTGCGGTTGCCGATGGGGGCCAGCACCTCCGCCAGCGCGACGATCTCGCCAGCCACCGCGATCACCTGGGCCGGCACCCGACCGGCCCCGGCCAGCGCGTCGGCGATCGCGGCCTTGCGGGCGGCCACTTCGTCGTCCGTGCTCTTGGGCCGCTCGTACGCCGCCCCCACCGCCCCAAAGGCGTCGACGTCCGCGTCGGCCAGGGCGGCCGCCCGGTCCCACAGCTCGTCGGCCGCGGCCACGATCGCGGTGATTCGGTCGGCGTGCTCGGCGTACTTGGCCGTGTCGCTGTACCGGCCGACCATGGCCACCAGCGCCGCCGCCTGGGCGGCATGCAGCGCGGCGGTCGCCCCGCCGCCGGGCGTGGGGACCCGATCGGCCAGCTGCTTCAGATAGGTGTCGATGGTGTCGTGACGCAGCACGGAGAGTCCTCGCAGGGGTGCGGACGGCGGTCGGCGGATCGGCACGGGGGTCGAGCAGTTCGACCGGGGCATCGACTCAGGACAACATGCCGTCACGAGAACGTCGAGACGGCATGTCGGCCCCAGTCGACAAGAAGCAACGAGCGCGGCGCCGGAACAGCAGGAAGGGTCCGGCACCGCGCTCGGTCGCGGCGGGGAACGGCGGAGCGAGCGGAGGATCAGCCCCGCAGACGGGTCATCTGCGGGTCGTAGAGCGGCTCGGCGGTGACGGTGGCGGCGATCCGCTCACCGAAGTAGCCGATCTCCACGGAATCGCCCACGGCCAACGAACCAGGCAGCCAGGCGTAGGCGATGGGCTTGCCGATGGTGTGACCGAACGCCGCGCTGGTCACGTACCCGGACGGCTCGCCACCCACGTACACCGGCTCGGAGCCGAGCACCACGCTGCGGCCGTCGTCGACGGTGAGGCAGGTGAGCCGCTTGGACACCGTCTCAGCCGACCGACCGGCCAGGGCGTCGCGACCGACGAACGACTCCTTGCGCGGGCTGACGGCGAACCCGAGACCCGCCTCGTACGGGTCGTACTCGGTGTTCATGTCGCTGCCCCAGGAGCGGTAGCCCTTCTCCAACCGGAGCGAGGCGAACGCGGCGCGACCCGCGGCGACGATGCCGTGCTGCTGGCCGGCGGCCCACAGCACGTCCCACAGCCGCTGGCCGTTCTCGGCACTCGCGTACAGCTCCCAGCCGAGCTCGCCGACGTAGGACAGCCGCATCGCGGTGACCGGGACGCCGCCGATGCGGATCTGCTTGGCCCGGAAGTACTTCAGACCCTCATTCGACATGTCGTCGGCGCTGACCTCGGCCAGCACCTCACGGGCCAGCGGACCCCACAGGCCGATGCAGCAGGTGCCGCCGGTGATGTCGCGGACCTGGACGTCGGCCGGCGCCTCGCGGCGCAGGTAGTCCAGGTCGAGCTGGCCGTTGGCGCCGACCTGGAAGGTCTGCGCGCCGAGCCGGGCGACGGTGATGTCGCTGCGGATCCCGCCGGCCTCGTCCAGCATCAGCGCGTAGGTAACCGCGCCGACCGTCTTGTCCATCTGGCCGGTGGTCAGCCGCTGCAGCAGCTCCAGGGCGCCGGGGCCGCTGACCTCGAGGCGGGTGAGCGGGGTCATGTCGTACATGGCGACCGCGGTGCGGGTCTTCCACGCCTCGGCGGCGGCGATCGGCGAGTGGAACTTCGCGCTCCACGCGTCCCGCTGCGGCGGCACCCACTCGGCCGGCAGCTGGGCGACCAGGTCGGCGTTGGACTCGTACCAGTACGGCCGCTCCCAGCCGCCGCCCTCCAGGAACACCGCACCCAGCTCGGTCTGCCGCGCGTGGAACGGGCTGACCCGCAGGTTGCGCGGGGACTCCTTGGGCTGCAACGGGTGCAGGATGTCGTAGATCTCGACGAAGTTCTGCTGCGAGGTCTCGGACACGTAGGCCGGGTCCAGCTGGACCTGCTCGAAGCGGTGGACGTCGCAGCCGTGCAGCTCGATCTCGGACCGGCCGTCGATGAGCAGCTGGGCGACGGAACGGGCGACACCGGCGGAGTGGGTGACCCACACGGCCTCGGCGATCCAGAAACCCTTGACGTCGGCCGATTCGCCGATCAGCGGGCCGCCGTCCGGGGTGAACGAGAAGATCCCGTTGAAGCCGGAATCGATCTTGCTCTGCTGCAGCGACGGCAGCAGCTTCTTGCTGGCCTCCCACGCCGGGGCGAAGTCCTCCTCGGTGAAGGGCAGCATCGACGGCATGGCCGAGCCGTCCTTGTCACCCTCGGGCAGGGTGCGCAGGTCGACCGGCATGGGCTTGTGGGCGTAGGAACCGATCCCGATGCCGTCGACCCGCTCGCGGTAGTACAGGTCCTCGTCCTGGTGCCGCAGGATCGGCAGGCTCGCCTCCTGCAGCTCGCTGTTGCGGCCGACCAGCTCGGGCACCTGCCCGGTCCACACGAACTGGTGGGCCAGCGGCAGCAGCGGCACGTCCATGCCGACCATGGCGCCGATCTCCACGCCCCAGAAACCGGCGCAGGAGACGACGATGTCGGCCTCGATCACGCCGTCCTCGGTGCGGACCCCGGTGATCTTGCCGTCGGCCTGCTCGATGCCGACGACCCGGGTGTTGCCCTGGAACACCGCGCCGCGGGACTGCGCCCGGGTGGTGAGCGCCTCCACCGCGCGGGTGGCCTTGGCCAGCCCGTCGGTCGGCACGTACAGACCGCCCAGCACCTGGTCACGGTCGACCAGCGGGTGCAGCTCGACACACCGGTCCGGGCCGACGACCTCGGCCTGGATCCCCCAGGACGTGGCCAGACCCTGGCGGCGGTGCAGCTCGGCCAGCCGCTCCGGGGTGGTCGCCACCTCCAGGCCACCGACCTGGTTGAAGCACCAGGCTCCGTCGACGTCCAGGCTCAGCAGCTTCTCGACGGTGTAGGTGGCCAGCCGGCTCATCGTCCGCGAGCCGTTGGTCTGGAAGACCAGGCCGGGGGCGTGCGAGGTGGATCCGCCGGTCAGCGGCAGCGGCCCCTGATCGACGACGGTGAGGTTGTTCCAGCCGCGCTCGGTGAGCTCGTCGGCCAGGTTGGCGCCGACGATCCCCGCTCCGATGATGACCACGCGTGGGGTGGCAGACATGTCGCTGTACTCCTGGGTGTGCGAAAGCTGGCGGGACGTCAGCGGGCGGCGGAAGAGGAAGAGGTGAATTCGAGCGCGGCGTCCAGCAGCCAGGTGGCCAGGTAGCCGGCGAACGAGGAGCGCACGAGCACCAGGTACTCGGGGTGCCCGTCGGCGCCCGGGGGCAGGGCCAGCAGGACGACGCCGGCCTGGCCGAGCACGGTCTGCACGGCGGTGCCGATGCCGAAGTGCTTGGGGTGCAGGTCGATCGAGCAGCCCTTGGCCAGCACGGTGCGGGCCTTCGGTCCGCCGAGGCGGATGCCGAGGCGCTGCGCGGAGACGTCGGTGACGGCACCGCCCACCGTCTGAACAAGATCGAGGAGCTCTCGTTCCCGAGCAGCGGAGGCCGCAGCGTCCGTCGACTCGCTCCCGACGAGCAGCCACTCGTCCGGTCCGAGCCAGATGGCCCGGCCGTCGGCGGTGCGCGACCAGGTGTTCGCCGCGGTCGGCAGCTGCAGCTGGGCGGCCACCGCAGCGGTCGCCGAACCGGCCGGCAGCCGCACGATGTGCTGCGGCAGGAACGGTTCCGGGGTCAGCGTCACTGCCGAACCAGACGCGGCGGAAAGTTCGGAAACGACGAACTCCAGCGGGTGGTGGGCAACCAGGGTGTCAGCCATCGCGACGGGCTCCTTCGGGATCGACCAGGACCGAACCGGTGACCTCGACCGGGATCAGTGCGCCGTTGACGGGGACGTGCAGGGTCTCGCCGATGCGGGCCTGGCCACCCTTGACCAGGGCCAGGGCAAACGGCCGCTCCAGCTCGGCGCTGCGGTAGCTGGACGTGACGTGGCCGAGCATCGGGACCGGCGGCGGGGGCAGCTCGCCGTCGATACAGAAGTCGACGATCTGCGAGCCCTCTGGCAGCAGGGTGGTGCGGTCGATCGGCAGCAGGCCGACGAGCTGCTTGCGCGTCGGATCCTGGTTGGCCGGCCGGGAGAACGACCGCTTGCCGATGAAGTCGACCTTCTTCTTGGAGACCGCCCAGCCCAGGCCCAGGTCGTGCGGGCTGACGGTGCCGTCGGTGTCCTGACCGATGATCGGGTAACCCTTCTCGGCCCGCAGCACGTGCATGGTCTCGGTGCCGTACGGGGTGATGCCGTACCGCTGTCCGGCGGCGATGAGCCGCTCCCAGACCGACAGCGCGTACCAGGGGCTGACGTAGACCTCGAAGGCCAGCTCACCGGAGAAGCTGATCCGGCCGAGCATGACGGGGACGCCGTCGAGGGTGGTGTGCCGGATGGCCATGAACGGGAACACCTCGTTGCTCACATCGACGTCAGCGAAGACGTCGGCGATGAGCTGACGGGACTTCGGCCCGACGACGGGGAAGGTCGCGTACTGCTCGGTGGCCGAGGCCAGCCAGACCTTCAGGTGCGGCCACTCGGTCTGCAGCCACTCCTCCATCCAGTCCAGGATTCTCGCCGCGCCTCCGGTGGTGGTGAGGACCAGGAAACGGTCGTCGGCCAGCCGCAGCACGGTGCCGTCGTCGATGACCATGCCGTCGGCCCCGCACATCACGCCGTAGCGGACCATGCCGACCTTCAGCGTGCTCATCATGTTGGTGTAGATGAGATCGAGGAACTGGCCGGCGTCCTCGCCCTGGACGTCGATCTTGCCCAGAGTGGAGCCGTCGAGCATGCCGACCCCGGTGCGGACGGCGGCGCACTCGCGCAGCACCGCGGTCTCCATGTCCTCCGCCCCGCCGTCGGCGGTGGGCCGCGGGTAGTGGCGGGGCCGCTTCCACATGCCGACGTCCTCGAAGACGGCGCCGGCGGCGACGTGCCAGTCGTGGACGGCGGTGACCCGCTCGGGGTCGAACAGCCGGCCGCGGTCCCGACCGGCCAGCGTCGCGAACGACACCGGCGTGTACGGCGGGCGGAACGTGGTGGTCCCGGTATCGCCGACGGGCATGCCGAGCATCCCGGCGACGATGCCGCTGGTGATGATCCCGGACGTCTTGCCCTGGTCGTGGGCGGTGCCGATGGTCGTGTAGCGCTTGATGTGCTCGATGGACGTCAGGCCGGCGCCGATCGCGGTGGCGATGTCGTGGACGGTGGCGTCCCGCTGCAGGTCGACGAACTCGGTGGTGGCGAGCTTCGGGTCGGTGGTCGACGAACGCCACAGCACGACCGGCGCGGTGGGCGCCTCGACCGCAGCGGTCGCCGGGACGAGACCCTCGGCAGCGGCGACACTGTCGGTGGCGACACCGGCATCGGCCAGGGCGGCCAGCGCGGCCTGGTGGCCGCCGAGCAGGCTGCCGGCCAGGGTGAACGCGCCCGCGGCGGTGCCGGCGACCCGCAGGCCGTCGAGCTCCTCGCCGGGCAGGAACGCGCCGAGGGCGTCGTCGTAGGCGAGCTTGCCGCGACGCTGGCTGAACAGATGCACGGCCGGGTTCCAGCCGCCGCTGACCAGCAGGGTGTCGGTGGCGATCTCCTCGCCGGAGTCCAGCACGACATCGGTGATGCGGACGGTGCCGCGGGTGCCGACGACGGTGGCGCCATTGCGGACGTCGATGCCCAGGTCGGTCAGCTCGGCCTGGCGGCGCGAGCCCTCCGGCCGGGCGTCGATGAGGGCAGTGATGGTGACACCCGCGCGGTGCAGGTCGATCGCCGCGTCGTAGGCGGTGTCGTTGGTGGTGAAGACGACGGCGGTGCGGCCGGGCAGCACGCCCCACCGGTGCAGGTAGGTGCGGGCCGACCCGGCGAGCAGGATGCCGGGGCGGTCGTCGTCGGCGAAGATCACCGGACGCTCATGGGCGCCGGTGGCGACGACGATCGACGCGGCCCGCAACCGCCAGACCCGTTGCCGGGAAACGCCTTCCGCGCCGACGCCACCGAGGTGGTCGGTGCGCCGCTCGACGGCCAGCACGAAACCGTCGTCGTAGGCGCCGAACGCGGTGGTGCGCTGCAGGTGCAGCGCCTCCGGGTAGGTGGCCAGCTCGGCGACGGCCGCGGCGACCCACTGCAGGGCCGGGGCGCCGTCGATCTCCTCCGTGGTGCCGAGCAGCGAACCGCCGGCCTCCGACTGCTCGTCGACCAGGGCCACCCGGGCGCCGGCGCGGGCCGCGGTCAGCGCGGCGGTCAGGCCGGCCGGGCCGGCCCCGACGACGAGGACGTCGACGTGGTGGTGGACCGAGTCGTACCGGGCCGGGTCCGGCTCGGTGGACAGCCGGCCCTGGCCGGGGACGCCGTGACCGACCAGGCCGTCGAACAGCTCGACGGTGGTGGCCAGCAGCATCGGATCCGGGAAGGGGTGCTCGATCTGCACCAGCCCGCAGGGATCCTCGGCCCAGGCGGCCGAGATGCCGCGCGGGCGGCCGATCTTGATGCTGGTGGTGATGGCGTGGCGGCCGTTGGCCAGCAGCGCGGAGGCCAGCGTGTCGCCGGGGTGCCCGGTCAGCTCCTCACCGTTGAAGGTGAAGGCCAGCGTGCGGGAGCGGTCGATGCGGCCGCCGTCGGCGGTGCGGAACGGGGCGGAGACGGCGGTCTCGGGGCTCTGCGTCATGAGTTCACCGGCTGGGGCTCGTCGGGGCGGTAGACCGCCTCGAAGCGGTAGGTGGCGGTGTCGCGGATGGCGTTGAACCAGCGCCGGCAGCCGTGGCTGTGGCTCCAGCGCTCGGCGAACCGGCCCTTGGGGTTGTCACGGAAGAAGAGGTAGCGGGCCCATTCCTCGTCGGACAGCGCGGCCGGTTCGGCCGGGTACTCGACGTGGGCCTGGCCGCCGTAGTGGAATTCGGTCTCCTCCCGGGGACCGCACCACGGGCACTTGATGAGTTGCATCGTGCTGACTCCTGAATTCGCCTGGGGTGGGGGGAGGGCTCAGTGCGCGACGCCGGCGGCACCGTGCTCGTCGACGAGCACCCCGCTGACGAACCGCTCGATGCCGAAGGGCTCCACCAGATCGTGGGGCTCCTGCTTGGCCAGGGTCTGGGCCAGGCACCAGCCGATGCCCGGGGTGACCTTGAAACCGCCGGTCCCCCAGCCACAGTTGACGAAGAGGTTCTCGTAGCCGACCCGGCCGACGATGGGCGAGGCGTCCGGGGTGGTGTCGACGATCCCGCCCCAGGTGCGCAGCAGGTGGGCGCGGGCGAACACCGGGAAGAGCTCGACGGCGGCGGCCATCTGACGCTCGATGATGTGGAACGCGCCGCGCTGGCCGTAGCCGTTGTAGGCGTCCACGCCGGCGCCCATGACCAGCTCGCCCTTGTGGGCCTGCGAGACGTAGACGTGCACGGCGTTGGACATGACGACCGTCGGGTGCACGGGCTCGAGCAGCTCGGAGACCAGGGCCTGCAGCGGGTGCGACTGCAGCGGCAGCTTGATGCCCAGCTGGTCGGTCAGGGTGGAGGTGTGGCCGGCCGCGGCCAGCAGCACCTGCCCGGCGCCGATGGTGCCCTGGCTGGTGCGGACCGCGGTGACGCGGTCGCCGTCGGTCTCGAAGCCCTGGACCTCGCAGTTCTGGATGAGGTCGATACCGGCGTCGCTGGCCCGGCGGGCGAAGCCCCAGGCCACGTAGTCGTGCTTGGCGATGCCGCCGCGCGGCTGGTACGTCGCGCCGAGCACCGGGTAGCGGATGTCGTCGGAGATGTTGACGATCGGGCAGAGCTTCTTGACGTCCTCGGGCCCGACGAACTCGGCGTCGATCCCGTTGAGCCGGTTGGCCTCGACCCGCCGCACGCTGTCCCGCACGTCCTGCAGGGTGTGGGCGAGGTTGAGCACGCCGCGCTGGCTGAACAGGATCGGGTAGCCGAGGTCCTGATCGAGGGTCTCCCACAGCTTCAGGGAGTGCTCGTAGATGGCCGCGCTCTCGTCCCACAGGTAGTTGGACCGGATGAGCGTGGTGTTGCGGGCCATGTTGCCGCCGGCCAGCCACCCCTTCTCCAGCACCGCGACATCGGTGATGCCGTGGTTGCGGGCCAGGTAGTGGGCGGTGGCCAGGCCGTGCCCGCCGCCGCCGACGATGACGATCTCGTACGACTTCTTCGGCTCCGGGTTCCGCCAGAGGAAGTCGGGGTGCTCGGGCAGGTCCGCGCCGGGGGTGTGCGGCGGGGTGGCGTCCAGGTACTGGGTCGACATCACACGTCCTCGGAGAGGTTCGGGTACAGCGGGCGGCTGGCGGCCAGGCGGGCGACCCGCTCGCGCAGGCGGTCGAGCTGGGCGTCGTCGAGCACGGGGTGCAGGGCGGCGGCGATGATGTCGGCGACCTCGGCGAAATCGTCCTCGTCGAAGCCGCGGGCGGCCAGCGCCGGGGTGCCGATGCGGACGCCGGAGGAGATCATCGGCGGGCGCGGGTCGAACGGCACGGCGTTGCGGTTCACGGTGATGCCGATGGCGTGCAGCCGGTCCTCGGCCTGCTTGCCGTCGAGCTCGGAGTCACGCAGGTCGACGAGCACCAGGTGGACCTCGGTGCCGCCGGAGACGACGTTGATGCCGGCGGCGCGGGCGTCGTCGGCCAGCAGCCGGTTGGCCAGCAGCCGGGCGCCGGCCAGCGTGCGCTCCTGGCGCTCGCGGAACTCGGGCTCGGCGGCCAGCTTGAACGCCACGGCCTTGGCCGCGATGACATGCTCGAGCGGCCCGCCCTGCTGGCCGGGGAAGACCGAGGAGTTGAACTTCTTGGCGAGATCCTTGGTGGCCAGGATGATCCCGCCGCGCGGGCCGCCCAGCGTCTTGTGCGTGGTCGAGGTGACGACGTGCGCGTGCGGCACCGGGGACGGGTGCAGACCGGCGGCGACGAGGCCGGCGAAGTGGGCCATGTCGACCATCAGGTAGGCCCCGACGGAGTCGGCGATGCGGCGGAACTCGGCGAAGTCCAGCTGCCGCGGGTAGGCCGACCAGCCGGCGACGATGAGCTGCGGCTTGTGCTCCTGCGCGAGGCGCTCGACCTCAGCCATGTCGACCCGGTGGTCGTCGGCGCCGACGTGGTAGGCGACCGCGTTGTAGAGCTGGCCGGAGAAGTTCAGCCGCATGCCGTGGGTGAGGTGGCCGCCGTGGGCCAGGTCCAGGCCGAGGATGGTGTCGCCCGGCTTGAGCAGCGCGGACATGGCGGCGGCGTTGGCCTGCGCACCGGAGTGCGGCTGGACGTTGGCGTATTCGGCGCCGAACAGATCCTTGATGCGGTCGATCGCGAGCTGCTCGATGACGTCGACGTGCTCGCAGCCGCCGTAGTAGCGGCGGCCGGGGTAACCCTCGGCGTACTTGTTGGTCAGCACGCTGCCCTGGGCCTGCATGACGGCCAGCGGCGCGAAGTTCTCGCTGGCGATCATCTCCAGCGTCGACTGCTGCCGGTCGAGCTCGGCGTTGATCGCCGCGAACACGGCCGGGTCGGTCTCGGCCAGTTCCCGGGTGAGCACCGAATCCGTCACCGGTCGTTCGTCGAGCTCGATCGCCATGAAGGTCTCCCTGTTCGTGCTGTCGTCGGGGACTGGTATATCACTGATACGGCAGTCTACGATCGGCTGATGAAGACCGTCAAGGCATTCACGCAGGGTTTACCGGACGCCGGTGCCGCACCGATCGTGCCGGCCGCGACAATCAGCGCGAACCCGCTGGTCACGGCCCTGCGGAACGCGTCGTACGAGGTGCTGCCGTTCCGCGGCACGGCCGACGCGGTCATCGCCTGCGTCCCGCGTGACCTACCCGTCAGCATCACCATGACGGCCAGCAAGGGCATCGACGCGACCGTCGAACTCGCCGTGACCCTGGCCAGCGCGGGCTACACCGTCACTCCGCACCTGGCCGCCCGCATGTTCGAGGACGCCGACCAGGTGTCACGAACGGTCGACCGTCTGATCGCCGCCCGAGCCACCGGCGCCTTCGTCGTCGCCGGGGACCTGCCCACGGCGCGTGGACCGTTCGCCGACTCGGTCAGCCTTATCGAGCACCTGGACGGGCTGGGCCGCCCCTTCGCGCGGATCGGCGTCGGCGGATACCCGGAGGGACACGCCCGCATCGAACAGGCGGCCATCGACACCGCCCTGCAGGCCAAGGCCGCGCACGCCACCGAGGTCGTCACCCAGCTCTGCTTCACCCCGGGCACCGTCGTCGACTGGGCCCGCGAGGTACACGCCGACGGCCTGACCGCCCCGATCCGCGTCGGGCTGCCCGGGGCCGTCACCCGACAGAAGCTCGTCCGCATCTCCGCCGGCCTGGGCCTCGGCCAGTCGGCCCGCTTCCTGTCCAAACAACAGAACCTGCTCTGGCGGTTCCTGTTGCCCGGCGGCTACCGGCCGGACCGGCTGATCCGCGGGCTCGCACCGCACCTCGGAACCGACGGCCACGGCCTGAGCGGATTCCACTTCTTCACGTTCAACGAAATAGCCCGCACCGAATTGTGGCGGGCCGCCTGGTTGCGCCGCGTGGAAGGCTGAGGAAACCTCGCCCACCACGCGCTCTTGACGACCTGTTGCGGATGCTGCACTCTTTGCGTGATGCGAAACACAATGCGCATGACGCAACGCGGCCGTAACCCACGGACTGCGTTCGCCGCTCACAATCAGTGCGCAGTGTTCCCGAGCCGGGAGAGTTAGCCGCCCTCCTCCACTCTCGGCCGAGACCGCTGCTGAAACGCCCGCGTTCGCCTGCCTCGCCCGGTGGGTCGACGCCGCCGCCGCCGATCGCCGGCCGCGACTCTCGCAGCACCGGATCCCGGGCTCCGCCGAAGCCCGCCATCCGGCCCCCGTTCCCCATTCCCAAGGGAGGCCAAGAATGGCCACACACATCGATGAACCGGCAGCGCCGGTCGACGACGAGGCGAGCCAGCGGTATCCGCTCGACAAGATCGTGTTCGGGGTGTCCGCCGTTCTGGTGGTCGCCCTGCTGATCTGGGGCATCGTCGCCACCGGCGCCCTGGACTCGGTCGCCACCGCCGTCCTCGGCGGCGTCATCACGGCCGGTGGCTGGGGTTTCGTCCTCGCCGCCAGCGCCTTCGTGGTCTTCGCCCTGTGGTTGGCCATCAGCAAGTACGGCCGCATCCCCCTGGGCCGCGACGACGAGGGGCCCGAGTTCAAGACCGTGTCCTGGGTCGCCATGATGTTCAGCGCCGGCATGGGCATCGGCCTGATGTTCTACGGCGTGGGTGAGCCGCTGTCGCACTTCGCGTCGCCGCCCCCCGGCACCGTCGACGCGCTGAGCGACCAGGCGGTCGACACGGCCATGGCCACCACGCTGTTCCACTGGACCCTGCACCCGTGGGCCATCTACGCCGTCGTCGGTCTGGCCATCGCCTACAGCACCTTCCGCAAGGGTCGCCGCCAGCTCATCAGCGCCTCCTTCACGCCCCTGCTGGGCAAGCGCGGCAGCGAGGGCGGCTTCGGCCGGGCCATCGACATCCTCGCCATTTTCGCCACCCTCTTCGGCTCGGCCGCCTCGCTCGGCCTGGGCGCCCTGCAGATCGGCGGCGGCCTGGTCGCCGGCGGGTTCATGGAATCCGTGGGCACCAACCTGCTGGTCGTGATCATCGTCGTCCTGACGATCTGCTTCATCGCCTCCGCGGTCTCCGGTGTCTCCAAGGGCATCCAGTGGCTGTCCAACATCAACATGGTGCTGGCGGGCGTCCTGGCCCTGGTCGTCTTCGTCGGCGGCCCGACCATCGTCATCCTCAACCTGATCCCCAAGATGATCGGCGACTACTTCGGCCAGCTGACCGAGATGGCCTCCCGGACCGCCGCCACCGGCGGCGAGGCCATGGAGACCTGGCTGTCCGGATGGACGATCTTCTACTGGGCGTGGTGGATCTCGTGGACGCCGTTCGTCGGCATGTTCATCGCCCGCATCAGCCGGGGTCGCACCATCCGCGGTTTCGTGGCCGGCGTCATCCTGATCCCCAGCTCCGTCAGCCTGCTCTGGTTCGCCGTCTTCGGTGGCGCCGCCATCCACGCCCAGCAGACCGGCACCGACCTGGCCAGCCAGCCGCTCGCCGGTCAGCTCTTCGGTCTGCTCGACACCCTGCCCCTGGGCGCGATTCTCGGTGTCATCGCCATGCTCCTGGTCGCGATCTTCTTCGTCTCCGGGGCCGACGCCGCGTCGATCGTCATGGGCACGCTGTCGCAGCGGGGCACCATCCACCCCGACAAGAAGGTCGTCATCTTCTGGGGCGCGGCCATGGGGGCCATCGCGGCCGTCATGTTGATGGTGGGCGGCAGTGATGCGCTCTCCGGCATCCAGAACATCACCATCATCATGGCGGCGCCGTTCCTGCTCGTCATGATCGTGATGTGCGTGGCCCTGATGAAGGACCTGCGCTCCGACCCGCTGGTCCAGCGGGGCAGAAAGGTGGAGATCGCCATCGAGCAGGCCGTCGAGTACGGCACCAAGACGCACGGCGAGCACTTCTTCTTCAACATCAAGCCCGACGAGACGATCGACCCCAACGCCGGTCTCACCGTCGACCACGTCAAGGCGCACGACCCGGGCGTGCCGTACGCCAACGGCAGCCTGGACCCGCACCACGACGGCGCGGACCGCGACGTGACGACGTCGTCGTCGAACGGCAACGGCTATGCCGAGGGCCAGCGCTCCACCGTGACGGCCTCGGCCGAGCGGGGCCGATGAGCGAGCCGGCGACGAGCAGGGCCACCGAACTGGTCGGCAACGGCCACCCGGCCCTGTTCGTCGACGGCGCCTGGGTGCATTCCGCGGACGGCGGGGTGCGGCACTCCGGCAACCCGGCGACCGGCGAGGTGGTCGCGACGGTCGACGAGGCCACCCCACAGGATGCAGCCGCCGCCGTCGCCGCCGCCCGGCGCGCTTTCGACACCGGCCCCTGGCCGGCCACGCCGGTGACCGAGCGCACCGCCCTCCTGCGTCGCATCGCCGGCCTGCTCGCCCGCGACAAGGAGGCCCTGGCCCGGCTGGAGACGCTCGACACCGGGAAGACGCTGGAGGAGAGCCGTTGGGACATCGACGATGTCGTGTCGGTCTTCACCTACTACGCCGACCTGATGGCGACGGAGGCCGATCGCCTGATCGACGTGGGTGATCCCCAGGTGATCAGCCGCGTCGTGCGGGAGCCCGTCGGGGTGTGCGTCATGATCGCGCCCTGGAACTATCCGCTGCTGCAGATCTCCTGGAAGATCGCCCCGGCGTTGGCCGCCGGCTGCACCATGGTGCTCAAGCCGAGTGAGGTCACCCCGCTCAGCACGATCGCCCTGACCCGCCTCATCGACGAGGCCGGCGTGCCAGCCGGCGTCGTCAACCTCGTACAGGGCAGCGGAGCCGTCCTCGGCGAGGCACTCACCGACACCGACGACGTCGACCTCATCTCCTTCACCGGCGGTCTGGCCACCGGTCGGACGATCGGGCGGATCGCGGCGAACCGGGTCACCCGGGCCGCTGTCGAACTCGGCGGCAAGAACCCGCACATCGTGTTCGCCGACGCGGAATGGGAGAGCTCGGTCGATCAGGTGCTGACCGGCGCCTTCCTGCACTCCGGTCAGGTGTGTTCGGCCGGGACGCGGTTGATCGTGCAGGCCGGCATTGCCGACGACTTCGTGGCCGCCCTGGTCGAACGGGCCGAGAAGATCCGCCTGGGCGATGGTCTCGACCCGGCCAGCCAGACCGGCCCGCTGGTGTCGGCGGAGCAGCTGGCCAAGATCGAGGGGTACGTCGAGCTGGGGCAGGCCGAGGGGGCCGTGCTGCGGACCGGCGGGCAGCGACCGAAGGACGCCGAGCTGGCCGACGGGTTCTTCTACCTTCCGACGATCTTCGACCACTGCGACCGCTCGATGCGCATCGTCCAGGAGGAGACCTTCGGGCCCATCCTGACCGTGGAGCGCTTCGAGACCGTCGAGCAGGCCATCGCTCTCGGCAACGACACCGCCTACGGGCTGGCCGGGGCCGTGCGCACGTCCGACCCGGCCGTGGCCGAGCGGGTCGCCCGGGCCCTGCGCCACGGGACCATCTGGATCAACGATTTCGGTTACTACACCGCCGCCGCCGAGTGGGGCGGGTTCAAGAAATCCGGTAACGGGCGCGAACTCGGTCCGACCGGCCTGGCCGAGTACCAGGAAATCAAGCACATCTGGCAGCACACCGCCCCGGCTCCCAAGGGCTGGTTCACCACCGACTGAGAGTTCGGCCCACTTCGACGGCGAGGGGTCGCTCCCTCCCCGTTCGGCCAGCAGAAAGAGGCGCCATGACGTCGCGCGAGGCAAACAGAGCCCCCGAGTCGTTCCCCGAGCCGCCCCGTCGCAGTGGCGACGACGACGACCTGGCTGATTTCGGATACAAACCGACCCTGGAACGGAGCATCGGCAAGTTCGCCAGCTTCGCCGCCGGGGTCAGTTACATCTCCATCCTCACCGGCACTTTCCAGTTGTTCTACTTCGGCTTCGGGACGGCCGGCCCGGCCTACCTGTGGAGCTGGCCGATGGTGTTCGTCGGTCAACTCCTGGTCGCGTTGTGCTTCATGGAACTGTCCGCGAAGTACCCGGTGGCGGGCTCGGTCTACAACTGGGCCAAGACGCTCGGCAGTCGGATCGTCGGCTGGTCGGCCGGCTGGCTGATGCTCACGGCGTCGATCGTCACCCTGGCCGCGGTGGTCCTGGCCCTCCAGATCAACCTGCCCAAGCTCTGGCCGGGTTTCCAGTTCATCGGTGACGGCACCGGCAGCAGCTACGCGGCGAACGCCGTCCTGCTGGGTTCGGTGATGATCATCGCGACCACGGCCATCAACGCGCTGGGCGTCCGGCTGATGGCGATGATCAACAGCGCCGGCGTCTTCATCGAGCTCATCGCCGCCGTGCTCATCGCCGTCATCCTGGCCTTCCACATCCAGCGCGGACCCGAGGTGTTCTTCTCCACCAACGGCTACGGCGCCGGTGAGAGCGGCGGCTACCTGAGCCTGTTCCTCATCGCCTCCCTGGCGTCCGGATACGTGATGTACGGCTTCGACACCGCCAGCTCCCTCGGGGAGGAGACGATGGAGCCGCGCCGGACCGCCCCCAAGGCCATCCTGCGCGCGTTGCTCGCCTCGTTCGTCATCGGCGGCGCGATTCTCGTCTTCGCCATCCTGGCCGCCCCGGACCTGCAGGACCCGCTGATCGGCAGCCCCACCGGGAGCCTGCAGTACATCGTCGAGCAGGTGATGAGCGGCCCGATCGGTACGGCCATGCTGGTCTGCATCGTCGTCGCCGTCATCGTCTGCTCGCTGGCCGTGCACACCGCGGCCATCCGGCTCACCTTCGCGATGGCCCGCGACAACGCCCTGCCGTTCGGCGAGAAGCTGGCCCGGGTCCACCCGAAGACGAAGACACCGGTGCTGCCGGCCGTGGTCATCGGCCTGCTGGCGATCCTGGTCCTGGTGATCAACGTCGGCCAGCCGCAGATCTTCACGGTGCTGACGTCGATCGCGGTCATCATGATCTATCTCGCCTACCTGATGGTCACCGCGCCGATGCTTCGCAAGCGCATCGCCGGCCAGTGGCCGCCGCCGGATCTGGCCGCGAACGGCTACTTCACCCTGGGCCGTTGGGGGATGCTCGTCAACGTCCTTGCCGTGCTGTGGGGGATCGGGATGGCCGTCAACCTGGCCTGGCCGCGCCCGGAGGTCTACGGAACCCCTTGGTACAACACCTGGGGCGCGTTCCTCTACATCGCCGTCATCTGGGGTGCCGGAATCGTCTGGTACCTCGTCAAGGGCCGCCGAGCCATCGGCTGCCTCGCCTCGCACGCCAGCGACAAGGCATAGGAGCTCCGCCATGACCCAGCAGTCCTTCGACTACATCGTCGCCGGGGGCGGTTCCGCCGGTTGCGTGCTGGCCGCCCGCCTGAGCGAAGACCCGTCGGTGACGGTCTGCCTCCTGGAGGCCGGGCCCAGCGACGTCGGTGACCAGGCCATCCTGCAGCTCGACCAGTGGATGCACCTGCTCGACTCCGGATACGACTGGGACTACCCCATCGAACCGCAGGAACGGGGTAACAGCTTCATGCGGCACGCCCGGGCCAAGGTGCTCGGCGGGTGCTCCTCGCACAACTCCTGTATCGCCTTCTGGCCGCCGGCCGAAGGGTTGGACGAGTGGGAGAAGATGGGGGCCACCGGTTGGAACGCCGCCGAGACCCACCCCTACGTCACCAAGCTCGAGAACAACGACGCCCCCGGTGACCACCACGGTCACGACGGCCCGGTCCGGTTGCGGGACGTACCGCCGAACGATCCGTGCGGCCGGGCCGTGCTGGCGGCCGCGGCCGCGGCCGGTCTGCCGACGGTGGCCTTCAACCGGGGCGAGACCGTGCGCAACGGCGCCGGCTGGTTCCAGATCAACGCCGCCGAGGACGGCACCCGGGCGTCATCGTCGGCGTCCTACCTGCACCCCATCCTGGACTCGCGCCCCAACCTGCAGGTCCGCACCGGATGCTGGGTCAGCGAGATCCTCATCGACGACGACCTGGTCGCGACCGGAGTCCGTTACCAGCGGCCCGATCTCACCGGGTACGACGAGATCGTCGCCACCCGCGAGGTCATCGTCACGGCCGGGGCGATCGACACCCCGAAACTGCTGATGCTGTCGGGTATCGGGCCGGCCGAGCACCTGCGCGAGATCGGCATCCCGGTGCGGGTCGACTCACCGGGGGTGGGCTCCAATCTCGACGACCACGTCGAGGGCCTGGTCTTCTGGGAAGCGGCCAAGCCGATGGTGACCGAGTCGAGTCAGTGGTGGGAGATCGGCCTGTTCGCCACCACCGAGCCGGGCCTGAACCAGCCCGACCTGATGATGCACTACGGCAGCGTGCCCTTCGACATGAACACCGTTCGGCACGGCTACCCGACCACCGACAACGGCTTCTGCCTGACACCCAATGTCACGCAGGGACTCTCACGCGGAACGGTCCGGCTCCGCTCTCGCGACTTCCGCGACCGCCCCAAGGTCGACCCCCGCTACTTCACCGACCCTGAGGGTCACGACGAGCGGGTCATGCTCGCCGGCATCAGGCTGGCCCGTGAGATCGCGGCCCAGGAACCGTTGCGGGAGTGGATCGGCCGGGAACTCGCGCCCGGTCCGGACGTCACGAGCGACGAAGACCTGATCGAGTACATCCACAAGACGCACAACACCGTCTACCACCCGGCGGCGACGGCCCGCATGGGCGCAGTGGACGATCCGGAGGCCGTGCTGGACCCGCAGTTGCGGGTCAAGGGCGTCGAGCGACTGCGTGTGGTCGACGCCTCGGCCATGCCGAAACTGCCCGCCGTCAACCCGAACATCACCGTCATGATGATGGCCGAGAAGGCCGCTGATCTCATCCGCGCGGAGGCGGGTCAGTGAGACGCTTTACACGCATCCTCGACGGCACCTCGTTGACCGAGGCCACCTGATCGGCGTTCACGACCGTCGACAGGCCACGGTCGGCCCCCACCCCGAACGTCCATCGACATGCCGGAAACGACGGGTTCACCTGCGCGGAAACCGTGATGTGCGGCAAGTCCATCTGCGCCAGGGAAACCGTGACCATGGCCTGTCTCGCACAGGCGGCGAGACAGGCTTCTCGATGCCGCGTGGCGCCCTCACAAGCTCGGGCGACTAGCGGGCGGTATTGGCCAGGTACTCCTCCAGGGCCTCACGGATGACGACAGAGGGTTTCACGTGGCGCCGTTCGGCCAGGGCGACGACGGCGTCGCGGACCGATTCGGGAACACGCACCTGAAGAGTCGGGGAGTGCCCACCTGATCTCGCCAGCGACGGGCGACCGACAGGCAGCGAACCACGGCGCTGAAACTCCTTGACCGCCTCCGCGGCGACAAGACCGGCTCGTTCCTCAGTCAGACGCTCACCGCGATACGTGAACTCCTCGTCGTCAAGGTCGACGTCGGACACCGTCAGGTCATGTCCGAACGAACGGGGTGGTTGAGCGGCGGTCATGGCTCATCCTTTCTACGGAACGCGGTCGGCATGGCGTGGATGACGGCGAAGTCCCCGGGGTAGCGGTCGTCGGGGACCAGGATCAGCTCCAGTTCCACGCCCCGATCGTCCATGCCGACGTAGAGAAACTGGTCGCCAGTGGAATCGACGAGCACCGCACTGAGCAGGGCGGCACGGATGTGAGCGTTTCCGATCCGATGTCGGCGCGCAGACCTCGTCACCCTCACCTTCACTCGTCGATTGTGTCATACACAATCCATTTGTTTGACGTCATGAGAGGCGCTATGGATCGACGTGCCGCTCACGACGAGTCTGGTCGTCTCACACCCGTCGTCGGTGGCATGTCGATCGGGTCGGCAGGCTTCCGTGGGTCGTGGGTGGATCGTGGGGCGAACGAAACAGCAGTCGAGCGAGAGCTTCTCAGGCGGCGTTGCCCCAGTGCCCGAGCCGTCGGCTGAGTTCGACCCCGGCGTCCCGCAGCTTGGGCAGGATCTCCTCGATGCGCTCGGCCGTGAGCCGGTACGCCGGGCCGGAGGCGCTGAGCGCGGCGACCACCGAGCCGTCCTCCCCGCGGACGGGCACGGCCACCGCGTTCAGTCCGACCTCCAGCTCGCCGAAAGTGGTGGCGTATCCGCGGTCGAGGATCTCGGACAGTTCACCCTCCACGCTGGCGAGATCGACGTGGGTCCGTTCGGTGAACCGCTCCAGGTCGCCACCCAGCAGTAGGGTCCGCTGCGGCTTGTCCATGTGGGCGAGCAGCACCTTGCCGCTGGAGGTGGCGTGCAGCGGCGTCAGCTGCCCGATCCAGTTGTGGCTGGCGACCGAGGCCTGGCCGCGGGACTGGACGACGTTGACGGCGAAGTTCTCGCGGGCCACGGCGACGTTGATGGACTCGCCGACCCGGTGGGCCAGCTTCTCGGTGACGGTCTGGGCCTGCTCGCTGATTTCCAGGTGGACGTTGACCCGGCGGGCCAGCCGGACGACCCCGAAGCCCAGCCGGTACTTGCCCCGCTCGACGGTCTGCTCGACCAGATCCCGCGCCTCCAGGGCTCCGAGCAGCCGGAACACGGTGGACTTGTGCACGCCGATCTCGGCGGCCAGCTCGGTGACGCCGCCGGAACCCCAGGCGGCGAGCAGCTCCAAAACCTGTAGGGCGCGATCGACCGACTGCAGACCACCGGGACCGTTGGTCGGCTCCATGTCGCTCACACCCCTTCTTTCGTTGCGGATAGCGCCACCCTCTGCTCAGGACGCTAGCTCGTCAGCACCGGCTGAGAAAGAGGCCTGAAGCTGCCGTCGTGTTACCCCGATGTATCGGCTCGTAAAAGGGGGTGTGCAGCTCTTGACGCCGGGCCCCCCTGGAGGCAAAGTTGCGCACACCGCGACATGCATCACAGTACGCAACACGGCTGGTCGGACCGGGTCCGCTGGTCGAACCACCGGAGCCCGCCGCCCCGGTTCGAGCTCCACCCGTCGGTCCGCCCACCGACACCGCACGTGCCCCGCCAAGTTTCACCGGTTCCTCAGGCTCGCACCCGCCCACTTGCGACGCCACCGGTCCGCCTCGTAGAGGAGAGCCACATGTTCGCCGCTTGTTCGCGCTCGGCCATCGAACCGGGCGAGGCCCTGCGCCTCGACGGACCGGAGACCAAGGGCGTCCCGATCGCGGTGTTCCACACCGACGACGGCGAGTTCTTCGCCATCGACGACACCTGCACCCACCAGGATGCCTCGCTGGCCGACGGCTGGCTCGAAGGCTGCGAGGTGGAGTGCCCGCTGCACGCCTCGAAGTTCAACCTGCGGACCGGCAGCGCCGACGCCCCGCCGGCCAAGCGGCCCGTCCGGACCCACCAGGTCACCCTCGACGAGGAGACCGTGTTCATCACGCTCTCCGACGAGGCCCCCAACCTGCCCCCCGGTGTGGTCCCCGGCGGCGTCGCGTGAGCGGCACTCCTCCGCGCCGGATCGCCGTCGTCGGCGCCTCGCTCGCCGGGCTGTCCACCGCCCGCGCGCTGCGCGCCCAGGGTTTCGCCGGTGAGCTCGTCGTCATCGGCGACGAGGTGCACCGCCCCTACGACCGGCCGCCGCTGTCCAAGGGCTTCCTGGGCGCCGACCACGCCTCGGTCGACCTGTCCCTGGAGGCCGAGGCCGAGGATCTCGACGCCCGCTGGCATCTCGGGGTCTGCGCCACCGCCCTGACCCCGGAACCGGCCGGCGGAGCGACGATCTCCCTCTCGGACGGCACCCAGGAGACCACCGACGCCGTCGTCGTCGCCACCGGCGCGGCCGCCCGGTGCAGCGTCACCGGATTCGACCTCCCCGGCGTGCACCGCCTGCGCACCCTGGACGACGCGATCGGCCTGCGTGCCGACCTGCATGCCGCCGCCGCGGACGGGCGCACCGTCGCCATCGTCGGCGGCGGGTTCATCGGCTCCGAGGTCGCCGCCACCGCGCGGGAACTCGGCTGCCAGGTCACCCTGATCGTCGCCGAGGACGTCCCGTTGCGGCTGGCCCTCGGCCCGTACGCCGACGCCGTCGCCGCCCTGCACGCCGAGCACGGCGTCACGGTCCGGCCGTTCGCCCAGGTCGAGGCGATCGAGACCGGGACCACGGGGCTGCGGGTGCTCATCAAGGACGGCGAACCGGTCGAGGCCGCCACCGTCGTGTTGGGTATCGGCGCCATTCCGTCCGTCGGCTGGCTGGCCGGTTCCGGGCTGGACTGCGGCCCGAACGGTCGCGCCGCCATCCGCTGTGACGAGTCCGGCGCCACCGACCTGCCCGGCGTCTACGCCGTCGGCGACTGCGCGGCCTGGTTCGACAGTCCCCGCGGCCGCCACCACCAGATCGAGCACTGGACGTCGGCCAAGGAGCGCGGCGCGGTCGTCGCCGCCCGCATCCTGGGCGCCGAGAAGCTGCCGACCTGCCGCGCCCCCTACGTCTGGTCCGACCTGTACGGGCATCGGCTGCAGCTGGCCGGGTACCGCGATCTGGCCGACCACGAGAACACCCTGGAAGCCACCCTGGAGGTGGGATCGCCGGCGGAGAAGACCTTCTCGGCCGTCTACCGCCGTGGCGGCGAGCCGGTCGCCGTGCTGTCGCTGGACCAGGCCCGGCACTTCAACCAGATCCGCCGCAAGCTCGCCGTTCCCGTCGCCGCACCCGTCCCCGCTGTCGCCGTCCCCGCCTCCGCTGTTGTCGCCGACGTTCCCACCGCCGCCGTGCCCGCCGCCCAAGGAGTCCCCGCATGACGCTCACCGAGAACCTCACCGTCGACCCCTCAATCCTGGAACCGGCCGGCGAGAGCATCTCCGACAGCCTGGTCCGCACCCTGCCGGGGCACGCCTATTCCTCGCCGGAGGTGTTCGCCAAGGAGCAGGAGCACCTCTTCGAGAAGATGTGGCTGTGCGTGGCACGCAGCTCGGACATCGCCAAGCCCGGCGACTTCCAGACCGTGCAGGTCGGCAGCGAGAACCTGATCATCAGCCGGAACCGCAAGAAGGAGGCCCGCGCCTTCTTCAACGTGTGCCGGCACCGTGGCGCCAAGGTGTGCAGCGCCGAGTCCGGTGAAGGCGCCCGCTCGTTCCAGTGCCCGTACCACGCCTGGACGTACGACCTCGACGGCAAGCTCATCGCCGCCCCGAACCTGACGAAGATGCCCGACATCGGCCGCGAGGAGTACGGGCTGCGCAAGGCCCACGTCCGCGAGTGGCTGGGCTACGTCTGGGTCTCGCTGGCCGAAGAGGCGCCGTCCTTCGAGGAGACCGTGATGGGCGCGGTCCGCTCGCGGCTGGGCGACATCGAGCAGATCGAGCACTACGACATCGACAACCTGCAGGTCGGCCGCCGGATCACCTACGACGTGAAGGCCAACTGGAAGCTCATCGTCGAGAACTTCATGGAGTGCTACCACTGCGCGACCATCCACCCGGAGCTGACGGAGGTGCTGCCGGAGTTCGCCGACGGCCTGGCCGCCCAGTACTTCGTCGGGCATGGCGCCGAATTCGGTGAGGGCATCTCCGGTTTCACCGTCGACGGGTCTGAGGGTGTCGAGAAGATCCCCGGCGTCACCGACGACCAGGACCGCCGCTACTACGCGGTGACCATCCGGCCGAACGTCTTCGTCAACCTGGTCCCCGACCACGTCATCTTCCACCGGATGATCCCGCTGGCCCCGGACCACACCATCGTCGTGTGCGACTGGCTGTACCTGCCGTCGGTCATCGAGTCCGGCGTCGACCTGTCCAAGTCGATCGAGCTCTTCCACCGGGTCAACCTGCAGGACTTCGACGCCTGCGAGCTGTGCCAGAAGGCCACCGACTCCCGGGCCTACGCCCAGGGCGGCGTCCTGGTCCCGAGCGAGCACCACATCGCCGACTTCCAGAACTGGGCCGCCGACGCCATCAAGGGCTGACCACTCCTAGCATGACCTGAGGGCTCCCGGTGCCAGGTTCCATCGGCCCGGGAGCCCTCATCCGTTCCTCCCCGCCCGCACCGCTTTCCCGAGACAAGGATTTCCCGTGCCCCAGCAGGTCCAGGCCGTCATCTCCCGCAGCAAGGACGCTCCCGTCGAGCTCGTGACCATCACCGTGCCCGATCCCGGGCCGGGTGAGGCGGTCGTGAAGATCTCGGCGTGCGGGGTGTGCCACACCGACCTGCACTACGTGAAGGGCGGGATCGGCGACGAGTACCCGTACCTGCTCGGCCACGAGGCCGCCGGTGTCGTCGAGGCCGTCGGCGAAGGCGTCACCGACGTCGCCCCCGGCGACTACGTGATCCTGAACTGGCGCGCCGTCTGCGGTGAGTGCCGGGCGTGCAAGCGGGGCCGGCCCTGGTACTGCTTCAACACCCACAACGCGACCCAGAAGATGACGCTGGAGGACGGCACCGAGCTGTCCCCCGCGCTGGGCATCGGCGCGTTCGCCGAAAAGACGCTGGTCGCCGCCGGGCAGTGCACCAAGGTCGACCCGGCCGCTCCGGCCGAGGTCGCCGGCCTGCTGGGCTGCGGCGTGATGGCCGGCCTGGGTGCCGCGATCAACACCGGCAACGTGGGCCGGGGCGACTCGGTCGCCGTCATCGGCTGCGGCGGGGTCGGCGCGGCCGCCATCGCCGGGGCCCGCCTGGCCGGCGCGAACACGATCATCGCCGTCGACCTGGACGACCGGAAGCTGGCCACCGCCACCGAACTCGGCGCGACCCACACCATCAACTCCAAGGACACCGACGCGGTGGAGGGCATCAAGGCGCTCACCGGCGGCAACGGCGCGGACGTCGTCATCGACGCGGTCGGCCGTCCGGAGACGTACAAGCAGGCCTTCTACGCCCGCGACCTGGCCGGCACCGTCGTCCTGGTCGGTGTGCCGAACCCGACGATGCAGCTCGAACTGCCGCTACTGGACGTGTTCGGCCGCGGCGGATCGCTCAAGTCGTCCTGGTACGGCGACTGCCTGCCCGAGCGGGACTTCCCGATGCTCATCGACCTGTTCCTGCAGGGCCGGCTGCCGCTCGACAAGTTCGTCACCGAGACCATCGGCATCGAGGACATCGACGCCGCGTTCGAGAAGATGCACCACGGCGACGTTCTCCGTTCGGTGGTGAAGATCTGATGACTGCCCGCATCGACCACACCGTCACCTCCGGCACGTTCTCCCTGGACGGCCAGACCTTCGACGTCGACAACAACGTCTGGGTGCTCGGCGACGACACCGAGTGCGTCGTCTTCGACGCCCCCCACGACGTCGACGCCATCACGGCCCTCGTCGGGGACCGTCGGGTGCTGGCCGTGCTGTGCACGCACGCTCACGACGACCACGTCCGCTACGCCCCCGAACTGGCCAAGGCGGTCGACGCGCCGATCTGGCTGCACCCGGCCGACCTGCCGGTCTGGGAACTCACCCACGATCAGGCCCCGGACGGCGAACTGGCCGACGGCCAGCGCATCCCGGTCGCCGGCATCGAGCTGGAGGTGCTGCACACCCCCGGCCACGCCCCCGGCGCGGTCTGCTTCTACGCCCCCGACCTCGGCACCGTCTTCACCGGCGACACCCTGTTCAACGGGGGCCCGGGCGCGACCGGACGGTCGTTCAGCGACCACCCGACGATCGTCCGCAGCATCACCGACCGGCTGCTGAGCCTGCCGGGCGACACGGTGGTCCGCACCGGACACGGCGACAACACCACCATCGCCGCCGAACGCGACGGGATCCTGAACGTCGACGCCTGACGCACTGATCTCCGGCTCCACCTCACGGTCCGAAGTCCGACCCGAGGTGGAGCCGGTCGGTCAGTCGATGGTGCGCCGCATGGCGTCCAGCACCACGGCGGCCAGTTCGCCGTCCCGGGCCAGCACGGCCCGCTGCCGTTCGGACCCGCCGCCGCTGCGCCGCAGCCGCGCAATGCCGGCGTCGACCAGTTCCCGATCGCCGTTGATGGCCAACGCCTCTGCGACGTGCTCGACCAGGGCGTCGACCACGGTCCAGGCGTCGGCCGGCAGCCCGCTACGCGGGTCGACGAGGTCCTCGGTGAGCCCGGAGCGGGCGGCCCGCCACACCCCGGCGCGGAGCATCTCGATCCGTTCCTCCTTCAGCTCCGCCCCGGAGCGCCATTCGGCCGCGGCGGTCTCGACCAGGGCCCGGACCAGGACGGCGACCAGCACGGCGTCGCGGACGTCGGTGCACACGTCCGCGACCCGCACCTCGACCGTCGGGTACTTCGCCGACAGCCGGGCGTCGAAATAGATCATCCCGCTGTCCAGCGCGGTGCCGGAGGCGACCAGCCGGTCGACGGCGTCGCGGTAACCGGCAACGGTGCGGAACGGCTGGGTGGGGCCGGCCGTGGGCCACAAACCCCACGCGATCGTCCGGTACGACGAGTACCCGGTGTCCTCGCCCTGCCAGAACGGCGAATTCGCGGACAGCGCGATGATCACCGACAGCCAGCCGGCCATCCGGTCGATCGCGCCGATGCCCTCCTCATCGGACTCGACGTCGACGTGGATGTGCTGACCGCAGGTGAGCTGCTGACGGGCGATCATCCCGAACGCGTCGGCCATGTGCGCGTACCGGTCGTTCGCGGTCGGCACCGGCCGCACCGGCAACGGGTGGGTCGCCCCGGCCACGATCCCGACCCCGAGTTCCCGGGCAGCCCCGGCGATGGCCCGCCGCAACTCGGTCAGCTGCTCGAGGAGTTCGTCGGCCGTCTCACACGGCGCGGAGCCGATCTCGGTCTGCTGCAACTTGAACTCGTGCTCGACCTGGTGGGCCCGCTCGCGGCCCAGCCGTTCCTGCGCCGCGACCAGCACCTCACTACCGGCCGGCACCGGATGCCCATCGAGGGCGTCGACGAGCAGCAGTTCCTCTTCAACCCCGAAACGTCGTCTCGTCACCGGGTCAGTCTGGTTCACCGCCGGCCCGAGCGTGTTGCCGGGAAGCTACATTCGGCGAATCCGCCCCTGCCTGACCAGCCAAGGCCCCTGCCGGCCATTCCCTGACGTGACGACCAACGATTACCGGTTCCGGCGGCTCTATGCCGAACACGCCACCGCCGTCCACCGGTTTGCGCTGCGCCGTGCCGGGCCGGACACCGCCGACGACGTACTGGCCGAGACCTTCCTGGTCGCCTGGCGCCGCATCGACGACGTCCTACCCGATCGGGAACGGGCGTAGCTCCTCACCACCGCCCGCTGGGTGCTCAGCGATCTCTCGCGCTCCGGACGACGACGGGCGGGTCTCCTCAGTCGCCTCCCGACACCGGTGCACGAACCCGATCCGGCCCCGCCCTGAAAGAGGCGCGCTCATGAAGGCTTTCGACGCCCTGACCCGACTGCGCGACGCCGACCCCAGCCGGGACACCACGCTCCCCTGGACGGCCGACGACCTGCTGGCCGCCTTCGCGGCCGACGACGGCACCGAGGCGAACCGCACCCCCTCCGGTGAGCGGTCGACGACCCGCAGGGCCCACTCCCGCCGCTGGGTCACCGTGGCCGCGGCCGCCGCGCTGTTGCTGTCCACCCCGATCTGGTGGCCCGGGTCGCCGTCGCCGTCGTCGACCGCGTTGGCCGTCACCCGCGACGGGGACGCCGTGCATGTCACCGTTCCCCGGCCGGTCGACGCGTGGGAACTGCAAACGGCGTTGGACGAGGCCGGGGTGCGGGCGACGGTGGTCGAGAGCTCGGCCGACTGCACCAGCCCGTTCCCGGAAGGTCTTCGGGAGGGCTACGACATCGCCCCACCCGAGCAGAACCTCGCGGGCCCGGACGATCCGGCGGCTTTTCATTTCGTTTTCTATCCCGATCGGGCGCCCAGCGGATCGACGGTGCTCTTCGGGGTCGAACCGGGAGCGACCACGCTGCTGCTGGTCCGTGAGGCCCCGGCGTGCCTACCTCGGGTGATGGGGTCCGGGCCGACGGGGTGAACCGGGCGGTTGGCTTCGCAGCCCTGTGGTGGGTGACGGGGACGTCTCGGGTTGCCCCCAGGGGCGGAACGGCAGGCCGGGCCGGATGACGACATGGATGCCGACGAGGCGGGACAGTTCCTCACCCACGGCCCGCAGCGCTTCCTCGGTGAATTGCTCCACCTCTCCGCCGAGGACGACGAAAGGCTCGTCGAAGGTCGGCCCGGAGATGGAATGGACGGTGAATCCGAGCGCGTCCCTGCTGGACGGGTGGGTCATCCACTGCACGAATTCCTCGTACCGGGATTTCGGGAAGGCGATGGGAACGAATTCGACCGACAGTCCGCGTCGTCGACCTTCCGAGACGATGGCCGCCTGCCCGTCGGGGTCGCCGTACCACTGGATGGTCAGGTGCCGGCGGCGATGGTCGGAGCGCGGCTGGTAGTAACCGGTCTGCCCGATGCCGGGGAGCGCCTCGATCCAGTCTGCGAAGTCGCGCTGGTCGCGCTGATTGCGGACGCCGTCCTCTCCCAAAGCCAGCACGAACTGCACCCAGGAATCGTTCGACTCCGCGTCATTCCCGGGTTGGCCCGGGTCCGGCTCGACCGCCATCCGCTGCTCCTTCCCACCTTCCGGGGTCTCCGCACTACGCAGAGTCGCTAGGCACAGTCTGCGCCCGCCCGCGGTCCGTCGCGGCGGCCTGTACGCCCCGCACTCGCCGGGTTACATTCCGACAATGGGGACGACAGAGTTGTCGCGGGGGCAGAACGTCGCACTACCCGAGGGGGCGGAGCAGCTGCGGGTGTCGGTCGGCTGGACCACCGGTTCGGCGACGGAGAAAGGTCCGCAGACGCTCGACCTCATCGCCCTGTTGACGGACGGGGACCGTCGGGCCCGCTCCGACGACGACATCGTCTTTTACAACCAGCGGTCGACACCGGACGGTTCGGTGGTGCACACCGGTCGCACCGAGAGCGACACCGGCGGCCGGGACGACCTGTCGGTGGATCTGACGGCGTTGACCGACGACGTGGCCAGCGTCGTCATCGCCGCCAGCACTGATGAGGGCCCCCTTGGTGACCTCTCCGCCGTCGAGTGGACCCTGCACACCCCCGACGGTGAGGTGGTGACCCGCTTCCCGATCACCGACCTGTCGACGGAGCGGGTCGTCGTGGTGGGCGAGGTGTACCGCCGGCAGGGGGCCTGGCGGGTGCGCGCCGTCGGACAGGGCTGGTCGAGCGGACTGTCCGGACTGCTCACGGACTACGGGGTCGACGTGGTCGATGCCCCCGCCGACGACTCCGATGACGCCGACGGGTCCGGTGTGGCCGGTCACGAGGCCCATGACACCGCTACGGCCGAGGAGAGTGCGACGCCCACGGCCGTGGTCGCCCACTCCACCACGACGACGGTCGAGACCACGGTGGTGCAGACCCGGGCGCCCGCCGACGCCCCTGCCGGCGACCCACCCGCCGGGCCCGTCACCGAGGTCCGACGCACGACGACGGTGTCGCACACCGACGCGGTGGTGGCCACGGGCCGGGTGGCTGTCGCGGCCAGCAGCCGACCCAAGGCCGCCCTGCCAGCGGCGCAGCTGTCCGTCGCGCCGTCGTGGGTGCGGTCGCGGCTGTTCTCGGTCGCCGGTATCGGCGGCGCCGGCGAGCAGGAGAACCGGGCGACGTCGGCCCTGCTCTGGGTGATGGCCGCGGTGCGACCTCTCGGCCGCGCCCTGACCGTCCGAGCCGGCGCACCGAGCGGGCCCATCGAGACCTATCTCGAGGTGCCGTACCGGTTGGGCGAGTCCACCGTCATCCCCGATGGCGTCATCCGCATCGGCCGGCCCGGCAAGGTGTGGACGGCGCTGGTCGAGGTCAAGACCAGCAGCAACGACCTGGGCGTGGAACAGCTGACGAACTATGTCCGGGTGGCCAAGCGGGAGAAGTTCGACGCCCTGCTCACCATCTCCAATCAGGTCACCAGCGATCCGGCCGCCCACCCGGTGACGCTGCCGGCCGGGGTCACCGGCACCGTGAAGGTCGTGCACCTGTCCTGGACGGATGTCATGCACGAGATCCGCATGCTGATCAAGCACCACCGGTTCGACGAGCAATTGCCGCTCTGGATGCTCGACGAACTGCTGCGTTACCTGGAGCACCCCAAGTCGGGGGCGATGGCGTTCTCCGACATGGGCCCGACCTGGGTCGACGTCCGGGACGGGTGCGCGCACCACACGCTGGCCGCCGGCGACCGCATCGTCAAACCCGTGGTGGCCAACTGGAATCGTTTGGCCCGATACCTGGCCCTTCGATTGACCTCTCATACGGGCCGCACCGTGAAGCGGGTGGTGCCCCGCAAGCACGCGGCCGATCCCGTGCTGCTCGACGAGGAGATCGCCCGCAACCTGGCCGACGAGGGACGGCTGTCGTTGCAGTTGCGCGTGCCCGAGACCTGCGGCCCTCTGCGGGTTCTGGTCGACGTGCGCACCACCCAGATCGAGGTCTCGACCGTGGTGACGGCCCCCACCGACGGAACCCCGAAGGCCCGGGTCACCTGGCTGCTGAAGCAACTGAAGAACGCGTCGGACGACGTGGTGGTCGAGGCCCAGTTCCCCGGTCCGGCCGGCGGGGCCACCAAGGAGAACCTGGCCAGCGCCCGGGAGAAGCCGGCGCGGCTGCTCGGCGCCATGACCGGACCGCCGGCCTCCTTTCGCCTCAGCCGGCTTTCCCAGTTGGGGCTCAAACGCTCCGGCCCGACCGGGAGTGTGGTGTCGACCGTGGTGGAGGCAGTTGATGCGTTCTTCGACGACGTGGTCGCACAGGTGGCCGCTCCGGAAACGGCCACTGGGCCCGCGCAGGACTTGGCACCTCAGCCGGCGGCGGACGACGACGCGTGAGGTGGGGCGGCTGCTTCCGGCCGCCGCTCGCGCACGATCCGCGCCACCACGGCGGTCAACGCCGTCACCACGGTCCGCACCGACTTCCGGCGGAGGTTCTCCGGGCGGGCCAGCACGTCGATCCGGCGGCTGGCGCTGACGCCGTCCAGCGGGCGCAGCACGATGGCTCCGGACGGGTCCCGCGGCGAGGTGTAGCGGGGCACGACGCCGATGGCATCCCCCGCGCCGACGATGGAGGTGAGGGTGCCGTAGTCGTTGATGCGGTGAGCCGGCTCGATGTGCTGCCCGGCGACCGCGGTGATGGCGCCGAGCAGATCGTCGGTGGAGTAGCCGCCGCGGCTGGTCACCCACCGCTGATCGGCCACCTGCTCGGGCCGTAGCCGGGGGAAGCGGGCCAGCGGGTGGTCAGCGGCCAGCGCCACGTCCAGGGGCTCGTCGGCCAGGGTCACGCACCGCACCGTCTCCGGCCACGGCGATCCGCCCGCCAGCCGGTGCGCCACCACCAGGTCGTAGCGGCTGGTCAGGGCCGGGTAGTCGTGCCGGGACACGTCCTCGTCGGACAGCCGGACGTCCGGGGCCGGGGTCCGTCGGGACAGCTCGCGCAGCAACGGTCCGAAGAGGGTCTGGCCGGCGCTGTGGAAGCCGCTGATCGTCACCACCCCACTGGGTGACTGCTCGAACTCCTCCACGGCGGCCCGGGCAGCGGCTATGGCGTCGATCACCTCGGCCCCGGCGTCGGCCAGCACCCGACCGGCATCGGTGAGCACCAGCGCCCGACCGTCCTTGTGCGTCAGCGGGGTGCGAAAACCCCGCTGCAGAGCAGCCAGTTGTTGCGACACCGCAGATGGGGTCACGTCCAGCACCCGCGCGACGGCCGAGACCGAGCCCAACGCACCGAGTTCGCGCAGGATGTGCAGCTGATGGACCTCCACGGCTCCCGACCCTAACCGTGAAGCGATCGCTACAGCAATACGCAAGAAGCTTCCCGTTGTTCTACATCGTTCACCCCCCTCTACTTGTCCGCATGCGAGCACTTTTCAAAGCCGAGAAGAGCCCGGGCCTGGAGTGGACCGAGCGACCGGACCCGATCGCCGGACCCGGTGACGTCGTCGTCAAGGTCCTGCGCACCGGCATCTGCGGCACCGACCTGCACATCCACCGCTGGGACGACTGGGCCGCCGGCATCGTCGACGCCCCGCTCATCCCCGGCCACGAATTCTTCGGCGAGGTCGTCGAGATCGGCTCCGATGTGCGCGATGTCGCCGTCGGCCAGCTCGTCTCCGGGGAGGGCCACATCGTCTGCGGCACCTGCCGCAACTGCCGCGCCGGCCGACGCCAGATGTGCATCCGCACCATCAGCCTGGGCGTGCAGCGGGACGGCGCCTTCGCCGAGTACGTCAGCATCCCCGCGGTCAACGTGTGGGTGCACCAGTCGCACGTCGACCCGGACGTCGCCGCGATCTTCGACCCGTTCGGCAACGCCGTGCACACCGCGCTGTCGTTCCCCGTCATCGGTGAGGACGTCCTGGTCAGCGGGTGCGGGCCCATCGGCCTGATGGCCATCGCCGTGGCCCGGCACGCCGGGGCCCGGTTCGTCGTCGGTACGGACGTCAGCCCGTCCCGCCTCGACCTGGCCCGCAAGGTCGGCGCCGACGAGGCCGTGGACGTACGGACGCAGACCATCGCCGAGGTGCAGCAGAGCCTGGGCATGCGCGAGGGTTTCGACGTCGGCTTCGAGATGTCCGGTGCCCCCACGGCACTGTCGTCGATGATCGACTCGATGAACCACGGCGGCCGGATCGCCATCCTCGGCCTGGCCGCCGAGCCGTTCGGCGTCGACTGGGGCAAGGTCGTCACCCACATGCTCACGCTCAAGGGCATCTACGGCCGCGAGATGTTCGAGACGTGGAACGCGATGGCGGCCATGCTGCAGACCAGCGCGCCGCTGCGCGAGGCGGTGGCGTCGGTCATCACCGACCGCATCCCGGCGCGCGACTGGGAGCAGGGTTTCGCGGCGGCCGCGGCCGCCGGCACGGGCAAGATCGTTCTCGACTGGACGGTGATCTAGAGATGTACACGACCATGCGCGACCACCTGAGCGCTGAGCTCGCCGGTATCGAAGAGGCGGGCCTGCGCAAGCGGGAACGCGGGATCGCCGGTCCTCAGGGCGCTCTCATCACCGCCGACGGGCAGGAGGTGCTGAACTTCTGCGCCAACAACTACCTCGGTCTGGCCGACGACCCGGCCCTGGTGCAGGCGGCCAAGCGCTCGCTAGACGAATGGGGTTACGGCCTGGCTAGTGTCCGCTTCATCTGCGGCACCCAGGACCAGCACCTCGAACTCGAACGCCGGCTCTCGGCCTTTCTGGGCACCGACGACACCATCCTCTACGCATCGTGTTTCGACGCGAACGGGGGCGTCTTCGAGACGCTGTTCGGCCCGCAGGACGCGATCATCTCCGACGCGCTCAACCACGCGTCGATCATCGACGGCATCCGGCTGTCGAAGGCCCAGCGGCTGCGCTACGCCAACCGCGACATGGCCGATCTCGAGGAGCAGCTGAAAGCGAGCAAGGACGCCCGGTTCCGGGTGATCGTCACCGACGGCGTCTTCTCCATGGACGGGTACATCGCCCCGCTGGCGCAGATCTGCGACCTGGCCGATCAGTACGACGCGCTGGTGTTCGTCGACGACTCCCACGCCATCGGCTTTCTCGGCGAGAACGGCCGCGGCACCCCCGAGTACTGCGGGGTGGCGGACCGGGTCGACATCCTCACCGGCACGTTCGGCAAAGCCCTCGGTGGGGCGTCCGGCGGGTACGTCGCCGCCCACCAGGAGATCGTCGACCTGCTGCGGCAGCGGTCCCGGCCCTACCTGTTCTCCAACACCCTGGCTCCGTCGATGGTCGCCGGCACCCTCGCGGCGCTGGATCTCATCGACTCCTCCGACGAGCCGCGGAAGCGCCTGCAGGCCAACGCCGAACGCTTCCGGGCGGGGATGACGGAGGCCGGGTTCGACCTGCTGCCCGGCGAGCACCCCATCGTCCCGGTGATGTTCGGGGACGCGGCGCTGACCGCGCGGATCGCCGACGAGATGCAGCACCGGGGCATCTACGTCACCGCGTTCAGCTTCCCGGTCGTCCCCCGGGGCGCGGCGCGGATCCGGGTGCAGTTGTCCGCCGCGCACACGTCCGAGCAGATCGACCGCTGCGTCGAGGCTTTCGTGGCCGCCCGGGCCGCGCACACCGCCTGATCGCTGGGGATCGATGATGGACGACACGGCGCTAACGATCCTGCGGGTCGCCGACCTGCTCGGGGTCCTCGGCTGCGCGCTGCTCGGCGGCCTGGTCGCGCGGCAGCGCGGTTTCGACCCGATCGGTTTCGCCGTGCTGGCCGTCGTCTCCGGTCTGGGCGGCGGCATCGTCCGCGACGTGCTGCTCGGTCAGGGCGCCCCCGTCGCCCTGACCGACGGCACCTACTTCGCCGTCGCCCTCACCGGGGCGGCGGTCGCCTACCTGATCCCACTGGGCGGCCGGATCTGGAGCCGCGGGTTCCCCATCGTCGACGCCGTCGCCCTCGGCTGCTGGGCCGCCGCCGGCACCCAGAAAACCCTGGCCTATGGCCACAGTTGGCAGACCGCCGTGGTTCTCGGCACCGTCACCGCCGTCGGTGGCGGGGTCATCCGCGACCTGCTGATCCGCCAGGTGCCGACCGTCTTCGGCGGCAACACCCTGTCGGTCACCCCGGCGATCCTGGCCGCCAGCACCATGGTCGCGTTCCACGCCGTCGGGCTGACCACGGTCGGACTGCTGGCCTGCACGGCGGTCGGCGCCACGCTGAGCCTGCTCGCCCATCACCGGCACTGGACGCTGCCCGGCGCCCTCACCCCGCGCTGGTGGGGCCGGCCGCTGCGCCCGCGGCTGCGTCGCTCCCCCCGTCAGCCCGTCGGCTGACCCCACCACTTCCCGCCAGCTCCCCTGTCCCGCCGGCCGATCGGCCCGCGGGTTCACCGTGTGAAAGGTCCACCCATGTCGACAACTGCGGCCGACGACGCCCGCGCGACCGATCCTGCCCCGGCTGCGGATCGGGACGTCCACCAGCTCGCCCAGCAGGCCGAGTTCCAGGCCGAGGACGCCGGCTATCACAAGGGTCTGAGCAAGCGGCAGATCCAGATGATCGGCATCGGCGGGGCCATCGGCACCGGCCTGTTCCTCGGCGCGGGTGGCCGGTTGGCCGCCGCCGGACCGGGGCTGGTCTTCGTCTACGCGATCTGCGGCTTCTTCGCGTTCCTCATCATGCGGGCCCTGGGTGAGCTGATCCTGTACCGCCCGGCGTCCGGGTCGTTCGTCTCCTACGCCCGCGAGTTCTTCGGCGAGAAGGCCGCTTTCGCGGTCGGCTGGCTGTACTGGCTGAACTGGGCGGTCATCGCGATCGTCGACACCACCGCCGTCGCGCTCTACATGAACTTCTTCAAGAAGTACGTCGCCTGGATGGGCACCGTCCCGCAGTGGACGTGGGCGCTGCTGGCGCTGATCCTCGTCGTCTCGCTGAACATGATCTCGGTCAAGGTGTTCGGTGAGATGGAGTTCTGGTTCGCCCTCGTCAAGGTGGCTGCGCTGGTCGCGTTCCTGCTCGTCGGCACCTACTTCGTCGTCTTCGGCACCCCGATCGACGGCCACGAGGTCGGCTTCTCGCTGATCACCGATAACGGCGGCTGGTTCCCCAACGGCATCCTGCCGCTGCTGATCGTCACCCAGGGCGTCGTCTTCGCCTACGGCTCGATCGAGCTGGTCGGCACCGCCGCCGGTGAGACCAAGAACCCCGAAAAGGTCATGCCGCGCACCATCAACGCGGTCGTCTTCCGCATCGCCATTTTCTACGTCGGCTCGGTGCTGCTGCTCGCCCTGCTGATGCCGGCGGGCTCCTACAAGGCGGGCGAGAGTCCGTTCGTCACGTTCTTCTCGTCCATCGGCATCAACGGCGTGGACGCGATCATGAACCTCGTCGTGCTGACTGCCGCGCTGTCGTCGCTGAACGCCGGCATGTACTCGACCGGCCGCATCGTCCGCTCGCTGGCCGCGGCCGGCAGCGCCCCGAAGTTCACCGGGAAGATCAGCAAGTCCGGCGTCCCCTACGGCGGCATCCTGCTGACCGGCGTCGTCGCCCTGCTGGGCGTGGGGCTCAACGCGATCGTCCCCGAGCAGGCCTTCGAGATCGTCCTCAACATCTGCTCGCTGTGCCTGATCGCCGCGTGGGGTGCGATCGTCCTGTGCCAGCTGCGGCTGTGGCAGTGGGCCAAGCAGGGCAAGGTCAAGCGGCCGGCGTTCCGGATGTTCGGCGCCCCCTACACCGGCCTGCTGACCGGACTGTTCCTCATCGGCATCATGGTCCTCATCGCGCTCGACTACCCGGTCGGGACCGCGACGTTCGGGCTGTTCGCGCTGGTGGTGCCGATCCTGATCGGCGGCTGGTTCCTGGTCCGCAAACGCGTGACCGCCCTCGCTGCTGAACGGGCCCTGCAGGCGGGCGACGACGCGAGGAGGGTGGAGGCATGACCATCAGCGCACTGGACCTGTTCAGCGTGGGCATCGGTCCGTCCAGCTCCCACACGGTCGGCCCCATGCGCGCCGCGGTGCTGTTCACCGACCACCTGCAGAGGTCCGGTGCGCGACCGACGGTGGCCCGGGTACGGGTCGAGCTGTTCGGCTCCCTCGGGGCCACCGGGCACGGGCACGGCAGCGTCACCGCGGTCGTCCTCGGGCTGCTCGGCCACCGCCCTGAGACGGTCGACCCCGAGGCCGTGCTGCCGGCGATCGACGAGGTGCGCCGCACCGGGTGGCTGCCGCTGCCCGGCGGGGAGCCCGTCCCGTTCGTCATCGAGTCCGACGTCGTCCTGCACCTGCGGCAACGACTCGACTTCCACACCAACGGCATGCGGTTCCACGCGGTCGGTGTCGACGGCCGGGATCTGCTGACCCGCGACTACTACTCGGTCGGCGGCGGTTTCGTCCTCGACGAGGACGAGATCGGCGCTGACCGGCTGCCCGACGACACCGTCGTGCCGTACCCGTTCCTCACCGGCGAACAGCTGCTGGCCCACACCACGGCGACCGGCCTGTCGATCGCCGGGGTCATGCTGGCCAACGAGAACGCCCGGCGCCCGGAGGCGCAGACCAGGGCGCAGCTGCTGCACATCTGGTCGGTGATGCAGGACTGCATCGAACGCGGCTGCCGCACCGAGGGGGTGTTGCCGGGCGGGCTGCGGGTCCGGCGACGGGCGGCCGCCGCCTACGAACGGCTGACCACCATCGACGAGGCCGACACCGTGCAAGCCGATCCGCTGCTGGCCATGGAGTGGATCACCACCTGGGCGCTGGCCGTCAACGAGCAGAACGCCGCCGGCGGGCGGGTGGTCACCGCGCCGACCAACGGCGCGGCCGGGATCATCCCCGCCGTCCTGCACTACTACGTCTCGTTCGTTCCCGGCGCCGACGACGACGGGATCGTGGACTTCCTGCTCACCGCGGCGGCCATCGGGATCCTGTTCAAGGAGGGCGCCTCGATCTCCGGCGCCGAGGTCGGCTGTCAGGGCGAGGTCGGTTCGGCCTGCGCGATGGCCGCCGGCGGGCTGGCCGCCGTCCTCGGGGGTGCGCCCGACCAGGTCGAGAACGCCGCCGAGATCGGCATCGAGCACAACCTGGGATTGACCTGCGACCCCGTCGGGGGGCTGGTGCAGATCCCGTGCATCGAGCGGAACGCGGTCGCCGCGGTCAAAGCCATCACCGCGGCGCGGATGGCCGTCCGCGGGGACGGCGTGCATCACGTCTCGCTGGACACCGCGATCCTCACCATGCGGCAGACCGGCGCGGACATGAGCGACAAATACAAGGAGACCGCCCGCGGAGGGCTCGCTTTGAACGTCGTCGCCTGCTGAGTCACCAACCACACGCTTGGAGGCACTCCTCCAGCGCGGGCAGCGCGCGCTCGCCGAAGTGCCGGACGTTGTTGAGGCGCTTGTGCAGCTGCAGCGCGAACTGCCGGTCCTCGAAGCCGGGGTCGATCGGATACTCGTCCTGGTAGGCCGCCCAGAACTCCTCCAGAGGGTCGGACGCCCGGCGCAGGTAGGCCAGGTCCAGCTCACGGTCCGCGTAGCTGACGGACGGGTCGACCAGCCAGCGCCCGGCGACGACGTTGCCCGGCCACAGGTCGCCATGGGTCAGGCACGGTCGTCCACCGCCGGGCGTGGCGGCCAGCAACTCCTGCAGTGGCCCATCTGCGGCCACCTCGACGCGACGCCGCAGGTCTTCGGAGATGTCGGCGTGCCGCAGATGGTGAAGCACCCGACGCTCGACGTAGAACGTCGGCCAGTCGTCGGCCCAGGTGTTGTCCTGCTCGAACAGACCATGGAAATTGTTGCGGTGCCACCCGAACCGGTCGTTGGTCGTCCGGTGCATGCGAGCCACCGCCCGACCCAGTTCGCCCCACGCGGGCGGCCCGTCGACCTCCTCCAGCACCAACTGCCAGTCGGCGACGTGCAGCACCGCGGGGGTCGGGACGCCCGCGGCGGCCTGCGCGGCGAGGCCCTCGGCTTCGGTGTCGGCCGGGTACGGCGTGTGCTTGACGATCACCCGCCGACCGTCGGCCAGCCGGGCGCGGACGGTGCGGGCGATGAGACCGCCGGAGAGCACCTCGAGTTCGTCCCAGGGCAGCGGATCAACGGGGTTCACAGCTCAGACGTACCCGGACCGGCCAGAGAAAGACAATTCGACCCGGTGCCGAGATGGGTCGAGTCCTCAAGGGCCCTCAAGAGGCAGCTGATGCGGCCACCTACGGGGGGCACCCGAAATCCGGCAACACCCGGTCGGGACGGGGGATCACCCGTGTCACCCGGCGTCGCGATGGGCAGGATGGAGAGTATGAGCGAGCAACGACGTACCGGGGCCAGCCAGAGTCTGGGCGAGGGCGAGAAGAGCGGCAGTTTCGAGCGGGACACCCGCTACATCACCGACCGGATCACCGTCGACGGGCGGGACGGCTGGCCCGTGGAGGCCGGCCGTTACCGCCTCGTGGTCTCCCGGGCCTGCCCGTGGGCGAGCCGCACCGTCATCGTGCGCCGCCTGCTGGGCCTGGAGTCGGCCATCTCGATGGGCATCTGCGGCCCCACCCATGACGAACGGTCGTGGACGTTCGACCTCGACCCGGGCGGCGTCGACCCGGTGCTCGGCTACGAGCGACTGCAGCAGGCGTTCTTCGCGCGCTTCCCCGACTACCCGCGCGGCATCACCGTGCCGGCGATGGTCGACATCCCCACCGGCGGCGTCGTCACCAACGACTACAAGCAGATGGACATCGACCTCGAGACGCAGTGGACCGCGCATTTGCGGGACGGGGCGCCCGACCTGTACCCGGAGAAGTACCGGGACGAGATCGAAGAGGTCGACAAGATCGTCTACCCGGAGATCAACAACGGCGTCTACCGCTGCGGTTTCGCGACCGCCCAGGACGCCTACGAGAAGGCGTTCGACCGGCTGTTCACCGCGATGGACACCATCAGCGAACGGCTCAGCAAGCAGCGTTACCTGGTCGGCGACACCATCACCGAGGCCGACATCCGCCTGTTCACCACGCTGGTCCGGTTCGACCCCGTCTACCACAACCATTTCAAGTGCAATCTCCGCAAATTGTCGGAGATGCCGGTGCTGTGGGCCTACGCGCGAGACCTTTTCCAGACCCCCGGTTTCGGTGACACCGTGGACTTCGTCCACATCAAGCAGCACTACTACGAGGTGCACACGTCGATCAATCCGACCCAGATCGTCCCGGCCGGCCCGGACCTGACGAACTGGTGGGACGCGCACCACCGCGAGGAACTCGGCGGTCGCCCGTTCGGTGACGGCACTCCCCCGCCCCCGGTGCAGCCGGACGAGCAGGTGCCGGACGGGCACGGCGCCCCCCGGTCCTGACTGCGGTCAGATCTCGGCGACCCGGGACACCACCCGGGTCAGCGAGGGCTCCTTCGGCGTGGACCCGGCCCCAAACCGCACGGGCGGGTCCACGGGCCGGAGTTCGCCGAGGTCCTTGCCGTCCAGGTGGACGGTCGCGGCGGTGATGCGGTGCAGGTCGATCGCCGAGTACCACTCGCGGCGCTTCTTGTTGCCGGCACGCGTGCGGACGCCCTTCATGGCCACCCGGGCGACCGGGTCGGTCACCGACGTCCACCACTTGGCCCGGGCCAGCCGACGCGGCACCGCGTACAGCAGCCAGCCGATCGACGGACGGCTGCCGACCTCAAAGGTCAGCACCAGGCCATCGGAGGTGATCTGCCAGGTGCGGCCGTCACGGACCCGCAGCACCGGCGTCACCCGGATCTCGTCGAACGTGTACGTCTCGGCGATGAAGTCGGCGAGTTCCTGGGAGGGGGCGAGCAGGATGCGCTGACCGTCGGGGCGTTCCATCATCACGTCGGTCACCGAGCCGTACGGCGACAGCGGCCACATGCCGACGACGAGCCGGGTCCCCTCTTCGGTCCCGATCCCCGCGATGGCGCCGTCGAACAGCTGCATGCCCTCACCGTAGGCCAGAGGGCCGACAACGAAGGAGTGCCCAGCCGCCGGGCGCCGCGCTCACAGACGACTGACACCCGACAGGGCGAACAGCACCAGATCAGCGGCCGCCACGACCAGGACCAGCAGGAACAACGCCCGTCCGGCGGGCCGACGGGATCCGAGCACGGCGGCCGCCCCGGCCACCGCCGCCAGAGCGACGAGCAGCAGCCACCGCCACCAGGTGGTGGACGCGGCGCCGTCCCAGACGGGGCCGAACAGCACGACGATCGAGCCGGCGAACAGCAGCACGGGGCAGGCGATCGCGGTACCCCGGGCCCCGAGCCGGTGGGGCAGGCCGCGGACGCCGGTGGCCGCGTCGTCGGCCAGGTCGGGCAGGACGTTGGCCAGGTGGGCGCTGGCGCCCAGGACCGCCCCGGCGACCATCGCCCACCCGGGTGGCCAGCGCGGCGGATCCGCGGACAGGGTCGCGACGGCCGGGAGCGCACCGAACGCGACCAGGTAGGGGACGACCGATAAGGCCGTCGCCTTGGCCCCCGCGTTGTAGACCAGCCCGGACACCAGGATGGCCAGCGAGGCCACCGCCCCGGCCGGGCCGAGGAGCAGGGAGAACACCAGGCAGCCGACGGTGGCCGCCGCGGCGGCCAGACCGACCGTGCGGATGCCCAGCGCCCCCCGGGCCACCGGCTTGTCCGTACGGCCGGCGACCTGGTCGCGGCGGGCGTCGATGGCATCGTTCGACCAGCCGATGGCCAGCTGCCCGGTCAGCACCGCCAGCACCACGAGTACGGCGGTCAGTGCGGGCAGGCCGGCGAGCAACGCCAGACCGGCGGACAGCCCGGTGACGGCCGCGGTGGGGACGGGGTGGCAGCTGGCCACCAGGGCACGCAGCATTTCCCTCCCCACCTCCCGTCAAACGCATTCCGGCGCATCGGATTTCGGCTGGTCGTTACGCTCTTCAGATCCCGGACGTTCCGAACTCCTGCACCGTACTGTGGAGAAATGACGTCGCTGGCCGCGGTCCACGGAGTGCTGCCGCCGCACCGCTACCCACAGGACAAGATCACCGAGGCGTTCGCCGAGCTGGTCGGGGTCGGGCCGGACCGGGTGGAGCTGCTGCGCCGGATCCACGCCAACGCCCGGGTCGACAGCCGCTCCCTGGCCCTGCCGTTGGAGCAGTACCGCGAACTGACCGACTTCAGCGCCGCGAACGACGCCTGGATCACCGTCGCCGAGGACCTCGCCGTGCAGGCCATCGAGGGCGCCCTGGCCCAGGCTGGGCTGGCGGCCGACGAGATCGACGTGCTGTTCTCCACCACCGTCACCGGCCTGGCCGTGCCCTCCCTCGACGCGCGGATCGCCCGGCGGCTGGGCCTGCGGCCCGACATCAAGCGGGTACCGCTGTTCGGGCTCGGCTGCGTCGCCGGGGCGGCCGGCATCGCCCGGATGCACGACTATCTCAAGGGCTGGCCGGACCAGGTCGGCGTGCTGCTCTCGGTCGAGCTCTGCTCGCTGACCGTGCAGCGGGACGACACGTCGATGGCCAACCTGGTCGGCTCCGGGCTGTTCGGCGACGGCGCCGCCGCGGTCGTCGCCGTCGGGTACCAGCGAGCCGCCCGCGAAGGGACGGCCGGACCGCGGGTGGTCGCCACCCGCAGCGCGCTCTACCCGGACACCCAGGGCGTGATGGGGTGGGACATCGGCGCCACCGGGTTCCGGATCGTGCTGACCAGCGAGGTCCCGGACCTGGTGCACCGTCACCTCGGCGATGACGTGCGCGCCCTGCTGGCCGACCATGGCCTGACGACCGACGACGTGGCCGCGTGGGTGTCGCATCCCGGCGGCCCGAAGGTCATCGAAGCCATCGAGTCCGAGCTGGGCGTCGGCCCCGAGGCCCTGGAACTGACGTGGCGGTCGCTGGCCGAGATCGGCAACCTCTCGTCGTCCTCGGTGCTGCACGTGCTGCGCGACACCCTGCGGGACCGGCCCCCGTCACCGGGTTCGACCGGGGTGCTGATGGCGATGGGCCCGGGGTTCTGTGCCGAGCTCGTGCTGCTGGAATGGTGACGGCCCGGTGATCGCGTACACGCTGTTCGTGCTGGCCGTCGGGGTCGAGCGGCTGGCCGAGATGGTCGTCTCCAAGCGTCATCTCGCCTGGGCGCTGGCCCGTGGTGGGCGGGAGTACGGCCGCGGGCACTTCCCGCCGATGGTCGCCCTGCACACCGCGCTGCTGCTCGGCTGCGTGGCGGAGGTGTGGCTGCTGGACCGGCCGTTCCTGCCGTGGCTGGGCTGGCCGATGGTCGCAGTCGTGGTCGGCACCCAGGCGCTGCGCTGGTGGTGCATCCGCACCCTCGGCTCGCAGTGGAACACCCGGGTCGTCGTAGTGCCGGGGATGCCGCTGGTCAGCGGTGGGCCGTATCGCTGGTTCAAGCATCCGAACTACGTGGCCGTCGTGCTGGAGGGCATCGCCCTGCCGCTGGTGCACAGCGCGTGGATCACCGCGGTGGTGTTCACGCTGCTCAACGCCTGGTTGCTGCGGGTGCGTCTGGGGGTCGAGAACCGGGCGTTGCTGGATTCCGAGCTGCCCCCGGCCGACCGGTCGGCCGCACCGCGGTGACCGACATCCTGGTGGCCGGGGCCGGTCCGGCTGGCCTGGCCACCGCGCTGCTGGCCGCGCGGGCCGGGTTCGACGTGCGCGTGATCGACCCCCGGGTCGGAGCGGGCGGCGATTCAAGCCCGATCGACAAGGCCTGCGGCGAGGGCCTGATGCCCGGCGCGGTTGCTGCGTTGCGGTCGCTGGGGGTGCGACCGGCGGGGCGGGAGTTCGCCGGGATCGAGTACGCCGACGGCCGGCGACGGGCGGTGGCGGACTTCCCTGCCGGTCCCGGTCTCGGGGTGCGGCGCACGGCGTTGTCGTCGGCGCTGCTGACCGCGGTGGTCGACGCCGGAGTCCCCGTACAGGCCGGCTCGGTCCGGTCGGTCGATCAGGACGACAGCGGGGTCACCGTCGACGGACAGCGATGTCGCTACCTGATCGCCGCCGACGGGCTGCACTCGCCGATCAGCCGCCTACTCGCCCTCGACCGACCGGCCAAGGGGCGGCAGCGGTGGGGGCAGCGGCGGCATTTCGGGGTGGCGCCGTGGAGCGACCGGGTGCAGGTGCACTGGTCGCCGCACGGTGAGGCGTACGTGACGCCGGTGGCCGACGACCTGGTCGGGGTGGCCGTCCTCAGCTCCGAGAAGGTTCCATTCGCCGAGCAGTTGCGGTGGTTCCCCCAGATCGCCGAGCGGGTGGCCGGTTCCGACGGCGGACCAGTGCGGGGCGCGGGCCCACTGCGGCGCCGGACGACGAAGCGCGTCGCCGGGCGGGTACTGCTGGTCGGGGACGCCTCCGGATACGTCGACGCGCTCACGGGCGAAGGTGTCGCCGTGTCGCTGGCCTGCGCACAGGCGCTGGTCGACTGCCTGCACCGGGGACGCCCGCAGGAGTACGAGAAGCGTTGGCGCACGGCCTCCCTGCGGTACCGGGCGTTGACGTCCGGGGTGCTGTGGGCGTCGGGGCGGCCGGTGCTGCGGCGGCGGATCGTGCCGACCGCCGCAGCGTTGCCGTGGGTTTTCCGGGGTGTGGTCGGACAGTTGGCCCGCTAGAGCGACCGTCGCGTCGCGGTCACGACAGGACGGTCACGGTGGGTCCGGCGTCGACGAGGATGGCTTCGCCACTGGGGCGGCGGGGTTCCATGGTCAGCAGGTCGACCGCGGCGCGGGCTACGTCGTCGACGGGGGTCAGCCGGCCGCTGGGGGCGAAACCGGCGGCGAAGCCGTTCTTGTCGTCGGGCGCCCCGCCGGTCAAACGGTCGACCATGGGGGTGTCGATCACCCACGGGCAGAGTGTGTAGACGTCGATGCCGGCGTCGGCGAGCAGGGGCGCGGCGCTGCGGCCGGCGGCCACCACGCCCGCCTTCGCCGCCGCGTAGGGCACGGCGATCGGCACCGGCAGCACGGTGCCGACGAAGGACGCGGTGTTGACGATGACGCCGCCGCTGCGCAGGTGCGTGGAAGCGTGGTGCAGGCCGGACAGCACGCTGGTCAGGTTGGCGTCGACGACCTCGCGGAGGGCCTCGGCGGTCCAGGTGTCCATCGGGCCGATGGGTCCCTCAGTGCCCGCGTTCGAGAACCAGTAGTCGATCGGACCATCGGCTGCGGCGACCCGCGCGAGTTCGGCCACGTCCGCGTCGTTCGTGACGTCGGCGGCGACGAACCGGGCATGACCCCCGGCGTCGGTGATGGCCTGGACGACAGCGGCCCCGCGCTCGGCGTTGCGGCCGGAGACGACGACGTGGGCGCCGGCGGCGGCGAGGCGGTGCGCGATGGCCGCGCCGATGCCGCTGGTGGAGCCGGTGACGACGGCGGTCCGTCCGGTCAGATCGGTCATGGTGCGTTCTCTCCTGTCAAAGGATGGGTGGGTGGTCAGACGGACAAGCTGTGGCCGGCGAGCAGTTTCTCGATGTCCTCGGCGAGACCGGTTGCACCGGGGGCGGTGTCGATAACCGCACCGATGCGCCGGGCGTTCGCCGCGTAGCTGGGGTCGGCCAGGATCCGCTGCACGGCGTCACGGATGGCCGATGCCTTCGGCCGACCGGTGCGGAGGTTGATTCCGACGCCGGCGGCCTGCACCCGGGCCGAGGTCTCGACCTTGTCCTCGGAGTCGCCGGCGATGACGATCGGCACACCGTGTCGCATGGCGTGGTGGAGCCCGCCGTAGCCGCCATTGGTGACCAGCACGCTGGTGCGCTCCAGCAGCTCGTCGTACGGGAGATAACTGGCGGCGAAGGCGTTCGCCGGGAGGGCCGGCAGGGTGTCGACGTCACGTCCGCCGGTGGTGACGGCGACCTGCACCGGCAGGCTGGCCAGGGCGGTGACGGTGGGCAGGATGACCTCGGAGTAGTCGGTGTTGGCCACCGTGCCCTGGGTGACGTGGACGAGCGGGAGTGCCGGGTCGAGCTCGTCGAACCAGGGCGGGGCGGGCGTGGGCTGGCTGGCTGCGGTTGCCATCGGCCCGTAGAAGCGCAGGTCCGGCGGGGCGTCGCTGCGGTGGTACTCGAAGTCCTCGACGGTGAATTGGGCAAGCAGGTCGCTGCGGGAGAGGACGTCCATGAAGAACGCGCCGTCCAGCGGCGGCGCGCCGACGTCGGCGAGGAAGCGGTCGAGCGACTTGTGGACCGGTCGCAGCACGAGCCGGGAGGTGCGGCTCAACAGGCGGTTTCGCATCCGGTTGAGCGTGGGCTGCCGGAGCGGCGTGATGCCGAGGCCGTACGGGGCGGTGTCGCGGCTGGAGAACCCGGCCGGTCCGATGCCGCACAGGACGGTGAGCGGACGCTCGGCCCGCGGTCGCCCGAAGAGGGTTTGGACGCCCAGGAAGGTCATGTCGTGCAGGACAACGTCGGCCGGTTCGCCGCGTAGGAGCTGTTCCAGGCAGGCGGCGGCGGGCCCGGCCGGGTCGACGAAGGCCCGCTCGACGCCCCGGTTGATGGTGGCCAGACCTCGTTCCCGTTTCTCGTCGCCGGCGCCGATCGAGTCGAGGGTGTCGGCCTCGGCCGGGAGGGGGACGAAGGGGATGCCGGCTCGGGTGACCATCGGTTCGTAGCGGGCACCGGTGAGCATCCGGACGCGCCACCCGCGGCGGTGCAGCTCCTGGGCGACGACGAGCAGCGGGCCGACGTGGCCGACGGCGGGCATGCTGCAGAGCAGGGCGGATCGGGTCATGGGGTGGCTCCCAGGTGGTCGGCGAGGCGACCGAGCTGCCCGGTCAGCCAGGTGCGGTAGGCGGCGATGTCCCAACCGCGGGTGACGGTGAGGTGGGTCCAGGGGTCGGGACCGGTGAGGAGGCCGAGCACGTCGGCGGCGCCGTCGAGCTGGTCATCGCGGATGCGACCGCGCTGGAGGAACCAGCCGGCGGCAATGGTCATGTCGCGGTGGCGGCGCTTCTCGAGGTCGAGATAGGCGGCCCGGACCAGGGTGTCGCTGTCGGCCGCCGCGTACATCGCGCGCACGATCGCCGCCGACCGCTGATTGGCGGCGATGAGAAAGTCGACGTACCGGGCGATGGCCAGGTCGGTGTCGGGTTCGCTCATGATCGCGACCAGTTCCGGTCGTTCGGTGAGCGAGTGCCGGCCCTCGTCGCCGGCGAACGAGCGCTCGACCGCGGCGATCAGCAGCGCGTGCTTCGGTCCGTTCAGATGGACCGTCGGCACCGAGACGCCCGCCGCGGCGGCGATGGCTTTGGTCGAGGTGGCCACGTAGCCGTCACGGATGAACAGCCGCGCGGCCGACTCGACGATGGTGATGCGAGTCGCGGCCGCCTCGGCCTGCCGTTGCGGGGAGTGGTAGCTACGAGGCATTCCGGGCGGCCTCGTTCCCGGACGACGAACCCCGGCGGGGTGCGGCTCGCTGGGGGCGCATCGGACCCGCGGTGGACAAGGCAGTCGCGCACCGCATGGGACCTCCCCCGGCCGGATCGAGTCGACCTCCGGGATCGGGGCCGCCCCGTCAGATTCCGTTATAGCGGCGCTCTAGTCAATACAGATCGGCCGTTGGCGCCCAGATGAGGGATCGGCCACCGTCGCGGTGCTCGCGGGGGATAACCACTGGAGTAGAGATTCAGGCCCCCGGCACGCCCCAGAAGTCGCGCAGGTCCCTTCCGACCCCGTAGTCACCCGGTACCGACGCCTGCAGCCGGTGGTCCGGCCGCCGGCCACCGTCGGGCGGGACGACCCGGCCGATTCCCGGTCCACGACGTGACCGGGCCAGCTGGCGGGGGCTGCCCTCCCGGACGTACACGGCGGCCAGCGCGCACGCCTCGCCGATCATCATGCTGCGACCCGTCGCCGTGGACGGGCCGTCGCTCAGCAGCCAGTCGGCGACCGCACAGACACGGACCAACTCGTCGTCGGTACACGTGAGGATCCATTCCGCAGTGGCCGCCTCGCCGTACCGGTCGAGAGCCTCGGCGACCATGTCCACGCCCGTCGTCAGCACGATCGTCACGGTAACGGCGCCGCTGTCCGGTCGGCGGCCGCCGCCCGCATCGCATCGGCGACCGCCGCGATCGCCGGCGTCCGTGCGGCCCGGGTCGAGAGGAAGACCTCACGTCCCACCGGCCCTCGCTCCACCGGCCGGGTCACCACCCCGGGCGCCGGGTGGTGGGCGAGCACGAGATCCGGGAGCAGCGCGACGGCTCCCGCGGTGCGGACCAACTCGATCTGGGTGAGGAAGTCGTCCGAGCTGTACCGCAGGTCAGGCTCAAAGCCGCCGGCCTCGCGGCAGGCGCGCACCACCATCTCGCGGTGACCGGTTCCGGGTTGCGACGCCACCCATGTCGCCGCGGCGAGTTCCGCCAGGGGCACCCGTGCGCGGTCCGCCGCCTCATGGCCCAGCGGCAGTACCAGCCGATTCTGTTCGCGCAGCAACGGTTCCCGGACGAGGTCGTCGTGCACGGCGAGCGGATGGCCTTCGTACTCGTCCCCGACCACCGCATCCAACTGCTGCAGGCGCAGCGCGGGCGCCGCCAGTTCCACGTCGATCTCGGTGGCCTCCACCCGGATGGCCGGATGCTCCCCCAGCACCGAACGGATCGCCGGCACGACGATGCTCAGGAACGCCGACTGGAAGGCGGCCACCCGCACGACCCCGGCCGGCCGGCCGGCGGCGACCGAGGCCAGTTCGGCCTCCGCCGCCTCCACCCCGGCGAGCAGGGACGCGGCGTGCCGCACCAACACCGCACCCGCGTCGGTCAGGCGCACGTTGCGGCCCACCCGTTCCAGCAGCGGAGCACCGGCCTCGCGCTCCAGGACGGCGAGCTGCTGGGAGATGGCGCTCGGCGTGTAGCCGAGCGACCGGGCCGCCGCGTGGACGGTGCCGCGGCCAGCCACTTCGCGGAGCAGTCGCAGGCGGTGCAGGTCCAGCATCTGTTCACCATAGCTACACGATCACGTACACCAACTGGAGATGGACGTGAACGTTGTGGCGCGCCGATGATCACCGCGTGGGAACCGCTCTCTGCCTGTTGTCCGCCGTCGGCTTCGGCGTCATGGCCGTCTTCGGCAAGCTCTCGTACGACGCCGGGGCGTCCGTCGACATGGTGCTGCTGGCCCGATTCGGGATTGCCGGGGCGGTGCTGCTGGCCGTGGCGGCGGCACGACATGCCTTTCGGGGCCTGACCGTCCGGCCGGTGGTCACCGGGTTGGCCATGGGCGCGATCGGCTACGCCCTGCAGGCCGGCTTCTATTTCGCGGCCCTGACGCGTGTCGACGCCTCGCTGGTCGCGCTGATCCTCTACGTCTATCCGGTGCTCGTCATGGCCGGCGCGATCGCACTGCGCCGTGAACGGGCCTCGGTGCGCCGGTGCGTCGCCCTGGTGGTCGCCCTGACCGGCATCGTCCTGGTGCTCGCCGGCGCGAGTGCAGGCCAGATCGACGCCCTCGGAGCCCTTCTCGCCCTGGGATCGGCGCTGACGTACACCGTCTACATCCTGGTCGGTGACCGCCTCACCGCCGACGTCCCGGCGCTGCCGTTGTCCGCGCTGGTCTGCTGCGGAGCGTTCGGCACGTTCCTGATCATCGGAACCACCGGCCACACCGTCGATCTCGCCATCGCGCCGGTCGGCTGGCTGTGGTTGACGGCGATCGCACTGATCAGCACCGTGGCCGCCGTGCTGTGCTTCTTCGCCGGCCTGGCCCGCGTCGGTCCGTCCAAAGCGGCCATCCTCTCCATCCTCGAACCGGTCGTCACCGTGGGATCGGCGGCCCTCGTCTTCGGCGAGTCGATGGGCCCCGCCCAGTGGTGCGGCGGGCTGCTGGTCCTGGGTGCTGTCGTCATCGTGCAGTGGAAGCGGCGGTCGCGTCCGGTGGCGACCGACCCGGTCACCACGGCGAACGGTCCGGCTGCGATCCCCGCCCGGTGCGCCGCCGCCGAGGGGTGAGGCCGGTTCACCCGGGTACTTCTCTCCCCGTTCGCGACGGACATCCCCTCGTGGACGGCTTGGAAAGGAGGCCCCCCGTGGCCGATATCGCGATCTTCGACGTCGACGGCACCCTGGTCGACAGCAACTACCAGCACGCGCTCGCCTGGTACCGGGCGTTCCGGCGCTACGACATCACCCTGCCGCTGTGGCGCATCCACCGGGCGCTCGGCATGGGCGGTGACCAGCTGGTCGGCGCGGTCGCCGGCGACCGGGTCGAGGAGGAGCACGGCGACGACCTGCGGGACGCCTGGCTGGAGGAGTTCGATCCGCTGCTGCCCGAGGTGGCCCCGATCGAGGGCGCCCGCGACCTGCTCGTCGAGGTCAAGCGACGCGGATTCCGCCTGGTGCTAGCCAGTTCCGGCGAGGAACGCATCGTGAAGGCGTTCCTCGAGCTGTTCGACGGGGAGGCACTCGCCGACGCGTGGACGACGTCCGCCGACGCCGAACACAGCAAGCCCGCAACGGATCTCGTCGAGACCGCGGTGCAGAAGGTCGGCGGCGGCTCGGGCGTCATAGTCGGCGACGCCACCTGGGACTGCATCGCCGCCGGCAAGCTCGGCTTCCCCACGATCACCGTGCAGACCGGCGGGTTCTCCCCGGACGAGCTCCGGGAGAGCGGGGCCATCAAGGTCTACGACTCCCTGGTCGAGCTCCGGGAGAACCTGGACGACACCCCGCTACGGGCGGCCGACTGAATCACCGGCGGCGCAGCGAACCGAGCGAGGACACCGACACCGCCAGCACCGACACCGCGATCAGCGCACCGATCGGGGCGATCACCACCCACGGGGCCCGCTCGACGTAGGCCATGCCCTCGGACAGCACGAGGCCCCAGTTCGGCGACGGCGGCTGCGATCCCAACCCGAGGAAGCCGAGAGCGGCCAGGGCCAGGGCAATCCCGGGCAGCCGCAGCAGGCCGTGCCGGGTGACCGGCCCGACCACGGTCGGCAACACGGAGGTGAACAGGATGCGGGCCCGCCCGACCCCGAGCACGGGCAGGATCCGCACGTACGGCTGAGCTTTTGCCTCCGACACCAGGGCGGCGGTGTGCGCGGCCAGCGGGGACCAGCTCACCAGCGTCACCGCGATCGCCGCGCCGAACGGGCCGGCGCCCAGCACCGCCGCGACCAGCAGCCCGGTGATGATCGGCGGGGCCGCGTTGGCGACCTCGATCGGACCGGCCACGAGCCGCGGCATCAGGCCGAGCAGCAACCCGATGACCGTGCACAGCATCGCGACGACCACCGCCAGGCCGACCGTGGAGACGGCCCCGTGGGCCACCCGGGCCAGCAGGTCACGGCCGCTGGCGTCCGCGCCGAACGGCAGGTCGGCGCTCGGCGGCGCCAGCCGCGGCCACGCCGACGTCAACGGATCCCGGCCCAGACCCGCGACCACCATCACCACGAGCGCGGCCAGGATGACCGCGGGCCCGATCCACTGCCGCCGGGCGGGGGAGCGCACCGCCGGCGGGACCGGGAGGTCACCGGCCGACAGAGCCCGGCCGAGCAGGAGCCGCCGGCCCACCTCGGCGACGACTCCGAAGCCGACGCCGAGCAGCAGAAGGAGTAGCACGGCGGCCTGCAGGGCCGGCAGGTCCTGCGCGTTCGCGGCGCCGAGTGCGGCCCGGCCCAGACCCGGGATGGCGAAGACGACCTCGACGGCGACGGCGCCGCCGGTGATCGCCACCATCACCAGCCCGACCTGGGGCAGCAGTCCGGGCAGCGCCCGGCGCAGTACCGCGGCGGTGATGGCCGGTCGCGAGAACCCGGCGACCGCCCAGGTGATCACCCACCGCTCGGTGAAACTGGTCGTCACGGCGTCCGCGGCCAGCCGGCCGACGAGTCCGCCGGCCGGCAACCCCAGGGCCAGCGCCGGCAGCACCGCGTACTGCACACCGGACCAGCCGTACGGCGGGAACCAGCCCAGCCAGACGGCGCCGACCAGCAGCAGGACCGAGGCCAACAGGAACTCCGGCACCGCGGTGAGGGTGGCCGCGACCAGGCCGGACGTCCGCCCGGCCCGGCCCCGCACCCCGGCGACCACCGCCGGCAGCACGATCAGCGTCGCGACGAGCAGAGCGACGATCACGGCGAAGCCCATGACGGTCAGCGAGACCCCCAGAGCCGACAGCATTCCCGGCAGGACCGGGTTGCCGGAGATCCACGAGTTCCCGAAGTCGCCGTGGAGCAGTCCGGACGCCCAGTGGGTGAACGACCCCCACGGCCCGGCACCGAGGCCCAGATCGGCGCGAATGGCGGCCAGCGCCTCCCCGGTGGCCTCCTGCTCGGCGGACCGGGCCCGCAGGATCGTCTGCGCCGGGTCACGACCGGAGAACCACGGCAGCATGCCGACGACCGCCAGCACCCCGAGCACCGTCGCCACCCGGGATGCCGGCGCGATCCACCGCCCCCACGTCCGCCCGGGACCACCCGGCCGACGGGCACCCCTGGACACCGGCACCGACCCCGGCGCTTCCGCCGTCGCCGTCCGACCCTCGGGGTGCCCGCCGCTCACGTCAGCCGACCTGGGTGTCGGCGGTGATCAGGGTGCGCTCCCGCGGGTCGCGCGCGGCGCCGGTGACGTTCGCCTGCTCGCCCTGGATGACCCGCTCGTGCAGCATCGGCACGGCGGCATCGGTGTCCAGGATGAGCTTCTCGGCCTGCAGGATCGCCGCCCGACGCTCACCACCGGCCGGGATGGCCGCGGCGGTCTGCAACGCCTGGTCGACGTTCGGGTCGCACAGCTGCGAGATGTTGAACGACCCCTCACAGGAGAAGTCGGAGTACATGTAGGCGGCCGGGTCACCGGAATCCAGCACGGTCGCCCGCGACAGGATGAACGCGTCGAAATTGCCGGCCAGCGCGTCCTTCTCGATGTAGCTGTACTCGCGGATCACCTGTTCTACCTCGAAACCGGCGGCCTCCAGCTGCTGTTCGAGCTGCACGGCGACCTCGGGCAGTTCGGCCCGGTCGGTGAACGTGCCGAGGGTGATCTTCGGCCTGGTGGTGGCGATGTCGGTGGCCGCCGCGGTCGGCGTGCGCTCCGGACGGTCGGCCGACCAGGGCAGCGCCGGACCCAGCAGGCCCTTGGCGACGTCGGCCCGGCCCTCGTAGACCTGGTCGACGATGACGGACGGGTTGATCGCCCGCCGGGCCGCCGCGCGGACGGCCGGGTCGGTGAAGACGCCCTTCTCCGTGTTCAGGTACAGCGTATTGGTGCGCGGCATCGGCACCTCGTGGATGAGAGCCGGGTCGACCACCGCGGCCTGAGCCACCGGGACGGCCTCGACCACGTCCGCGGTGCCGGTGCGCAGTGCGGCCGCGCGCGCGGTGCCGTCCGGGACGAAGCTGGCGTCGATACCGGCGGCCTTGGCCTTCTCGCCCCAGTAGCCGTCGAAACGGTTCAGGGTGGCGGTGCTCGTGCCGTCGACCGCGACCAGCTCGAACGGGCCGGTGCCGTTGCCGATCGGATCGACCGGCCCGCCGGTGTACGCGTCCGGCGACAGGATCGACAGCTGCGGGCTCGAGAGTCGTTGCGGGACCAGTGGGTCCTTCTTGCCGGTGGTCACCGTGACGGTGCCCGGCGCGTCCGAGGTGACGGTGAGGTCGACGCCGTCGAGGATGCGGGGCTTGGGCGACGCCTTCGTCGCGGCGGTCAGCGCGGTCACCACGGACGCGGCGTCGAAGTCGTTGCCGTCATGGAACTTCACGCCCTCGCGGAGGGTGAACCTCCAGGTGGTGTCGTTCACCTGCTCCCAGGAGGTCGCCAGAGCCGGCTGGGCGTCGCCGTTCTCGTCCAGCACGACCAGCGTCTCCGCGATCGACAGCCGGGACAACTTGAAGGCGTCGTCGCTGAACTGCGACAGGTTCGACCGGGGCGGCTGCATGAAGGCGACCCGTACCCGGGCGTCGGAGGAACCGCCGGAGGTGGCCTCCACGGACGCGGTCGGCGACGAGGCGGTGGAGCCGCCGGTCCCGGCGAAGCAGCCGGTGAGCAGGAGGGTGCCGGTGACGACGCCGACGCCGGTGGTGGCCAGTCGGCGGCGGGTGGTGCGGGGCGGGCTGTGGATCATGGCTGTCCGTTTCTCTTCGGCGTGCTGACGGGGTCGAGAAGTGGGGCGGGGGCGGACGTCGCCACCGCGCGGGAGGTCGAATCGGCCCGGCCGGTGCGGAACAGGACCGCCATGACGACGGCGCTCAGGGCGGGGAACAGGGCCATCAGCCACCAGGCGGTGCCGGCCCCGACGACAGGCTGCCGTGCGTGGTCCAGGAAAGGTCCGACGACGAACGACCCGAGCAGGACGGCGACACCGCCGGCGGTGGCCAGCAGGCCGTACCAGGCACCGGACGGCTGGTTCCCGGCGAACCGGCCGACCTGGTCCATCGCCACCGGCACCACGGTCATCTGCCCGAGCGTCAGCAGCACCACCCAGGTGATGGCGGGCCACAACGCGATCTCGCCCGGTGTGTGCGGCGCCCACACGGCGACGACGACGAAACCGGCGACCATCAGACCGAACCCGACCGGCAGCGACCAGCGGGTCGGCAGCCGCCGGGTCAGCGCGGCGATCGGCAGCTGGGCCACGATGATCAATACCGCGGCCAGCAGGAACAGTCCGGGCAGGGCCGCCGGCCCGGCGCCGACGCGGTCCAGTTCCACCGGCAGACCCACGTACAGCTGGTTGTAGCTGAGCAGGTAGCTGCTGTAGGCCAGGCAGAACAGCAGGAAGCGCCGGTCCCGCAGGGCCACGCGCCAGGACGCGGGCACCGCTGTCGCGTCGGCGCCCGTCGGCCGTGAGCGTGGCGACCGGAGCGGCGGACCGGGCGGCAGCACCCGGTACAGCGCCACTCCGACCACCGCGAACAGCGCGGCGCCGGCCAGCGCCACAGTGGTGAAACCGTGGACGAGCAGCACCCCGCCGAGCACCGGCCCGAGAACGGCTCCCACCTCGCCACACACGGCCAGCAGGGCGAACAGGCGGTCCCGTGTCGGGGTCCTCCGCAGGCCCGTCGAGTCCTGCGGCTCGGCGTCGTCTGCCCGACCCTTGCTGGCCAGCAACGACTCCAGCGCCGGGGAGAACAGCGCGCCACCGATCCCGGTGAGCACGGCGGCGACGATCATCCACGAGACCGAGCCGGCCATTGCGAGAGCGACGTAGCCGATGGTGCGGACGACTGTCCCGGCCACCATCACCCGGCGGGCCCCGTATCGGTCGGCCAGCGCGCCGCCGACGACGAACATGCCCTGCTGGCTGAACGTCCGGACGGCCAGGGTCACCGCGATGGCCGTGCCGGAGGCCGCCAGACCGTCGTGCAGGCGGACGGCGATGAACGGGACGACCCCGTAGAAGCCGACGTTGAAGGCGAACTGGGTCGCGAGCAGGGTGCGGACGACCGCGGTCGACCGCTCGGGAGCGCGGGTGGTCATGCCGTGAGCAGCCGCGGGATGCTGCCGAGCAGGCGCCGGGTCTCCGGATGTGTGGGGCGGGTCAGCAGGTCGGACGTGGTGGCGTCCTCGACGATGCGACCTTCCGACATCACGACGCAGCGATCGCACAGTCGGGAGACGACCGACAGGTCGTGGGTGACGATGATCAGGCCGGTCTGCACGGTCGCGCACACCTGCTCGAGCACGGCCAGCACCTGTTGGCGCAGCGGCAGATCCAGGCCGCTCACCGGTTCGTCGGCGAGGATCATCCGGGCGCCGGGGGCGAGGGCACGGGCGATGGCCACCCGCTGGCACTGACCGCCGCTCAGCTCGTGGGGCCGGCGGAGCAGGAACGTCTCGTCCAGACCCACCGCGGCCAGCACCTGGGCGACCCGGGCCCGGTGATCGACGTCGACGTGCAACCGGCGCAACGGTTCGGCGACCAGGTCGGCCACCCGGCGCCGGGGGTCGAGGGAACCGGCCGGATCCTGGGGGACGTACTGCACCTGCTGCCGGTACCAGCGCAGGTCACGGACCCCGCCGGGCGCGATCGGACGGTTGTCGTAGACGATCTCGCCGGCGTCGGCGGACTCCAACGCCAGCAGCAGGCGCAGCAGCGTGGACTTGCCCGATCCGGAGGATCCGACGATCCCGACCCGCTGCCCCGGGTCGACCCGTAGATCCACCCCGTCCAGGGCGACGACGGACTGCTGCCGGCCGGCCGGGGCCCGATAGACGCGTCGCAGACCGTTGACCCGGAGAACGCCGCAACCGGGGGCTGTCTGGTCGGTCACGAAGTCGGTTCTCACGATGCCCACCTCGTCGCGGCGACGAGGTCGCGCTCGATGTCGTGCGCGGAGTCGATGAGCCGCCGGGTGGCGGGATGGCCGGGCGCGGCGACGATCTGGGCGGCCGGTCCGCGTTCGACGACGACACCGGCGTCCATGACCGCGATCTCGTCGCACAGCGACGCGGCCACCGCGATGTCGTGGGTGATGAACAGCAGCGCCGGCCCGCCTGCCCCACCGGTGCGCTGCCGCAGCAGTTCCAGCACCGCGGCCTGGGTGACGACGTCGAGGGCGGTGGTGGGTTCGTCGGCGACCAGCAGCCCGACCTCACAGGCCAGCGCGAGAGCCAGGCAGACGCGCTGCCGCTGCCCTCCGGACAGTGCCCCGGGATGCGAGCGCAGGATAGGCTCCGGGTCGTTCAGGCCGACCCCGCGGAGCAGCAGGTCGACCTCCGCCGCGGCCGCGGCCCGGGACAGGCCCCGGCGCCGCAGCGGTTCCCGCAGCTGACGGCCGATCCGCGCCATCGGATTGAGGGCGGTGGCCGAATCCTGGACCACCAGCCCGACCCGGGCGGCGGCGGCCCGGCGGGCGGCCGGTCGGTGCAGGACCTCGGTTCCGCCGACCTGGACCGACCCGTGCGCGCGGGCGATGGGCGGCAGGCAACCGGCCACGGCCGCCGCGGTCAGGCTCTTGCCGGAGCCGGACGCGCCCAGCAGCGCCAGGCGTCCACCCGCCCGGATGTGCAGGTCGACGCCGGCGACCGGGGTCGCCGAGCCGAGCCGGACGGTCAGGTCGGACACCGACAGCGCCGGTGGATCCGCCAGTGTCGTCGCGCCCGAGAGGCGTTCTGCCCGCTGGTCATTCGTTCGGGGAGCACGGTCGGATCGCTGCGGCACGGCACGATAGTACCTAATCGGAGTCATTATCATTTTCACTAGCACTGCGAACGACATTCATACCGGGTGGCGCACCGCGTCCGGGTCGCCCGGGAGGGGCACCATCAGCCCATGGACTCCTGGACCGAGCACGTCATCTGGTGGCACGTCTACCCGCTGGGCTTCGTCGGCGCCGAGCCCACTGCCGACGCCGGCACCCCGGTCACCCACCGGCTGGACCGGCTGCACGGCTGGCTCGACCACGTCATCAGCCTGGGCGCCAACGGTTTGGCCCTCGGGCCGATCTTCGCGTCCGAGACCCACGGATACGACACCCGCGACTACCTCACGCTGGATCCGCGGCTGGGCGACGACGACGACTTCGATGCCCTCATCTCGGCCTGCCGGGAACGGGGCATCCGCGTGCTGCTCGACGGGGTCTTCAACCATGCCGGACGCAGCTTCCCGCCGGTCGCTGAGGCCATCGCCGCCGGACCGGGTGGTCCGGCGGGACAGTGGATCCGCTGGAGCGGTGAGCACCCCTACGCGTTCGAGGGCCACGAGCCCCTGGTCACCCTCGACCACGGCAACCCCGCCGTGCAGGACATGGTCGTGGAGGTCATGAACCACTGGCTCGACCGCGGCATCGACGGCTGGCGGCTCGACGCCGCTTACGCCGTTCCGGCCGAGTTCTGGGCGGCAGTCCTGCCCCGGGTCCGCGAACGACACCCGGACGCGTGGTTCGTCGGCGAGATGATCCACGGGCCCTACGACGAGTACGTCGCCGCATCGACCCTCGACTCGATCACCCAGTACGAGCTGTGGAAGGCCACCTGGTCCTCGCTGCGGGAACGCAACCTGTGGGAGCTCGACTGGACCGTCCGTCGGAACGACGAGTTGCTCAGCGCGTTCGTGCCGATGACCTTCGTCAGCAACCACGACGTCACCCGGGTCGCGGGACAGATCGAGGACCACCGGCATCGCAGCCACGCCGCCGCGTTGCTGCTCTTCCTGCCGGGGGTCCCCAGCATCTACTACGGCGACGAGTTCGGCTTCGACGCCGTCAAGGAGGACCGACCCGGTGGCGATGACGCCGTCCGCCCCGAGATGCCCTCCACACCAGCAGAAGTCGCCGACGATGACGGTCTGCGGTCGGTCTACGAACGGCTCATCGGCGTCCGCCGTCGGCACCCCTGGTTGTTGCGCGCACACGTCGAGATGCAGGACCTCGCCGACGAGCGCGCCCGGCTCCGGGCGACGTCAGCGGACGGTCAGAGCCTCGTACTGGCGCTCAACCTGGCCGAGGAGCCCTACCCGGTGGGCGATCTCGGTGAAGTGGTGGAGACATTGAGCCCGCTGGACGGCGAGGCACTGCCCCCGCACTCCTGGTCGATCCACGCGGGGTGACCGGGCGCGGCACCGGCGCGGTTCTGGCGGGAAACAGCCGGTGAGCGGCTGTTTCCCGCCGGAACGCGAGCCCGGGCGGTCGACGATGTCAGTCGTCGTTCTTGTTGCCGCCCAGGCCTTGGGAGATGAGGTTCAGGACGGTGGGGTCCTGCAGGGTGGTGGCATCGCCCGTGGCGCGGTTCTCGGCGATGTCACGCAGCAGGCGGCGCATGATCTTGCCGGACCGGGTCTTGGGCAGTTCGGGGACGACCAGGATGCGCTTGGGTTTGGCGATCGGACCGATCTCCTTGGCCACGTGGTTGCGCAGCTGCTGCACCAGCGCGTCCCCATCGTCGACCGCTCCGCCGCGCAGGATGACGAACGCGACGATCCCCTGCCCGGTCATGTCATCCGCGGCGCCGACCACGGCGGCCTCGGCGACGGCCTCGTGGGACACCAGCGCGGATTCGACCTCGGTGGTCGAGATCCGGTGTCCGGAGACGTTCATGACGTCATCGACCCGCCCCAGCAGCCAGATCGCCCCGTCGTCGTCGTACTTCGCCCCGTCCCCGGCGAAGTAGTAGCCCTGGTCGGCGAACCGCGACCAATACGTGTCGCGGAAGCGTTCGTCATCGCCGTAGATGGTGCGCAGCATCGACGGCCACGGCTTGTCGATGACCAGATACCCACCCTGACCATGCCCCACCGGCCGGCCCTCGTCGTTGACGATCTTCGCCGAGATCCCCGGAATCGGGGTCATCGCCGACCCCGGCTTGGTGTGCGTCACCCCCGGCAACGGGGAAATCATGATCGCCCCCGTCTCGGTCTGCCACCACGTGTCCACGATCGGGCACCGCTCCCGCCCGATGTTGACCCGATACCACATCCACGCCTCCGGGTTGATCGGCTCACCCACCGACCCCAACACCCGCAAACTGGACAGATCAAACCTGGCGGGGATGTCGGCGCCCCACTTCATGAACGTCCGGATCAACGTCGGCGCCGTGTAATAGATACTGACCTTGTACTTGTCGATGATCTGCCAATGCCGCGACTCATCCGGCGTGTTCGGCGTCCCCTCATAGATCACCTGCGACGCCCCGTTGGCCAGCGGCCCGTACACGATGTACGAATGCCCGGTCACCCACCCGATATCAGCGGTGCACCAATACACATCCGACTCAGGCTTGAGGTCGAACACCACCCGGTGCGTGTACGCGGCCTGCGTCACATACCCACCCGAGGTGTGCAGGATCCCCTTCGGCTTGCCCGTCGTCCCCGAGGTGTACAGGATGAACAACGGCTGCTCGGCATCGAAGATCTCCGCCTCATGCTCGGTGGGCTGAGAGTCCACCAGCTCGTGCCACCACACATCCCGCTGCTCGTTCCACGTCACGTCGCCGCCGGTGCGCCGCACCACCAACACCTTCTCCACCGGTGACCCGTCGGCCTGCACGGCCTCGTCGACGGCGTCCTTCAGGTTCACCGCCTGCCCGCGCCGGTACTGACCGTCCGCGGTGATCACCACCTTCGCCGCCGCGTCCCCGATCCGCGACCGCAACGCCTCCGCCGAGAACCCCGCGAACACCACCGAATGCGCCGCCCCCAGCCGGGCGCACGCCAACATCGCCACCACCGCCTGCGGGATCATCGGCAGATAAATCGCCACCCGATCCCCCGCCGACACCCCCAAACTCGTCAAAGCATGCGCAGCCTGCGCCACCCGCCCCTGCAAATCCGCATACGTGATCTGTTCGGAATCCCCCGGCTCACCCTCCCAGAAAATCGCCACCCGATCCCCATGACCGGCCTCCACATGCCGGTCCACACAATTGACCGCCACATTCAACCCACCACCCACGAACCACCGCGCATGCGGCCGATCCGACCAATCCACCACCGCACCAAAATCCCGACCCCACGACAGGGCCCGCGCCTGCTCAGCCCAGAACCCCTCGGGGTCCGCCGCCGCGCGGTCGTAGATCCCGGGGTCAGCGTGGTCGGCGACGGCGGCCGGGGGTGGGAACGAGCGACCCTCCACCGAGAGGTTGTCCAAGGTCGCCGATTCCGCGGTGCTACTGGTGGTCATTGCATGTCTCCTCTGACGACGGTGTCATAAGCAGGCCGAACTCAACCGGGCGTCGATGCGTCCGGCCGTGAACGCCTCACCGTAGGGAGCGGACGTTGCATCCGCGCTGCACGTCATGCGTCGACGTTGCCGCGGGGGACCGTTTCGGCGAGCTCCGGCGATCGAGCGAGAGACGTTCCGCCGACGGTGATCCCGGAGTCTGCCGGCTGGCCAGTACCCACTCCCCGTCACTCGTCCGAAGCGATGCGGTGTCGACGGGGTCACGTCCGGACAGGGTTGAGATGACCCTGTCGATGAGGTAAGCCTTACCTATGCATTTGCTGCCTCATCGGACCCGTCACTCTGCGAACCGCGTCGTCGCGTCGATCCTCGCCCTGGCCGTCGGGATGACCGTGGCCGCCTGCGGGTCGACCGCCCCCACTGCCTCGTCAGCGGCACCGAGCCCGTCGGCATCGGTCGACGCGACCTCGGCCGCGGCGGTCAGCTTCCCGATCACCGTGACCCACCACCGCGGGACGACTGAGATCCCGGCAGCCCCCCAGCGGGTCGTCGCCCTCGACAACAGCCTGGTCGCCGCGGTCGCCGGTCTCGGCGTGGACGTCGTCGGATACACGCTCGACCAGCCGAAGCTCCCTGCGTATCTGCAGGCCCCGGAGACCGCCGACGGCGTGTCGGTGGGACTGCTCGCCTCGCCGAGCCTGGAGCAGATCGCCGCCCTCAAGCCGGATCTCATCGTCTCCAGCTCCGTCCGCCACGACGAGCTGTACGAGCAGCTCGCCCAGATCGCCCCGACCGTCTTCACCGAGACCACCGGACCGACGTGGAAGGAGAACATCCGGCTCGTCGCCCAGGCCCTGGGCAAGCAGTCCGAGGCCGAGGCCCAGCTCGCCGCCTACGAGAAGCGCTCCGCAGCAGTCGGTTCCGAGATCAACGCCAAGGCCGGCAATCCCACCGTCTCGCTGGTGCGGTTCGTCGCCCCGTCGAAGCCGGCGCGGCTGTACGGCAATGCCTCGTTCCCGGGCATCGTGTTGAAGGACGCCGGGCTGGCCCGGCCGGCCATCCAGGACATCGACGACTTCATGGTCGAGATCTCGGCCGAGGAGCTGACCAAGGCCGACGCGGACCAGATCTTCTACACCGACCCGTCTCTCGACGAGTACCCGGGCGACTCCTCGATGGCCACCTTCACCGGCTCCGCGCTCTGGCCCGCGCTCACCGGCACCAAGCACGCCATCTCCGACGACCGCTGGTACCCGTCCGTCGGCGTCCAGGGCGCCCACCTCATCCTCGACGACCTGGCCACCGCCTTCGCCGTCGACCCGCAGAAGAGCTGACCACCCGCCCGGCCGGTGCTGGCGCGTGATCGCCGGCGCCGGCCGGCACGTTCGGCTCAGGCCCGTCGGTTGGGTCGGCTCACGACCACCACGAGGAACCCGCCGACCAGCAGCAGCCCCGCCCCCCAGATGAGCCAGGACGCCACCGGCGCACCGGTCCGGGCCAGGACCACGGCGGCGGCGCTGGTGGTCGAGGTCGGGTAGACGTACGCGGTGCGGGTGGTGGTGACGCCGTTCCACGGGATGTTGCTGTACGTCGGGTCGACCTCGCACGCGATGCCATCACCGTCGGCGTCGAGATCCCGTGCGTAGCCGGCTTCACCGATCCGCAGCGGCCGGCCGATCGCGGCGTACACCGCCGCACAGTTCACGTAGATCACCGCCGAGCTGATGGTCACCGGGATCGTGAAGCTCGACGTCGTCAGCGTGCTGCCGGTCGGCAGGACCGATGACGTGGGCGATGTCGTCGAACCGGTGGTGACGGTGACCGTCGTCGTGGCGGTGGTCGTGGCACTCACGGTGTCCGTGCGAGTGACCGTGGTCGGCACGGTCGTCGTCCGGGTGACCGTGGTCGGCACGGTGACGGTGGTCGGCACCGTGCTCGTGTCGGTCTGAGTCACCGTCGTCGGCACCGTGACCGTCGTCGGCACCGTGCTCGTGTCGGTCTGAGTCACCGTCGTCGGCACCGTGACCGTCGTCGGCACCGTGCTCGTGTCGGTCTGAGTCACCGTCGTCGGCACGGTGGTCGTCTCGGTCTGCGTCGTCGGGACCGTCGTCACGGCCGTGATGGTCGTCGGCACGGTGGTCGTCTCGGTCTGCGTCGTCGGGACCGTCGTCACGGCCGTGATGGTCGTCGGCACCGTGGTGGGCACGGTCACCGTGGTGGGTACGGTCTGCGTGGTCGGCACCGTGACCGTGGTCGGCACCGAGGTGGTCGCCGTGATGGTGGTCGGGACGGTGATCGTGGTGGGCACCGTGACGACCTCGGTCGTCGTGGTCGGGACCGTGATGGTCGTCGGCACGGTGACGGTGGTGGTGACCGTCGTCGGGACGACCTCCGCCTCGTAGTCGTTCGACACGGTTGCGGTGGCGGTCTGGTCGGCCGTGATGGTGACCGGGCCGGGCAGGGCGGTCGTGACGCCGATCGCGCCAGTTCCACCGTTCACCGGTTCGGTCACCGTGCACACCGAGCCGTCGGGGATCGAGGTGAAGAGCCGGGTCTGCGTTCCCGTCACCCCGGCGTCGATGATCCAGTCCGCCGGGGCCCGCCCCGTGCACGAGACCGTGATGGTGATGTCGCCCTGCGAGCCGGCCGCGGAGCCGGTGATGGACTTGGTCACCTGGAGCGCCCCGACCGCCTGGAAGGTCGCCGATGCGCTGGCCCGGCTCTCGACGGTTCCGGTACTGGCCAGGATCAGCTTTTGCGCATTCTCGATGCCGGGCTGATTGCCGTCGTACAGGTAGACGTTCCCGCTGGGGACCTGGACGGCGGCCTGCGCGTCGAGGGTCGCGGACCCGGGATTCGCGTCGTCGGGGAGCAGCCACAGCTGAGTTCCCGCGCCGACGACGGTGCCATTGGCGACGACCTGGGAGCCGCCGGAGTCGCTGTACATGGTGGCGTTCGACGAACTGACCGTGATCTGTGCCCCGGGATCGGCGTCGACGGTGAACGGGCCGGCCAGGGTGCCCGCCGGGAAGCTCGAACCCGGCGGGGTCACCGTCAGGCCGGCGGACGGTTCCGGCAGCGGTCCGGCGTCGATCACGGCGTTGACGATCGTCGACACCTGGGAGCGCAGGGCGGCCCCGGCCTCGAGGACGAACCCGTCGGTGAAGTACCAGATCGCGGCCTGCACGGCGGCGGCCTTCTGGTAGTCGGGTAGGCCGCTCGGCTGGGACGGGACGGTGGGGTAGTAGTCCTGCAGGACGCGCGCGACCAGGTCGAGATTGGGCACGGTGGCCTGCGACCACTCGCCCTGCTGGTAGCCATAGCCGATGCTCGTCGCGGTCAACAGGTCGATGCAGTAGACGAACAACGTCTGGCCCGTCCGCGGGTTCGACTCCGCGTAGAGGGGGCCGCCGTCCGCCCGCTTGGCGGGCCATGCCTGGTTCGCCCAGGGCGGGTACGGACCCCGCTTGTCAATCGCTCCGGCGGGAGCCAATCGCCCGCTGAAGCTGGTCAGACGGCCGATCTCGCTGACCACCAGCTCGGTGTCGGACCGCGGCCCGGCCGGCGTCCCGGGGCCGGGGTCCACCGGTGCGGCGGAGGCCAGCGGAGGGGCGGTCAGGACGACCAGGATGCCGACCAGTACGGCCACGGCGATGCGACCCGCAGTGCTGCGAACCCGGTACATATGCGCCCCCCAGCGTGACCGATTCGGCCCGGACTGTACCGCTCGTGCTCGTTCATGCACAGAGAGTGCTCACGAACGGGTACGAGGTATCGACGCGGTGACACCCGTCCGACCCGCCCTCCTCGCCCCGTGTGCTGCTGGGCGGGCCCTGGTCGAGCCCGGCGGCAACCATTGCGGAACTCGCCCTTGCACCCTCCGCCGCTCCGAGGTACAACGAATCTATAGCGCCCGCCATAGATCAGGTGGCGGAGGAACTCATCTGGAGGTGCATGACCATGACCCTGATGCGGACCGACCCCTTCCGTGACCTCGACCGTCTGACCCAGCAGCTCTGGGGTACCCAGGCCCGCCCCTCGGCCATGCCGATGGACGCGTGGCGGGTGGGCGACGAGGTCTTCCTCGAATTCGACCTGCCCGGGGTCGACCCGGACGCCGTCGATCTCGATGTCGAACGCAACGTGCTGACGGTGACCGCGCGCCGGGAGGGCCTGGACGAGAAGGTCCAGTACCTGACCGCCGAACGGCCCCGCGGGGTCTTCAGCCGGCAGCTCGTCCTCGGCGACAACCTCGACCTGTCGGCGATCCACGCGACCTACACCGACGGTGTGCTGCGGTTGACCATCCCGGTCGCCGAGAAGGCCAAGCCGCGCAAGATCGTCATCGACCGCAACGAGGGGTCTTCCGGGAAGGCCATCGGCCAGCGTTCCAACGGCGCCCGGGAGACGGTCGACGCGTGACTCACACCGGTGTCGTCCGGCCTGTTCAGCGAGGTCGGCGACACCGGCCCCGACCCCGACACGAAGCCGGGCCCACCGCGGGCCCGGCTTTCGTCGTCCTGGGCCCCCGCACGGCGATCAGGACGCCGCACCGGCCTCCCGGGCCACCGACGCACGCAACGCGACGTTGTCCGACGCGAGGCGGACCGTGTCGGCCCGCAGCCGCCGGAGCCGCGCGGCCAGCGTCGCGTTCTCGGCCCGCAGGTCGTCGTTGTCGGACTCCAGGGCCAGCACCCGCTCGATCCCGGCCAGGTTCAGCCCCGCCAGCAGCAGCTCACCGATCCGCCGGAGCCGGGCGACGTCGGCGTCGCTGTAGCGGCGCGTCCGACCGCCGGTGCGCTCCGGCGTCAGCAGCCCCCGCCGTTCGTACAACCGCAGCGCCTGGATGCTCAGGCCGGACAGCTCGGCCGCCACCGAGATCGCGTAGACCGCGACCGCCGCCGCGGGCGTTCCACTGTCGGTGGTGGGCACCTGGTCTCCGATCCGTCGATCTGCTCTAGCGACTATAGATCGACCCGACGCCGAACGACAGGGACCGACCGGCCGGTGGTCTCCCGCCGCACAATGGGGATGTGCCCTCGACGCCCCGCGCCCTGTCCACCGTGGTCTCCACCGTCACGAAGGTCTCCGCCGCCACCGCGGCGCTGGCCGCTCTGACCTCGCTCGGCCGGGCCACCCGCGGCCTGCCCGAGGCGATGGGGGCGGACGCCGACGCGCTCGCCGCCGCGGGCCGCCGCTCCCCGCACTTCGCCGACGGCGTCTTCCACAACACCCTGCCGAGCAGCGTCGTCGACGCCAAGGGCGGCCTGGCTCTGGTGCCCGAGGCCATCAAGGCCCGCGGGCGGGGCCGCCCCGACGGCCGCGTGCCCCTGGTGACCACCCGGCCCCCGGCGCAGGCCGCGGACTGCGCCATCACCTGGCTCGGGCACGCCACCACGCTGCTGGAGATCGACGGGGCGTTCGTGCTCGCCGACCCCGTGTGGGGCAACCGGGTCTCCCCGTCGCCGACCGTGGGCCCGCTCCGACTGCACCCGATGCCCGTCGTCGTCGAGGACCTCCCCCGGCTGACCGCGATCGTCATCTCGCACGACCACTACGACCACCTCGACCTGCCCACAGTGCGGGCACTCCTGCGCTGGCAGACCGCGCCGTTCCTCGTGCCGGTGGGCATCGGCGCCCACCTGCGGCACTGGGGCGTGCCCGAGGACCGGATCGTCGAACTGGACTGGGAGGAGTCGCACCACGTTGGCGACCTCACCCTGACGTGCACCGAGTCCCGGCACTTCTCGGGTCGCGGGCTGACCCGCAACACCACCCTGTGGTGTTCGTGGGCCATCGCCGGCCCCCGGCACCGCATGTTCTTCGGCGGCGACACCGGGTACACGCCGGCGTTCACCGGGATCGGGGAACGGCACGGCCCGTTCGACGTCACCGTGCTGCCCATCGGTGCCTACGGCGACCAGTGGCCGGACATCCACCTCAACCCGGAGGAGGCGGCCCAGGCCAACCGCGACCTCGGCGGCGGCCTGTTCGTGCCCATCCACTGGGCCAGCTTCAACCTCGCGTTCCACGGCTGGGCCGAACCCGTCGAACGGCTGCTGACCGCCGGCCCGGACCTCGACATCGTCGTCCCCCGTCCCGGTCAGCGGATCGAGCCGGGCGGGGACGTGCCCCACCCGGCCGACGATCCCTGGTGGCGGACGCTGCCGCCGGCTCCGATCCGCTGACCGCGGCGCTCCCGGACGCGACTGGGCACAACACGCCGTCTTCCCGACGGAATGGCGGCGGGCTTGACCAAGTCGCGGGGGCGGTCAGGGGCGGTGGCGGCTCACCAGATGCGGACGCGCTCCTGCGGGTCGAGCCACAGCCCGTCGCCCGGCTGCACGTCGAACGCCTCCTGGAACGGGTCGAGGTTGCGGACGACCTGGTTGCACCGGAACTCGGCCGGCGAGTGCGGGTCGATGGCCAGCAGGCGCAGCACCTCGGCGTCCCGGGCCTTGTACTCCCAGGCCCGGGCCCAGGCCAGGAAGAACCGCTGCGACTCGGCCCGCTCCGGGGTGCCGAGACCAGCCTTCTCCCGGGAGATCAGCCAGGCCTGGTAGGCGACACCGAGACCGCCCAGGTCACCGATGTTCTCGCCCACCGTCAGCGCACCGTTGACGTGATGTCCGGGGGTCTGCCGCGGTTCGAGCGCGTCGTACTGGGCGATCAACCGGGTGGTGAGCCGCTCGAACGCGGCCCGGTCCTCGGCGGTCCACCAGTCCTTGAGCGCACCGCGGCCGTCGAACTTGGAACCCTGGTCGTCGAAGCCGTGCCCGATCTCGTGGCCGATGACGGCTCCGATGGCGCCGTAGTTCTCCGGGTCCTGACCCTCCATGTCGAAGAACGGCGGCTGGAGAATGGCGGCGGGGAAGACGATCTCGTTCATACCCGGGTTGTAGTAGGCGTTGACCGTCTGCGGGGACATGAACCACTCGGTGCGGTCCACCGGGCCGGCGAGCTTGGCGAACTGCCGGTCCAGGTCGAACGCGGTGGCCCGCCGGACGTTGCCGATCAGGTCGTCCGGCTCGACGCGCAGGGCCGAGTAGTCCCGCCAGCGCTCCGGGTAGCCGATCTTGGGGGTGAACGAGGCGAGCTTGGCCAGGGCCTGCTCCCGGGTCTGCGGGCCCATCCAGGACAGCGCCTCGATGTCCCGCCGGTACGCCTCGATGAGGTTCTCGACCAGCTCGTCCATCCGGGCCTTCGCCGCCGGCGGGTAGTGCCGCTGGACGTAGAGCCGGCCGACGGCCTCGCCGGCCGCCCCCTCCACGAACTGCACGCCCCGCTTCCAGCGCTCCCGGAGCTGCGGGATCCCGGACAGGGTGCGCCCGTAGAAGTCGAAGTTGCGCTCCACCAGGGCGTCCGGCCCGTACGGGGCGAGCGCGCGCAGCACGTTCCAGCGCAGCCAGTCCCGCCAGACGGGGATCCGCTCGGCCGTCAGCAGCCCGGCGACGTTCCGCAGATGGTCGGGCTGCCGGACGATGACGTGGTCGAGCAGCCCGGACGGCGCCTGCAGGCCGGCCAGCCACGCATCCCACAGATCGGCCGGCAGGATCGCGTCGAGCGCGGACCGCTCGGTCGGGTTGTAGGTCTGGGAGTCGTCGCGGGAGCGGACCCGGTCCCACTGGCCCTGCGCGATCTGCGTCTCCAGCTCGATCACCCGGGCGGCGCGGTCCTGCGCGTCGGGCAGGCCGGCCAGGGCGAACATCTCCGGCACCAGCCGCCGGTAGGCCGTCAGCACCGACGCGTGCGTCTCGTCCAGGTAGTAGGAACGGTCCGGCAGGCCGATCCCGCCCTGCCACAGCCCGACGGCGTACTGGTCGGGATCGGCCGGGTCACTGTCGATGTCGATGCCGAACAGACCGGGGACGCCGCTGCGGCGCAATTCACCAACCGCGCCCAGGAACGAGCGCGGGGTGTCCACGGCGTCCACCACCGACAGCACCTCGACGATCGGGGTCAGGCCCCGCCGAGCCACCTCGGCGGTGTCGGTGAAGCTGCGGTACAGGGCGCCGATGAGGTGCTCGGGGGAACCCGGGGCGGCGCCCGTGTCGGCGGCGGCCTCCTCGATGATCGCGCGGCTGTCGGCCTCGGCCGCGTCCCGCAGCCGGTAGAACGAACCGTCCGACGGGCGATCGGGCGGGATCTCGGCGGTGGCCAGCCAGGCCCCGTTCACGTGCCGGAACAGGTCGTCCTGGGCCCGGGTCGAAGCGTCCAGGACGAACGCCGTCGGATCCAGGGCGGTCTGCGCGGCGACCGCCCGCCCCTGCGGATCGATGGTCGCGAGCGTCTCGTTCGGCTCGGCTGGCGCGGTCATGCACACGCTCCTTGGCGGTCGGGTGGGCCCGACCGAAGCCAGTGCGGCAGCGTGCCGACCAGGTCTCCGGCCGAGTGCAGTGCCTGCACGCTACCCGCGGGTACCGACCGGCCCGCGGGCACCGGCCCCCCGGGGCGACCGGAGCTGACACGGATCAGCCCGCGGCGTGCCCCGGGCCGGGGGGCAACCGCGGATTGAGCAGGTGCGCGACCAGCGCGGTCCACCCGGTCTGGTGCGTCGCCCCCAGACCCTCGCCGGTGTCGCCGTCGAAGTACTCGCTGAACGTCGGGTGCTCGGCCCACAGCGGGTCGTCGGTCGCCTCGATGCGCTCCCCGTCGGACGGCCGCCGCCCGTCGACCGGTCGGAACAGAGCCGTCAGGCCACCGTCGATGATGTCCGCCGCGTCGACCAGGGTCTTGACGTTGCCCGACCCGGTGGGGATCTCGATGGTGAACGAGTCGCCGAAGTGCCGGCCGTAGGTGCGCAGCTTGTCGGCCAGCAGCACGTTCACCGGGAACCACACCGGCCCGCGCCAGTTGGAGTTGCCGCCGAACATCCCGGTCCGCGACTCCCCGGGCTCGTACTCGATCGAGGAGTGCTGCCCGCCGATCTCCGCCCGCACCGTCTCCCGGCACGCCGCCGACAGCGACCGGACACCGAACGGCGACAGGAACTCGTCGGTGTCGAACAACCGCTCCAGAATCCGCCGCAGCCGTTCCGGATCGAGCAGCGACAGCAGCATCTTGCGCTCACCCGGCCGGGACCGGGTGAGCAGCGGGCCGACCAGACCGGGCCGCCGACGCTGCAGCCACCGCAGCCGGGACGTCACGTCCGGGCAGTCCTCGGCGATCCACGTCGGCACCTCGGTGGCCCCGAGGATCGGCAGCAGCCCCACCATGGAGCGCACCCGCATGTGCTGCGCGGTGCCGTCCGGGTTGACCAGCACGTCGTAGAAGAAACCGTCGTCCTCGTGCCACAACGAGAGGTTGTGGGAGCCGAACGTGTTCATGGCCTTGGCGATGGACAGGAAGTGCTCGAGGAACTTCGTGGCCATCTCGTCCCAGACCCGGTTCCCGCGGGAGAGTTCCAGGGCGATCTTGAACATCTGCTGGCAGTAGAACGCCATCCAGCTGGTGGCGTCCGACTGTTCCAGCCGAAAACCCGGTGGCAGCTTGGCCGATCGGTTGAACAGGCCGATGTTGTCCATCCCCAGGAAGCCGCCCTCGAAGATGTTCGAGCCGTCGGCGTCCTTGCGGTTGATCCACCACGAGAAGTTCAGCAGCAGCTTGGTGAAGACCTTGATGAGGAACTCACGGTCGCGGTAGCCGTCGATCCGGTAGACGTGCCAGGCCGCCCAGGCGTGCACCGGCGGGTTGACGTCGCCGAACTCCCACTCGTAGGCCGGCAGCTGACCGTTGGGGTGCATCGCCCACTCCCGGCACATCAGCAGCAGCTGCTCCTTGGCGAACTCCGGGTCGACGTGGGCCAGCGGGATCGCGTGAAAAGCCAGGTCCCAGGCCGCGAACCAGGGGTACTCCCACTCGTCGGGCATCGAGATGACGTCGGCCAACGCCAGCTGCGGCCAGTGCACGTTCCGCCCGCCGGGCCCCTTACGGGTGTCCGGCGCCGGGGTCTCGGTCGGGTCGCCCTCCAACCATTCCTCGACGTTGTAGCGGTAGAGCTGCTTGCCCCACAGCAGACCCGCGTAGGCGCGGCGGGCGACGTGCCGGTCCGCCGCCGACAGGCCGGCGTGGATGACGGTGTCGTAGAACTCGTCGGCCTCCTGCTTGCGGTCGGCCAGCACCTGCGCGAACCCGGGTCCGAAAGTGCTGGTGTGCGGCGGTTCCGGGGACAGCCGCAGGCGCACCTCGACGGTCTCCCCCGCGGGCACCGACAGGCGGTACCAGAAAGCGCCTTTGGTCCCGGCCTGCGCGGGATTGCAGGCCTTGACGTCACCGTCGACCACCCGCCGGTTGATCGCGTCCTTCGGGTAGGCCGAACGGTTCCGCGGCGCCCCGAACAGGGCCACCGCGTTGGTCTCGTTGTCGCACATCAACGCGTCCGGGACACCTTCGGCGGCCAGGTAGTAGGTGCCGAGCAGGCCGTGCGAGCACTCCATCGCCTCGACACCACCGACCGTCAGGGTCGGCGGGAGCATCTGATGGATGGTGCTGCGCCGGCGATCCCGACCCCACGACCAGGTGTTGCGCAACCACAGCTGCGGCAGCACATGGATGTCCGCCGCGTCCGGACCCCGGTTGGCGACCGAGATGACGATGCACAGGTCGTCCGGGGCGGCCTTGGCGTAGGTGACGGTGACGTCGAAGAACCGATTCTCGTCCAGCACGCCGGTGTCACCCAGCTCGTACTCCCGCTCGTCACGGCCCCGCTTCGCGTTCTCCGAACGCAGCTTGTCGTACGGGAACTCGGCCTGCGGGTAGCGGTACATCCACTGCATCCACGCATGTGACGGCGTCCCGTCCAGGGCCCACCAGTACTCCTTGGCGTCCTCGCCGTGGTTGCCCTCGCCGTTGGTCAGACCGAACAGCCGCTCCTTGAGGATCGGGTCCTTCCCGTTCCACAGCGCGACCGCGAAGTTCAGGAACCCGTACCGGTCGCTGACGCCCCCGAGGCCGTCCTCCCCCCAGCGGTAGGCGCGGGCGACCGCGTGGTCGAACGGGAACGACGCCCACGCATCGCCGTTCGCCGAGTAGTCCTCGCGGACCGTCCCCCACTGCCGGCCGGCCAGGTACGGACCCCACAGCCGCCAGGGCCCGTCGGCGCCCTTCGCCTCGGCCAGGCGCGCGTGCTCCGCGGTCAGCGGAGCGGCACTTGTAGGGTCAGGACGGGGCGGTCCGTCGGGGGAGACGGCGGCCTGGTCTGCGGGCGGCGGTTGCACCCGGACAGCTTGCCCACAGGCCGATTGCCGACAGGTGACAAGTCAATGGCGAGCGGATGATCCCGGCGCCGGCGATCACCCGTCCCGGCGACCACGAAAGAAGGGGGCGGGATGCGGGGGACCATGCGGCGCCGGGGACTGCGGGTCCTCGGTGACCTCCCGGCGGCCGGCCGGTGGGAGCAGGCCCGGCACAGCGGGCCGTTCGGCGCCCGCACCTACGACCTTTACCTGCCCCCCGCGCGGCCCCGGGCCACCCTCCCCCTCGTGCTCCTGCTGCACGGCTGCCAACAGAGCTCCGTGCGCTTCGCCCAGGACACCGGGTTCGTCCGCGCCGCCGACCGGGACGGCTTCGCCATCCTCGCCCCGCGCCAGGAGACCCGGCATCAGTTCCAGCGGTGCTGGCACTGGTACGCGCAGGCCCACCAGCGGCGCGGAGCGGGCGAACCGGCCCTGCTGACCGGACTGGTCGACGAGGTCCGCGAACGGGCTCCCGAGGCGTACGGGGTTCGCATCGACCACCGGCAGGTCTACGTGGCCGGGCTCTCCGCCGGGGCGGCGATGTCGCTGATCCTGGCGGCCACCTACCCCGACGTCTTCGCCGCCGCCGGCGTGCACTCCGGCACGGCCTACCGGTCCGCCGCCCGCGGCCTCGGCGCGGTCTCCGCCATGGGCGCCCTGTCAGAGCCGCCCACCGACCTCGGCCTGACCGAGCAGATCGCCCCGCTCATCGTCGTCCACGGCACCGGTGACCGCGTCGTCCGCCCGACCAACGCCGACCGGATCGTCGCCCAGTGGCTGACCTCCCGGGAGCACGGGCGTCGCACCCTGGACCGCATCCGGCCACTGGCGATGACGGCGTCACCGGTCGTCGACGGGCGACGGTGCCAGCGCACCCGCTGGTACTCGGCCCGCGGCCGCCGGATGCTCGAGTACTGGCGCATCGACGGGCTCGCCCACGCCTGGTCCGGCGGCGTCCGGGAGGCCGACTTCATCGACCCGACCGGCCCGGACGCCACCGAGCTGCTGCTCGGATTCTTCGGCCGGCACCGGCTCCCGCTGCCCGAACTGGACCAGGAACCGGCCTGGGCCTGGTGATCGCCGTCAGGACCGGCGCTGCTCGGCCAGGTCCTCCAGCAGCTTGAGCCAGATCTCGCTGACCGTCGGATACGACGGCACCGCGTGCCAGAGCTGCTCCAGCGTCACCCCACCGACCACGGCCACCGTGGCCGACTGCACCAGCTCGGCGATGTCGGTGCCGACGAAGGTGGCTCCCAGCAGGGTGTCGGTCGACCGGTCGATGACCAGCTTCGCCCGGCCGACGTAGCCGTCCCGCAGCAGGGACGCGCCGGCGACGGCGGCGATGTCGTGCTCGACGACTTCCACGTCGTGCCCGGCCTTGCGGGCCTGCTCCTCCGACGGGCCGACCGACCCGACCTCGGGCGAGGTGAACGTCACCTGCGGCACCCGGCCGTCGTCGGCGACGTCCCGGTGCCGGGAGAACGGACCGTCGTCCAGCGGACGACCGTCCGCCCGGGCAGCGATGACGGCCCCGGCGATACGGCCCTGGTACTTGCCCATGTGGGTGAGCAGCGCGCGGCCGGTGACGTCACCCACCGCATACAGCCAGTCGCCGCCGACGCCCTCGACGGTCAGCTGGTCGTCCGTCGTCACGTACCCCTTGGACCCGGACACATCCAGACCGACCGAGTCCAGGCCGAGGTCGCGGGTGGCCGGGGTGCGACCGGCGGCCACGAGGATCTCGTCGACCTCGACCTGCCGGCCTCCGGTGATGGACACCGTGACCGGGCCGCCGTGCACGTGCCCTTCGCCGGCGTCGTTGACCTGCGGGCGGTCGACCTTCTCCACGCGCGCGTCGGTCAGCACGGTGGTGCCGTGGTCGCGGAACGCCTGCAGCACGAGCTCGCCGGCGAACGGTTCGTTGCGGGACAGCAGCCCCGGGGTGGAGCTGACGACCGTGAGCTCCTGGACGCCCAGACCCTGCAGCCAGGTCGCCGCCTCGCAGGCCACGACGCCGCCACCGACCACCAGCACCCGGCGCGGCACCTCGTGCAGGTTGGTGACGTCCCGCGACGTCCACGGCCGGGCCGCCCGCAGGCCGGGCAGATCGGGCACGGTGGCCGTCGTCCCGGGGGCCAGCACGACGGCCCGCCGGGCGTGCAGGGTGCGGACGGTGCCGTCCGACGCGGTCACCTCGACGGTGCGTTCGCCCGCCAGCCGACCGTGCCCGCGGACGACGTCGATGCCGGCTCCGTTGGCCCACTGCACCTGGTACTTGTCGTCGTGATGGCTGGTGAACCCGTCCCGCCGCTCCAGCACCGCCGGGACGTCGAGGCCGGCCGATCCGACGATCGACTGCACCCCCGGCAGGTTCCGGGCCGTCTCGAGCACCTCGACCGGACGGAGCAGGGCCTTGCTCGGCATGCACGCCCAGTACGAGCACTCGCCGCCGACCAGCTCCTTCTCGACGATCACCGCCGTGCGGTCGCTGCCCTGGACGGCGTACTGGGCGACGATCTCCCCGGGCGGCCCCCCGCCGATGACGACGACGTCCCAGGTGTCCTCCGCGTGTGGCGTGTTGTCCGTCATGTCCGGACGGTAGCCCGCCGGGCGGCCTGCCAATCGGGCTCCGCCGGGATGTCCACCTCGGCAGACCAGGGGTGATGCACGCTGCACGGCCGTCGCGGCCCCCCCGGCGTAGACTTGATCGTCCGTTTCGACCAGTCCGCGCATCGGCAGCGGTCGACGTGCGGCCGGGGGACCGGTGGCCGCGTCGGTCCGATGCCCCGGGCTCCACCCGACCGAAGGGCGGGCGTGACCAACAGCAGCGATCACCGCACGGCCGACACCGCGCCGTCCGCACCCGCCACGAGCACCGTCGTCGATGACGGGCACCCAGAGCCCCCACCGGCCGGGGACCACGGGCCGGGTGACGCGGTCACCGAGGAGCAGGGGTTCCTCACCGAGCTCTACCGGCGGCTGGACGCGCTGCGGGCCGAACGGGTCGTCCTGCGGGACCGGTACGTCCGGCACAGCGACAACACCCCCGGCGGTCGCGTCGAACGGGACATCGCCTACGCCCGGCACGCCGAGGCGGTGCAGATGCTCAACGCCGCCGAGGACAAGTTGTGCTTCGGCCGGCTCGACTACGCCCCCGGCGCGGGCGGCGACGCCGACGGAGCGGCCGACGCGGACCCGGAGCACCAGTCCATCCACATCGGACGGATGGGCATCTTCGCCGACTCCGGGGACCACCGGCAGCTGCTCATGGACTGGCGGGCCCCGTCGGCCCGGCCGTTCTACGTGGCCACCGCCGCGCGGCCGCTCGGCATCCGGCGCCGCCGCCACCTGCAGACGGCCCGCCGCAAGGTCACCGCCGTCACCGACGACTACCTGGACCTGTCCGGGCTCGACGCGGCCGAGATCGCCGCCGTCTCCGGTTCCACCGGCGGCCTGGCCGGGGAGGCCTCGCTGCTGGCCGCCCTGCAGGCCCCCCGCACCGGGCGGATGGGCGACATCGTCGCCACCATCCAGGCCGAGCAGGACCGGATCATCCGGGCCGACCGGGCCGGCATCCTCGTCGTCCAGGGCGGGCCCGGGACCGGCAAGACCGCCGTCGCCCTGCACCGGGCCGCCTACCTGCTGTACACCTACCGCGAGCAGCTGGCCCAGCGGGGCGTGCTGATCGTCGGGCCGAACCCGATGTTCCTCCGCTACATCGGCCAGGTGCTGCCATCCCTCGGCGAGAACGCGGTCGTGCTGGCCACCGTCGGCGAGCTGTTCCCCGGGGTGTCGACGACCCGCACCGACCCGCCGGGCACGGCCCGCCTCAAGGGCCGCACCGCCATGAACGCGGTCATCGCCAACGCCGTCCTGCACCGGCAGGCGATGCCCGCCCGGACCGTCGAGGTGCTGTTCGCCGGAGCGCCCGGCGGTCGCCTGCAGGTGACCCGCACGATCCTGCGGAACGCCCAGCAGCGGGCGTGGCAGTCCCGCCGGCCCCATAACCGGGCCCGCGCGGTGTTCCTCAAGCGGGTCCTCGACCAGCTCGTCCCCCAGGTCGCCGAACGGCTCGGGCGGGGACCGGGCGGCGACCTGCTCGCCACCCGGGACGACCTGGACGCGATCCGCACCGACCTGCGGGAATCCGAGGAACTCATCGCGGCGCTGGCCGGCATCTGGCCGCTGCTCACCCCGCAGCGGCTGCTCGCGGACCTGTTCGCCGACCGTGGTCGCCTGGCCTTCGCCGCCGACACCCTCAGCCCGGAGGAGCGGGACCTGCTGTACCGGGCGCCCGTCGTGGACGCCGCCGACCCGGCCGGCACCGGGCGGCCGGAACAGCAGTGGACGATCTCCGACGTCCCCCTGCTCGACGAGGCCGCCGAACTGCTGGGGCAGATCCCACAGTCCCGGCCGACCGGCCCGGACGCGGACACCGCCTACGCCGAGGAGGTCCTGGACCTGCTGCATTCCGGCGAGACGTCCGAGGACGAGGCTCCGCTGGTGTCGATGCTGACCGCTGCCGACCTGGCCGCCCTGCACGACGACGTCGCCCTGCTGACCTCGACCGCCGAGCGGGCCGCTGCTGACCGGGAGTGGACGTTCGGGCACGTCATCGTCGACGAGGCGCAGGAGCTGTCGCCGATGGCGTGGCGGCTGATCATGCGCCGGGTCCCGGTGCGCTCGATGACGGTGGTCGGTGATCTCGCGCAGACGTCCGACCCGGCCGGGGCGACCTCGTGGCGGCGGGTGTTCCGCAACTACGCGCGGGGGGCGCTGACGGTCGAGCAGCTGACGGTCAACTACCGGACCCCGGCGGAGATCATGGAGGCGGCCGAACCGGTGCTGGCCCGCATCGACCCGCGGGCGACCGCGCCGAGTTCGGTGCGGGAGGCCGGCGTGGCCCCGTGGCACCGGCGGGTGCCGGTCCGTCGGCTGGCGGCCGTGGTCGCCGACGAGGCCGTGGCGCAGCGGCCGAGCGAAGGCCTGCTGGCCGTCATCGCCCCCGAGGCGCTGCTCGACGAGGTCGGCGCCGCGGTGCAGGGAGCTCTGGACGCGGCCGGCCAGGGCTCGGCGTTCGGCGCATCGGTGCTGGTCATGGGGATCCGGCAGGCCAAGGGCCTGGAGTTCGACCGGGTGCTGCTGGTGGAACCCACGGTGATGATCGGTGAGTCCGACCGTGGCCTGAACGACCTGTACGTGGCGATGACCCGCTCGACCCAGACCCTCGCCGTCCTGCACAGCCAGGACCTGCCGGACGTGCTGCACCGGCTCAAGGACGGCCCGGCCTGAGTCCCGGTGGAGCTTCGGTCAGGTGCGCGGCTTGAGCCGGGTGTGCGGCAGGGTCGGCGCCGGCAACGGGTCACCCGGGTAGCCGGCCACCGGACCGAACCGAGCCGGGACATCTCCGGTCGCGGGGCCGTCCGGACGGCCGATCTCGGCCATCCACTGTCGGCGGTACTCGACGATCTCCTCATGGGCCCGGCCCACGAAGTTCCACCACATGACGATCTGCTCGCCCAGCGGTTCGCCGCCGAGCACCACCACCCGGGCGTCGGTCGGACCGTCCGCGGCGGACAACCGCAGATTGCGCCGGCCCGGGGCCTGGTAGGCCAGGTGCGCGGCCGCCACCGGGGTGTCGTCGACGGCGACCTCCCCGGTGTCGACCAGGACGCCGTACTCGAACGCCGGGTCGACCGGCAGGTCCACGGTCTGCCCGGCGGCGACCCGCAACTCGGCCCCGACCAGCGGTGAATGCACGGTCGCCGGCGACCGGAGACCCAGCCAGTCGCCGATGAACACGGTGGCCGACAGCGGACCGTCGACCCCGGACGGCGGGCGCACGTTCTCGAAGGCGGCGGGGCCGTCCCGGACGGCGTCCGGCAGGGCGACCCACAGCTGCACCCCGTGCAACACGTCCCGTTGGGCGGCATCGCTGGCCGTGGGGACCTGGGACACCTCCGTGTGGGCGATACCGTGACCGGCCGTCATCAGGTTGAGCTCACCGGGCCGGACCATCGCGTGCGAGCCGATGCTGTCGCGGTGCTCGATCTCGCCGGCGAACAGCCAGCTCACCGTCTGCAGCCCGGTGTGCGGGTGCGGAGCGACGTCCATGCCGCCGGCCGCCAGATCGCGGGGGCCGTAGTGATCGCAGAAGCACCAGGCGCCGATGAGCGACCGGGCCCGCTGCGGCAGGGTGCGACGCACCGGCATGGCCCGCAGCCCCCCGAGGGGGACGTCCCGCGGTTCGACCACCTGCACCGGTTCGCCGTGGGCGTCACCGGGACCGCCGGCGTCGTTGCGGCAGACCAGCTCGTCGGGGTGGGTGTCGGTGTTGGTCACCGGGACCTCCTGATGCTCGGACCTGCGACAACTCAGGCAGTGGCCGGCCGGGGTGGCCTCAGCCGACCCGGACGCCGACGTCGGCGTAGGTGACCCGCAGCAGCAGGGCCGCCTCCGGGCCGACGGTACCGTCGACCAGCTCGACGAACCGGTGGGTGAACGCGGGCCCGTGGCCGGCCTCCGGATCGTCCGGGGCGAGGTGATGAGCCAGTTCGTGCAGCACCACCAGTTCCCGCAGCGCCCACCGACCCGGTCGGTGCACCGGGACGGCGATCACCGCACCCGCCCGCTCGTAGTGGGCGCCGTCCGTACCGGCGCGGGAGCGCACACTCACGGGCACGGCCGCCCGGCTCCACCGGGCCCGCACCCACGCCTGGCGCAGGACGGCGTCGACGTACCGCTGCACCCCGTCCAGATCACCGAAGTGCCGCTCCGGGGGGAGCACCACCGTCGACCCGGCCACCTGAACCACCGGGTGGTCGACAGCACGGTCGAAGATCCGCTGCACCAGATGTTCGGCCTCGTAGACCCGGGACCGTTGACCGTCCCGGACGCGGACAGGGCGGGGTGGCCCACTCGCGGAGGACCGGCCGGGTCTGGTCATCCCCCGCCCGTCCGCCCGCGGGCCACGGCGGGCCGCTGACCGCCGATCTCCCGTTCGGCGCCCAGCCGCGCCCGGCGCCCGGCCTGGTCGCCGGCGCGTTGCGCCCGGCCCGCCCGCGGCACCGAGGACGACACCCCGCCCCACCGGCCCCGGGCCTGCGACTGGGTGGCGTAGTGCTCGGCCAGTTCGACCTCCCGGGCCCGCAGGACCAGGGCCACCCCGGTCTCGGCCGCACCGGCCGATGCCGCCCCGGTGCCCGGCCGCGAGGCGGCGACCGCGGCCCGTTCGCTCTCCTGCTTGGCCTCCATCAATCGCCGCCCGATCCGGGCGGCGAACGCCTCCTGGAAGCTGATGCGGGCGGTGGTCGCGTGCACCGGCCGCGCCACCGTCCGGGTGGCCCGCCGACCGCGCCGGTCGGCCGTCTCGACCTGCCGCAGCACCAGCTCGCGGCTGTGGTCACCCGACTTGATGTAGGCGTCGGACGCCCGCACCATCTGCACCACCAACGAGGCGTAGAGCGCTTCGGTGAGGTCGATGTCGCTGCCGAAGCCGTAGGCGTACACCCGGGTCGAGTCCCGGGCGACGTCGCAGGTCAGGTTGTTCGCCTGCCCGATCACCACGAACAGCAGCACGTACGTCCGCAGGCCCCGCTTGCCCGATTCGCCGATGGTGATGGTCCGCTGGGTCGGCACCACCCGCTGTTCCCGCTGGCTCGTGTGGGCCCGGGCCACGGCCAGGTCGACCGATGACAGGGTGGCCAGCCGCTGGGCGGCCTGCAGGTACGCGTCCGCCTCGTGCTCGTTGTCCGTGCCCTCCGCCTTGCGCAGCAGCGCCGCGATGCGGGCCAGATCCTTGTCCGCCATTGCCGGCTCCCCTCGTCACCCTGACGCCGTCCATCGTCGTACGGAACCAGGCTATCGAACGCCTGTCCGATCGCCAACTGGCGAACGTCAGTCTGTAGACAGGTAGGGCGCGGCCGCCGCGACGCAGGTGTCCCAGAGCCGCTGACGGGCCCCCGGGTCGTCGGACTGCCAGGGCAGGTAGTGGGTGCCGCGGGGCCGGCGGTCGTGCCAGAGGCGGCCGGTGGTCCGGGCCGCCTCCGGGGCGGCGGCCAGCCAGACCATGGTGTCCGCACCGTCGGCCGGGCTCCGCAGGATGGGCCGCAGCACCTTCGCGAATCCCGGGAGCGAGTCGGTCACCCCGGGAGTGCCCGCCCAGCCGGGATGCATGCTGTGCACCGCCGGGTCCCGGGGGTCCGGGTAGGCGCCGGCCAGCTGCTCGGCCAGGGTGATCTGCATGCGCTTGGTGCGGGCGTAGGCGCGGATACCCCGGTACTCGCCCTCCGTCGACTCCCGGTCGTCGCTCAGTTCGGCGGAGTAGGCGCCACCGGAAGTCACGAAGACGACCCGACCGTCGCCGTCGGCCCGCAGCAGCGGACGCAGCCCCTGGGTCAGTAGGAACGGCCCGAGAACGTGAGTGGCGAACGCACTCTCGTGACCCTGCGGGGTCTCGATCCGTTCGGGCGGCATCACGCCGGCACAGTGGATCACCGCGTGCACCGCGTCGACCGTGCGCCGCAGGGTGCTCACCAGACCACCGACGGCGGCCAGATCGGAGATGTCGCACTCGTGGACCACGAGGTCGGCGGCCGGCATCCGCGCCCGGATCGCCCCCGCCACACCCGCCAGCCGGTCACGGGACCGGCCGACCAGGTGCACCCGCGCGCCCAGTTCGGCCAGGCCCTGCACGGCGGCCGCCCCCAGACCGGAGCTGGCCCCCGTCACCACCACGTCGACCGGGTGGTCGAAGCGCGGGGCATCCGCCGGCCACCAGTGGCGTCGCAGCGCCGATCCGATCCGCGAATACCCGGGGACGACGAGCTTGTCCAGGGCACCGTCGACCCCACCGACGACGACCTGCCCGATCTGCGAAGTGCTCATGAACGACCACTGTATGGATCGGACCGACAGTCCGGATCCGACGGGTCAGACCAGCGCGGGAACGGTCAGAACTTCTCGCCGCGGGCGATCAGATCGGCGATGACCGACTCGATCCCGTTCCTGTCGATGATCTTCAGACCCTTGGCGCTGACCTGGAGCCGGACCGTGCGGCCGAGCGAGGGGACGAAGAACCGACGGTGCTGGATGTTCGGGTCCCACCGGCGGTTCGTGCGGACGTGACTGTGGGACACGGACTTCCCGAAGCTCGGCTCGGCTCCGGTGACCTGGCAGTGCGCGGACATGCTGGTGGTGACCTCTCGTACAGGGGGGCGGGATGCCGGTCAGTCCGGCAGCTGCTCCGGGTAGCGGTGGTAGAACGCGACCAGTCGGCGGGGGACAAGGCGGGTCCGGCCCTCGATGGTGACGGGCACCAGATCCGGCGGGGTGGCCTTCCACTGGGACCGACGGGCCCGGGTGTTGGAACGGGACATCTTCCGCTTCGGAACGGCCATCAGTGCTCGCCCCCCGGCGCGTTCGCAGCGCCGGCCCGCTGCCGACGGCCGTACCGGCGGTGGAAGCGCTCGACCTGGCCGGCGGTGTCCATGACCCGCTGCTGCCCCGTCCAGAACGGGTGCGAATAGCTGGTGACGTCGACGACGATCAGCGGATACGTCTGCCCGTCGGTCCACTCGACAGTGGCCGCACTGGTCGCGGTGGACCGCGTCAGGAACTGGTCGCCGGTACTGGAGTCACGGAAGACCACCGGTCGGTAGGTCGGATGGATGTCGGGGCGCACTGGTTCGGACTCCTGGAATTCGTGGGCCGGTCGGCTCGTTGTTGATAACTGTTATCGTCACACTACACGAGAACGATTCTCACGACCACGAGGAAGGTCATGGCCCGCAACGACATCCGCCCGATCGTCAAGCTCCGCTCGACGGCCGGCACCGGCTACACCTACGTCACCCGCAAGAACCGCCGGAACGACCCGGACCGGCTGGTGCTGCGCAAGTTCGACCCCATCGCCCGCCAGCACGTCGACTTCCGCGAGGAACGCTGATGCCCCGGCCCGCCCGGCCCGGCCCGGACCGTGGCCGCCGGAAGAAGTCCAACCCGCTGATCGCCGCCGGCATCGAGGTCGTCGACTACAAGGACACCGCGACCCTGCGCCGCTTCATCTCCGAACGCGGCAAGATCCGCTCCCGCCGCGTCACCGGCTTGACCGGCCAGCAGCAACGGCAGGTCGCCCAGGCCATCAAGAACGCCCGGGAGATGGCCCTGCTGCCCTACCCGTCGGCCGGTAGCCGCGCCGGCTGAAGATCGGTGCCGTCGACTCGTCGCAGATGCACGGCTGGGACCCCAAGGCCGTACATCTGCGGCGAATCGATCAGCGCGACAGAGGCTCTGGCCACCCGATGACGCGTTCGACAACGACGTTCCTCAGGGTGGCTCCGGTGAGATCCGCCCCCGTCAGGTCGCTCCGACCCACATCAACGCGGCCCGAATTGACATAGCTGAATTGCGCTCCCGCCAGATCGGCATCGCGGAGGTCAGCTTGCCGCAGGTCACAGGCGGAGAAGGACGCTCCACGAAGCGAGGCACCGCGAAGTCGAGCACCCCGGAACGAGCAGAATATGAAATGGGCGTCGTGGAAGGTCGACAGGCGCAGATCGGCGCCGTCGAACGAACAGTGGTCGAACCATCGATAGCCGGTCGTCGCCACGGAGTGCAGATCGAGATGGTCGAACTCCAGCCGCCGGCAGTCACTTCGCCCGGCCAGTACGCGGCGCGCCTGCTGTGCCCTCATGCGGGGAACGGTTGCAACCCGGAGGCCGGAAGCTCAATCGCTTTTCCACTCTGTCCGCAGCACCGACATGACGATCGCGTCGATGCGCTCGCCGTCGAACCGGTGCGCGTCCCGGCGGCGGCCCTCCACGACGAACCCGGCGCGTTCGTAGACCCGCAGTGCGCGGGGGTTGAAGGCGTAGACCTCCAGCTCGATGCGGTGCAGACCGGTGGTGCGGAAGGCGTGGTCGACGATCAGCCGGGTCGCCTCGCCACCCAGGCCCCGGTCGCGCCCGCCGGGGCCGATGAGGATGCGGAAGTTGCCGGCGTCGTTGTCCGGGTCGAGGTCGTTAAGGACCGCCTCGCCCACGCAGCGGTCGGTGGCGCGGTCGACGACGGCCAGGTCGAGACGGTCGGCCCGCGCAGCCAACCCCCGATACCAGCCGAGGGTGCGGGCGTCGAGTTCGGCGGACGCCCCGGCGACCTCGGCGCTGGTGTGCGCGGAACCGGTCAGCCGGACGACCTCCGGGTCGGCCAGGATCGGACCCATCGCCTCGATGTCGGCCGCGGTGAACGGGCGCAGGACGACCCGCTCGCCGATCAGGGTGGGCTTGTCGCGGAACGGTGCGGGGTCGGTCGAGAGCATGCGGTCAGTATCTGTCCGCTTCCCCCGGCACAGTGGACCCATGGCTGAGACGTCCGCCCGGCTCCTGCGCCTGCTGTCGCTGCTGCAGGCCCGCCGCGACTGGCCCGGCGGACTGCTGGCCGAGCGCCTCGAGGTCAGCCCGCGCACCGTCCGCCGGGACGTCGACCGCCTCCGCTCCATCGGCTACCCCGTCGCCGCGATCAAGGGACCCGACGGGGGCTACCGCCTGGACGCCGGCGCCGACCTACCGCCGCTGCTGTTCGACGACGAGCAGGCCGTCGCCGTCGCCCTCGCCCTGCAGACGGCCACCACCTCCGTCACCGGCGTGCAGGAGGCGGCACTGCGGGCGTTGGCCACCGTCCGCCAGGTCATGCCGGCCCGGCTGCGATCGCGCGTCGACACGCTCCCGATCGTCGCCGTACCCGGGACCGACGCGGCGACCGTCGACCCCGAGGTGCTGCTGACGGTTGGGTCGGCCGTGCGCACCCAGGAGGTGCTGCGCTTCGACCACCGGCCCGTCGACCACGACGAGCCGGCGGAACCCACCGAACCGGCGCCGCCGCGCCGGGTCGAACCCCACCACCTCGTCACCCGCCGCGGACGCTGGTATCTCATCGGGTGGGACCTCGACCGGGCCGACTGGCGCACCTTCCGGGTCGACCGCATCACCCCGCGCACCCCCACCGGGCCGCGCTTCTCTCGGCGCGAACTGCCCGCTCCCGATGTGGCCTCCTACCTGGCCCAACGCTTCGACCACGCCGCCTGGCCGTGTCGTGGCGAGATCATCCTGGACGCCCCCGCCACCCTGGTCGCCCGGTGGGCCGGCCCCGGAGCGACCGTCGAGGAACTCGGGCCGCAGCGCTGCCGCCTGGTCACCGACTCCTGGTCGTGGACCGGCCTGGCCGCCCGGATCGCGCAGTACGACGTCCCGTTCCACATCGTCGGCCCCGAGGAACTCCGACAGGCCGCGCGGCTGCTGGCCGGCCGCTACACCGAGGCGGCCGGAGAGCGCGTTTGGGCGCAGGAGGGTCGGGTCACCGACGGCGCGCATCCACCGCGCGACGCACAGCCCCCGGGAGACACTCCGTGACCCACCCCTCGGACCTGCACACCGACGACCAGGTGATCCGGCCGCACGTCGAACCGGGCGAGACGTTGCTCTGGACGGGCCGGCCGGACCCGGCGAAGTGGCCGCAGGGCTGGTCGCTCAGCCTGTTCGGCCTCGCCTGGGTGGCCGCGGTGGTCTTCATCGTCGTCGACCGGCTGCCGGGCTCGGACACCCCCTGGCCGGCCGTGCTCATGCTGGTGCCGTTCTTCGTCATCGGCGTCTACCTGTTGTTCGGCCGCTTCTTCGTCAACCGGTGGGCCAAGCAGCACACCCGCTACGGCCTGACCGATCGGCGGGCCATCATGGTCGGCCCCCGCGACCGGCTCACCACCGTCGACCTGTCCACCGTCGCGATCATGCGGTCGCCGTCGCTGCGCGGCGACCACGTCTCGGTGTACTTCGAGGGGCCTCGCCCGCTCTGGGCCGGCCGACGTCTGCCGACCAACGCCGGCGTGGACTTCCTCCGTCAGGGCCCGCCCGGGTTCCACGACGTCGCCGACGTGACCGGGTTGGGTCGGGCCCTGACGTACGTCGTCCGCTGACCGGGTCAGCGCTTGCGGCGCTTGCGGGTCGCCCCGCCGGTCCACATGTCGACCCAGGCGGTGGCGGCCGACTTCGTGGCCTTGCGGCGCTGCCGGGTGGTCTCCGCCTTCGCCGCGCTGGTCGCCCGCACGCGGACGGTGTTGGCCGCACGGTTCGCGGCACTGAGATACGCACTCATGAACGGGTTCTTGGCCATGTCCCGGGCGTATCCGCGCGCCGCCCCGGGCAAACCGGACAGCGGGTCCGCTCACCCACCTGCCGACGTGGCTCCGGCCACACCAGGACCCGGGGAACGGAAAGGCCCCGCAGGTGGAGCACCTGCGGGGCCTGTTCGGTGGGCAAGGGGGGAGTTGAACCCCCACGTCCTTTCGGACACACGGACCTGAACCGTGCGCGTCTGCCATTTCGCCACTTGCCCTAGCGACGCGGAAAAGGCTAGCACGGCGCCCGGCCCGGTGAAGAATCCGCAGGTCAGGCCCGTGATCGGAGCCCGTCGGAACCCGATGAACCGGTCAGGGAATGACGGTGCGCAACCCCGCCCGTCACCACACGTCCCCATTACGATCGAGGCCACACCCGATCCCGGGTGAAGCCTGCCCACACACGGTCGCGACGAACGGGGTGCGGCCACCACCGGCAGGCCGGGTCTCCGGGGCCGGTACCGCGTCAACTGGCTCAGGAGGTGGACGGTGGGGGTTCTGCAGAACTTCGAACGCAGGTTGCAGGGCGCCGTCGGCAACACCTTCGCCCGGGTCTTCGGCGGCACCGTGCAACCGACCGAGGTCGCCGACGCCCTCCAACGCGAGGCCGGTGACCACCTGCAGCAGCAGGGACGGGTCACCGTGGCCCCGAACGCCTACCGGGTCCGCCTCGGGCCGACCGACCGTCAGGCCCTCGGACTGGGACAGGACGGTGAAGATCACGAGAGTGTCGCCACCGCACTGTCCGACATGATCCGGGAGTATCTGCACGAACAGGGCTGGCGAACGTTCGGCGACGTCGCAGTCACCCTCGAATCGTCCGACGCCCTGCACACGGGGCAGTTCCGGATCACTTCGACGGTCGACCCGGACGTCGGCCATCGCAGTGGGCACTTCACCGAGCAGTCACCGAACGCGAGAGCAGGAGCGGGGAGCATGAGCCAGTCGGCGGACCATTCCGGTCAGCGGGGGCAGGACGAGCGGCCGGAGCAGGGCAACCAGCCCGCCGGGTACCCCCAGTACGGTCCCCCGCAGGGCTACCAGCCGTCCGGTGACCAGTACGGAGCCCAGCAGTACGGGGGCGCACAGCAGTACGGCGCACCCCAGCAGTACGACCAGCCCGACCAGTACGGGCAGCCCCAGCCGTACGGGCAGCAGTACGGCCAGGACCCCCAGTACAACCAGTACGGCCAGGGCAACCAGTACGGCCAGCCGTGGGACCAGTCCGGTGGCGGCGGCTACCCGCCCGCCGGCCAGCCCTGGCAGCAGCCGGCCCAGCAGTGGGGCCCGCCCCCCGGCCAGCAGTCCTGGGGTGGCCAGCAGGGTGGGTACGGCGGCGGACAGCCCGGATACGGCGGCTACCCGGGAGCCGACCAGGGCCAACAGGGCTACGGCCAGCAGCCCTACCCGCAGCAGTACGGCGGGCCCCAGGAGATCACCGCGACCCTGTCCGTCGACGACGGGTCCGGGCGCACCTACCAGCTGCAGCGCGGCTCCAACGTCCTCGGCCGCGGTCAGGACGCCGCTTTCCGCCTGCCCGACACCTCGGTGTCCCGTCGGCACGTCGACATCTACTTCGACGGCCACTCCGCGGTCCTGCACGACCTGGGCTCGACCAACGGCACCACGGTCAACGGCTCCTCGGTGCAGACCTGGCAGCTCGCCGACGGCGACGTCATCAACATCGGCCACTCGACGGTCGTGTACTCCAGCCGCTGACCGTCGCCCGGACCGTCCACCGCCACCGCACCCGACCGATCAGGAAGCGATCCCGTGCCCGCCCTCATCCTGCAGCTCAGCCGAGTGGGATTCCTCATCCTGCTCTGCCTCTTCGTGCTGGCCGCGATGCGGGTGGTCCGGGCCGACCTGCGCTGGGCCGGTGAGATCCGGACGTCCGACAGCGGTGGGCGCCGGCGCGGACGGCGGGACGCCGTCGACCCGGCAGCGGCCGTCCGGCTCGTGCCGACGACGCTGGTGGTGACCGCGGGAGCGCTGTCCGGGACGCGCCTGCGCCTCGGTTCCCCCGGGCCCATCCTGATCGGGCGGGCCGAGGACTCGACGCTGGTCCTGGACGACGACTACGCCTCGACCCGGCACGCGCGCATCACCCAGCAGGGCAACCAGTACTTCCTGGAGGATCTCGGATCGACCAACGGCACGTACCTGGACCGCGTCCGGGTCACCACCCCCACCGCGATCCCGGTCGGCGTGCCGATCCGCATCGGCCGCACGGTCCTCGAGTTGCGCCCATGACCGACTCCCCCACCCGCCCCGCCCGGCCCTCCTCCACGGCCGGTCGTCCGGCCCCCCGTCGTCGGCGGACCACCGGATGACCCACCAGCTCGCCTACGCGGCGCGGACCGACCGGGGACTGGTGCGGGCCAGCAACCAGGACTCGGTCTACGCAGGGGACAACCTGCTCGTCGTCGCGGACGGCATGGGTGGTCACGCGGCCGGGGACATGGCCTCGCGGCTCGTCGTGTCGGCGTTCATGCCCCTGGACCGGCGGGCCCCGGGCGGGGACCTGCTGCGGGCGCTCGCCCGGGCGACCCGGGACGGCAACGGGGCGATCTCGCAGGTCGTCCGCGAGAACCCGGACCTGGACGGCATGGGCACCACGGTCACCGCGGTGCTCTTCGACGGTGGTCGCATGGGCCTGGCCCACGTCGGCGACTCCCGCGCCTACCTGTACCGGGACGGTGTGCTGCACCAGCTCACCCACGACGACACCTTCGTCCAGTCCCTCATCGACGAGGGCCGCATCACCCAGGAGGACGCCGCGCACCACCCGCAGCGGTCCCTGCTGCTGCGCGCCCTCAACGGCACCGAGGTCGACCCGTCGCTGACCGTGCGGGAGGTCGCCGTCGGCGACCGGTACCTGCTGTGCAGCGACGGACTGGCCGGAGTGGTGTCCGCGGAGGCCATCGCCGAGGCCCTGGCCGAGTCCGACCCGGAGTCGTCCGCGAACCAGTTGGTACAGCTGGCGTTGTCCGGCGGCGGCCCCGACAACATCACCGTCATCGTCGCCGACGTGCTGGCCGTCGGCAGCGGCGAGGACGGCGCCGCTCTCGCGGTCGCCGCCAATCCCGCCGACCCGGACGCCACCGGCCCGATCGGCACCTACGCCTCGGTGCGGATGACCCAGGAGATGCCCCGGGTGCCGCTGCCGCCGATCCCCGAGGACACCCCCGCCCGCCCCGATTACGCCGGCCTCCCGGCCGGCGCCGGGACCGGGCCGCGGTCGACCGATCTGGACGACGGACTCGACGACGACGAGGACGACCTCGATGCCGACGAGCCGCTGCCGAACGTCGCCCCGCCCCGGCCGCCGAGCCGGCGCGGCGCCGTGCTGGCCGTGGTCGGCGGTGTGCTGCTGGTGTCGGCGGTCGTCGTCGGCTCGTTCCTGTGGGTCAACACCCAGTACTTCGTCGGCGCCGACAGCAGCAACGGCCAGGTCGTCGTCTATCGCGGCGTCGACGGTTCGGTGCTCGGGCTGTCGCTGCGCTCGGTGCAGGAGACGTCCTGCGAGCCCGGACTGAACGGCTGCACGCCCCTCTACGTCCAGGATCTGGTGCCGGCCGCGCGGGACCAGGTGAACGGCGGCATCCAGGCCGGCTCGCTGGACGACGCCCGGAAGGTGATCACCCGGCTCGGGGGGCAGCTGCTGCCGCTGTGCGAGCCCGTCGGCGGGACCGGGACGCCGTCCACGGCTCCGACCACCCCCTCCGCGACGCCGTCCGGTTCCGTCTCCGGGTCGATCAGCCCGTCGCTGGTGACCGTGCCGTCCCTGCCGGTCAGCGGCACCCCGGCCCTGACGGAGTCCGTCCCGACCCCGGCCGCCGCCGGCTCGTTCGTGGACTCGGTCGCGCCGTCGGGGGTGGACGCCTCGGCATCGCCCGTCGCGTCCGACGTACCGACGCCCGCGTCCGGTTCGGCCCAGACCTCCAGCACCGGGACTCCGCTGTCCACCCGGGCCCCGGAACCCGGGGTGAACTGCCGGGTCGCCCGATGATCGGCCGACGCGCGCAGCCCGCCACCACCAGCGGTACGGACGGCGGGCCCGACACACAGCCGGGCGCCCGGGTGCGGGGACGGCGTCGGTGGCCCACCGGACGGGCCGCCGAGCTGAGCATGCTGATCTTCGCGGCCGTCATCGTCACGGCCGCGCTGGTCATCGTCGAGCTCAACCAGAGCCGCACGCTCAGCTGGGCGCTGGCCTGGTACGGCGGCGGCTATCTCGTCGCCCTGGCCGTCGCGCACCTGCTGGTGCGGCGGTTCGCCCCGTACGCGGACCCGGTCCTGCTGCCCGTCGTGGCCCTGCTCAACGGGCTGGGCCTGGTGATGATCTACCGGCTCGACCTCGCCGCGGCCGTCGCCGCCGCGAACCGGGGCACGGACCCGCCGACCGCGCAGGCCACCCTGCAGCTGGTCTGGACCGCCGTCGCGCTGGTGTTCTTCCTGGCCGTGCTGGTCGTCATCCGCGACCACATGGTGCTGCAGCAGTACGCCTACACGCTGGCCCTGGTGGGCGTGGTCTTCCTGGCCCTGCCCGCAGTGCTGCCGGCCAGCATCTCCGAGGTGAACGGCGCCCAGATCTGGATCCGCATCCCCGGGGTGTTCTCCATCCAGCCGGCCGAGTTCGCCAAGATCGCGCTGATCGTCTTCGCGGCCGCGTTCCTCGTCTCCAAGCGAGCCGTGCTCTCCACCGCCGGCAAGAAGATCTTCGGCCTGGTGCTGCCGCGCGGTCGTGACCTCGGCCCGCTGCTGGTCGCCATCATCCTGGCGCTCGCCGTCCTGGTCCGCGGCAAGGACCTCGGCACCGCGCTGCTGCTGTTCGGCACCCTGCTGACCATGATCTACATGGCCACCTCGCGGGTGTCCTGGCTGATCATCGGCCTGCTCGGCTTCGCCGGCGGCGCGTACTTTGCCTACCGGCTGTTCTCGCACGTGCGGGTGCGGGTGGACATCTTCCTCGACCCGTTCGCCGACCCGCTCGGCTCGGGCTACCAGCTGGTGCAGTCGCTGTTCGGGTTGGGCACCGGGGGCATCTTCGGCACCGGTCTGGGCGCCGGACGGCCGGACATCGTGCCGTATGCCTCCACCGACTTCATCACCGCCGCCCTCGGTGAGGAGCTCGGGCTCGTCGGCCTCAGCGCGATCCTGGTCCTGTACCTGATCCTCACCGCGCGCGGCATCCGCGCCGGGCTGGCCGTCCGGGACGGCTTCGGCAAGCTGCTCGCCGCCGGGCTCGCGTTCTCGCTGGCCCTGCAGGTGTTCATCGTCGTCGGCGGGGTCACCCGGCTCATCCCGCTCACCGGCCTGACCACGCCGTTCCTGTCCTACGGGGGCTCCTCGCTGCTGGCGAACTACGTGATCCTGGCCCTGCTGGTCCGCATCTCCGACTCCGCCCGCCGCCCCCCGGAGGCACCGCCCACGCCGGTCGCCCCGGACGACCGGCAGTCGCTGTCGGACACCAGCACGCAGATGGTGCCGGTCCTGTCCCCCGAGAACTCCGGGGGACGCTCGTGAACCGCCCGCTGCGCCGGGTCGGCTACGCCGTCATCGTGATGATCGGCCTGCTGCTGCTGAACATCGCCTACACCCAGGTGATCAAGGCCGACGACTACCGCGCCGACCCCAACAACAAGCGCACCCTGGTCGCCGAGTACAGCCGCCAGCGCGGGCAGATCACCGCCGCCGGCGGTGTGGTGCTCGCCCAGTCCGTCCCGGTCGACGACCAGTACCGCTACCAGCGGGTCTACCCGGAGAAGGAGGTCTACGCCGACCTCACCGGCTACTACTCGATGCGGTACGGACCGACCGCCCTGGAACGCACCCAGAACGAGATCCTGTCCGGCGAATCGCCCGACCTCATCGCCGGGCAGCTGTCCGACCTCATCACCGGGCGGGACCCGCGCGGCGGCAACGTCGAGCTGACCGTCCGGCCGGCGGTGCAGCAGGCCGCCTACAGCGCCCTGGCCGACAAGAACTTCACCGGTGCCGTGGTGGCCATCGAACCGTCCACCGGCAGTGTGCTGGCCATGGCGTCCACGCCGTCCTACGACCCGACCCCGTTGGCCGACCACAGCGACGCCGTCCAGCGCCAGGCCTACAACGAGCTGGTCAGCGCCGACCCCAGCCCGCTGCTGAACCGGTCCATCTCGGCCGTCTATCCCCCCGGGTCGACGTTCAAGCTGGTCATCGCGGCCGCCGCGCTGCAGGCGCAGTACACCCCGGAGACCGAGGTCACCGGCGAGTCGAAGATCAGCCTGCCCGGCACCGGCGGCGCCACCCTCTCCAACTACGGCGGCGAGACCTGTGCGAACGGCGGCGGGTCCGACGTGACGCTGACCCAGGCCCTGGCCTTCTCCTGCAACACCGCGTTCGCCGAGGTGGCGATGAGCCTCGGCGTCGGACCCGTCCGCCAGCAGGCCGCGGCCCTTGGGGTCAACGGCGAGACCACCGAGATCGGCCTGGACGTCGTCGGCTCCCGGCTCGGCGACGTGCCCGACACCGCGGCCCTGGCCCAGACCGGCATCGGCCAGCGCGACGTGGCCGTCACCCCGTTCGAGATGGCCTGGATCACCGCGACCATCGCCAACAGCGGTGACCGGATGGTCCCCCACCTGATCTCCAAGACGACCAAGCCCGACCTGTCGGTCATCTCCGAGACCAGCCCGGAGTCGATGGGGCAGGCCATTCCCATCGACGTGGCCACGGAGCTGCGGGACATGATGGTGCAGACCGAGAAGGACACCCCCGGTTCGGGTGGCATCTCCGGTCTGACGATCGCGTCGAAGACCGGCACCGCCGAACACGGCGCCGACCCGAAGAACACCCCGCCGCACACCTGGTACGTGGCGTTCGCGCCGGCCGACGACCCGAAGGTGGCCGTGGCCGTCATGGTCGAGAACGGGGGCGACCAGGGTCTGAACGCCACCGGGTCCCGGGTGGCCGCCCCCATCGGGCGTTCGGTCATCGCCGCCGCCCTGGCGGGTGGCTGATGATCGCCCCCGGCGTCCTGCTCTCCGACCGGTACCGGCTGACCGCCCGCATCGCGGTCGGCGGCATGGGCGAGGTGTGGGCGGCGCAGGACACCCGGCTGGGCCGGACCGTCGCGGTGAAGATCCTGCGGGCCGAGTTCACCGGCGACCCGGAGTTCGTCGACCGGTTCCGGGCCGAGGCCCGGATGACGGCGTCCCTCAACCACCCGGGGATCGCCGCGGTCTACGACTACGGCGAGACCGACCTCGCCGTCGCCGCCGGTCCGGACGGCCGACCGCACCCGACGGCCTACCTGGTGATGGAACTCGTCGCCGGTGAGCCGCTGTCGGCGGTGCTGCCCCGAGTCCGGCGGCTGTCCCCGGCCCGCACCCTGGACGTGCTGGAGCAGACCGGCCGCGCCCTGCACGCCGCCCACGCCCGGCACCTGGTCCACCGGGACGTCAAACCGGGCAACCTGCTGATCACGCCGAACGGCCAGGTCAAGGTCACCGACTTCGGCATCGCCAAGGTCGCGCACCAGGCGCCGGTCACCCGGACTGGCATGGTGATGGGTACCGCCCACTACATCTCCCCCGAGCAGGCCGCCGGCGAGGAGGCCGTTCCCGCCTCGGACATCTACTCGCTCGGGGTCGTCGCCTACGAGTGCCTGGCCGGACGGTTGCCGTTCCTGGCCGACACCACGGTCGGGATGGCCATGGCCCACGTCCGCGACGAACCGCCGCCGCTGCCGTCCGACGTCCCCGCCCCGATCGCCGCCCTCGTCGCGCACATGATGGTCAAGGACCCGCAGCAGCGCTTCGCCGACGGCGCCGCGCTGTGCGCCGGGATCGCCCGGGTCCGGTCGACGGCGGTGGCCACCCCACCCCGGACGACGGGCCGGTCGACGCCCCCGCCGGCGACCCGCACCTTCGCCCGGCCCCCGGCCACCTCCGGGCCGGTCCGGGTCGGCGCCACCACCGGTGCCCGCCCGGCGACCCGCACCCCCGCCCCCGTGGCACCGCCACCGCCGGCCGCCGCGCGTCCGGCGGCCGGTCCGACCCGGGTACCGGCCCGGACCGATGCGACGCGGGCCCGGCCGGCCTCCCGGCACACCGCCCTGTCCGTGCTGCTGGCCCTGCTGGTGCTGGCCGTCGCCGTCGCCGTGGTGCTGGCCGTGGACCTGCGACTGGTGGGCAGCGCGGCGATCGACCAGGTCCAGAGCTTCGCCCGGAGTGTCGTGGGGAGCGGACCGTGACCGCCGCCGACCGCGGACCCGGGCCCGTTCGCCCCGCCGACCGGGCAACCCGCACCCCCCGTGCCGCGTCGCTCCTGCGGACGCGGCCACCCGGCCCGCCCGCACCGCCTGCGGCGAGCCCCCACCGACGGCGACCCGGCCCCGGGGGATCATCAGGAGCCGGTGTCGGGCCGGTTCGCGCCGGCCGGCGGACGGGGCCCGGCGGGACCACCAGAGGAACACAGACACCAGACGTCCGCCGACACGGGCGGGTATTCGAGGGACGGCAATGACGGGACAGCTGCTCGGCGATCGCTACCAGGTCGGGGACACCCTCGGCTTCGGCGGCATGTCCGAGGTCCACCGCGGCCGGGACCTGCGTCTGGGCCGCGACGTGGCCATCAAGGTGCTGCGGGCCGACCTGGCCCGGGACCCGTCCTTCCAGTCCCGTTTCCGCCGTGAGGCGCAGAACGCCGCGTCGCTGAACCACCCGGCCGTCGTCGCGGTCTACGACACCGGCGACAGCGTGACCGAGGCCGGCAACGGCCTGCAGAGCATCCCGTACATCGTCATGGAGTACGTCGACGGCGACACCCTCCGCGACGTGCTGAAGCGGGAGGGCCCGCTGCCCCCGCGCCGGGCGATGGAGATCGTCGCCGACATCTGCGCGGCCCTGGACTTCTCCCACCGGCACGGCATCGTGCACCGCGACGTCAAGCCGGCCAACGTCATGCTCACCGGGACCGGTGCGGTCAAGGTGATGGACTTCGGCATCGCCCGGGCCGTCACCGACGGCCAGGCCACGATGACCGGGACGTCGGCCGTCATCGGCACCGCCCAGTACCTGTCGCCTGAGCAGGCCCGCGGCGAGGCCGTGGACGCCCGGTCCGACGTGTACGCCACCGGGTGCGTGCTGTACGAGCTGATGACCGGGGCGCCGCCGTTCACCGGCGACTCCCCCGTCGCGATCGCTTACCAGCACGTCCGGGAGGCCCCGCGGCCGCCGAGCGAGCTGAACCGGGCACTGCCCGCCGAACTGGACGCGATCGTCCTCAAGGCGCTGAACAAGAACCCGCTGAACCGCTACCAGACCGCCGCCGAGATGCGCTCGGACCTGGTCCGGGCGCTGTCCGGGCAGGCCGTGCACGCCACCCCGCTGATGAGTGACGACGAGCGGACCGAGCTCATGCGGGCCACCCCGGCCCGGGTCGGTGGCGGGGCTCCGCCGCTGCTCGCGCCGCCGCAACGGCCGGTGGCCGAGGAGGAGTGGGAGCCCGAGGAGACCGACCGCTCCCGCAAGGTGTGGGGATTCGTCGGCATCGGCGTGCTGTGCGTGGCGCTGATCGCCGGGGCGATCTGGCTGGTGGCCAAGCTGCTCTCGGCACCGCCGCCGGCCGCCCTGGTCGCCGTCCCCGACCTGTCCAACCTGTCGGTCGAGGAGGCCACCGCGAAGCTGCGGGACAGCCGGCTGACCCTGGGCACGGTGACGCCCACCGAGTCGACCGACGACCAGAAGGACAAGGTCGTCGGGCAGCGCCCGTCCAAGCAGACCCAGGTCTCGCAGGATTCCGCGGTCAACCTGGAGATCGGCAAGGGCGTCAGCCTGATCAGTGTGCCGAACGTCGTCACGTACTCCCCGGAGGCGGCCAAGCAGGCGCTCAACGAGGTGAACCTGCAGTACGAGGAGGTGCAGGCCTCCTCCTCCGACGCCGACAAGGGCAAGGCGCTGTCCCAGGACCCGGCCCCGCAGGCCCAGGTGGCGCCGGGCACCGTCGTGAAGGTGACCATCGGCACCGGCCTGCAGACGGTCCAGGTGCCGGACGGAATCGTCGGGCAGGCCGTCGCGCAGGCCCAGGCCGCGCTGGCCGCCGCCAAGCTGCAGGTCGTGGTCAACCAGACCGACTCGTCCCTGCCGTCCGGGCAGGTCATCTCGATGGACCCGGCCCCCGGGGCGCGGGTGCAGGAGAACACCGTGGTCACCCTGCAGGTGTCCAACGGTCAGCTGTTCAAGATGCCGAACCTGCAGAACCGCAGCGCGGAGTCGGCCCTGAACCAGCTGGCCAACGCCGGCTGGGACGGCAACTCCGGCGACTTGACCCGTCGCACCCAGCAGGTCACCCAGCCCGGCCTGGTCGGCGCGGTCATCGGACAGGACCCGGCCGCGGGCAGCGAGGTGCCCAAGACCGGGACGCCCATCACGCTCACCATCGGAGTGGGCGCCGCGCCGACGACCCCGCCGACCACGGCACCGACCACCGCCACCACGCCCACCACCCCGGCGGAGCCGACCACCGCCGCACAGCCGACCACCCCGCAGTCGGCCGCGCAGCCCCCGGCCCAGCCGTCGGCGGCCACGCCGAGTGCCCCGGCCAGCGCCCCGGCCGGGTGACCGGTGGTGAGGGATCTCGCCCCGGGCTCACAGCCGGCTGACAGCCTGTCACCGGCGGACGCCATCACGGTCTCAGCAGATCCTCAGCTGACCGTCGGACAGTGGTCGACATGAGTCAGGATCCTTCGCAGCAGTCCGCCCACGGCGGGCCGGCCGGGTCGACACCCGAGCCCGCCACGCCCGACATGAACCGCACCACCGGCCCCGTCCCGGTCACCCCGCCGCCAGCCGGCCAACACGGCCAGCCCGGCCAGCCAGGTCGCAACGACGCCTGGTGGCAGGCCCCGCAGGCCAGTGCCCGGCCGGACCAGGGCGGCTGGTCGGCCCCGACCTGGGGTCAGCAGACCGGCCAGCCCCACGACACCCGCACCTTCCCGGCGGCCGGACCGGGCTACGTCCCGCCGAACTACCAGGCACCCGTCGGCCAGCACGCCGGCGCGCCGACGGGGACCGCCGTCCTCGACCGGCCGAAGCGCAGCCGCACCGGCGTCATCGTCGCCGGCACCACCGCGCTCGCCCTGCTCGCCGGCTTCGGCGGCGGCTACCTGGGAGCCAACCTCAACAGCCCCAGCACCTCCACGGCGGCCGCGACCAGCTCGCTGAACACCACGCCGGCGTCCATCAACGTGCCCGCCGGCAACCAGTCCGTCCAGACGGTCGCCGACGCGGTCCTGCCGTCCGTCGTGTCGATCATGGCCACGTTCCCCAGCGGCTCCGGCGAGGGCTCCGGCGTGGTCCTGAGCTCCGACGGCCAGATCCTGACCAACGCGCACGTCGTCAAGAGCGCGACCGACATCGAGGTCCGGTTCAACGACGGCACCACCGCCCCGGCCGAGCTGGTGGGCATCGACGCCAGCGACGACATCGCCGTCATCAAGGTCTCCGGCGTCTCGAACCTGACGCCGGCCAAGCTCGGCGACTCCGGCAATCTCAAGGTGGGTCAGGACGTCGTCGCCATCGGCTCCCCGCTGGGCCTGTCGGCCACCGTCACCTCGGGCATCGTCTCGGCCCTCAACCGTCCGGTGCAGACCCAGTCGGCGGACACCCAGGACCAGCAGCAGTGGCCGGGTCTGCAGCAGCAACAGCAGCAGCCGACCCAGGACACCATCATCAACGCCGTGCAGACCGACGCCGCGATCAACCCGGGCAACTCCGGTGGCGCGCTTGTCGACATGAACGGCAACGTCATCGGCATCAACTCGGCCATCGCGTCGCTGTCGGCCAGCGGCAGCGGCGAGTCCGGCAACATCGGCGTCGGGTTCGCCATCCCGATCAACCAGGCCAAGCGCATCGCCCAGGAACTCATCGACAACGGCAAGGCCACCCGCGCCGTGTTCGGGGCCTCCGTCGGCGACGCCACCGGAAGCAACAGCTCCATCCCGACCGGGGCCAAGCTCGGTCAGATCACCTCCGGCGGCGGCGCCGAGGCGGCCGGCCTGCAGGCCGGGGACGTCGTCACCAAGATCGGCGACGTGCCGGTGGAGTCGGCCGCGGCGCTGATCGCGCAGGTCCGTTCGCAGGCGCCCGGATCGACGGTCGCCGTCACCTACGAGCGGGACGGCAAGTCCGAGACCGCGAACGTCACCCTGGGGTCGGCTGCCGCCAGCTGACCCGCACCACCCGGATCCGACTCAGATCCCGCAGTTCCGAACAGCCCCGACGCCTGGCGTCGGGGCTGTTCGGCGTTCTCGGCCGGGTGCCGTCAGACCGCGCTGAGCCGCAGTCGTTCGACGTCGGCCTCCAGCGGGGTGACCCGGTCGACCGCCGTCGCGTCCCCGCACTCGACCAGCCAGTTGGCGAGCATCCGATGCCCACCCTGGGTCAGCACGGACTCCGGGTGGAACTGCACGCCCTGCACCGCGTACTCCCGGTGCCGCAGGCCCATGATGACCCCGCCCGCCGTCCGCGCGGTGACCTCGAGCTCGTCGGGGACGGTGCCGTCGACCACCGCCAGCGAGTGGTAGCGGGTCGCGGTGAACGGGTCGGGCAGCCCGGCCAGCACCCCGTCCTGCGCGTGGTGGACCGCCGACGTGCGCCCGTGGAGCAGCTCCTCCGCCCGGTCGACGGTCCCGCCGTAGACCTCGGCGATCGCCTGATGCCCCAGGCACACCCCGAGGATGGGCAGCTTCCCGGCCCCCCACCGGACCACGTCCTCGGTCACCCCGGCGTCCGCCGGCGTCCCCGGGCCGGGGGACAGCAGCACCCCGTCGACCTCCATGTCGGCGATCTCGTCGGTGGTCACGGCGTCGTTGCGCCGGACCACGCAGGTCGCGCCGAGCTGCTCGAGGTACTGGACGAGGTTGAACACGAAGCTGTCGTAGTTGTCCACGACGAGGATGGTCGTCACGCCGTCCAGCGTGACACAGCCCGTCGGTCAGGCGAGCCGGTTCAGCACCTCGGTCAGCTGCTTCTCGGTGTCCGAGGCGACCTTCTCGAAGACCAGCTTGACCGCGGGGGCGGCCAACGCGGCCGCGCCGTGCATGTCCAGGTCGACGTGGTAGGTCAGCTGGGAGCCGGTGCCGTCCGGGACGACCGTGATGGTGTCGGTGGTCGTCGCGGTGTCGTTGCGACCGACGAAGACCAGCCGACTGTCGGTGATCTCCGTCAGCGTGTACTCCAGCTCGGTGGAGATACCGACGATGGTGGACTTGTTGTGCCAGGTGGTCCCGACCTCGATCGGACCGGATCCGTTGCGGGTGGTCTGATCGGTCCCCGGATCCCACTCATTGGTGTGGGTGAAGTCCCTGAGGTACTCGAGCACGGTGGCCGGCGGCGGGGTGACGACGAAGGTGCGTTCGACGGTGGGCATGCCCGGCCAGTACCCCCTCCGGACGGGGCCCAGCACGTCATGTCGGTCCGGCTCAACCGGTGGTCACCTGGTCGAACGGCAGGTACGGCTCGGCCCACGGGAAGACGACGAAGAACAGCAGGGCCACCACCGCGGCGAAGAGCAGCAGGCTCTGCCCGAGCTTCGCGGCGGTCGGCCCGGGCAGGTGACGCCAGATCCAGACGTACATGGCTTTTCCGTCCTCAGCTCTCGGACAGTTCCGGCGGCAGGAACCCGGCGGACTTGCTGTAGCTGGCGGTCAGGACGCCGTGGATGATCATCCGCTCGGCGTCGGAGAACTGGGGGTGGCAGGTGGTGAGGGTGATCAGCCGCTGCGCGTCGGCGGGCACCTCGGTGGAGGCGACGTGCGGTACCGGCAGCACCTGCGCGTAGTCCGACGGCACAGTGATCTCCCGGCCGGCGACGGTGTCGTACGGGGAGCCGAGCGGGGTGACCGCCGCGCACTGGGGCCGGGTGCCGGCCGCGGTCGCCCAGCCGGCCTTCTCCTCCTCCATCGGCAGCACCCGGTAGACGAACCAGTCGTCCTGGGTCTCGACCACGACCGCGTCGCAGCTGTTCAGCAGACCGAGGTCGTTGAACGGCGCGCCCTTGGACACGCGATGCCCCGCGACGGCGAAGTTGCCGGGTTGACCGGGCAGCTGACTGTCGGCGTAGTGGCCGGGGCCGATGTACAGGTCGTCCGCGTCGGTGCCCTCGACGACGGTGAACGTGTAGTCCGCCCCGAAGGCCGGGACGTAGAGCTTGGCGAAACCCTCACCGGTCAGCGTGCTGTACTGCGGCGTCCGCTGCCGGGGGTCGGTGACCAGCTGGGCCGGGTCCTGGACGACGACGGTGTCGGTCGCCGGGGCCTGCTCGGCCCACTGCTTGTCGATCGCCTCGGTGGCCGCGGCCTGCTTGCGCTGACCGAACAGGTCGGTGACGTAGACCTCGTAGACCACGAACAGCAGCAGGACGACCCCCACGGTCACCAGCAGCTGTCCGAGTCCGCTGACCAGCCGGGACCCCCACCCACGACGGGGCGGAGGCGGCGAGGACGCGGGCGTCGCCCGCGTGTCGACGGTCATCGCGGAGCCCCCGTGCTGCACCGCTGCGTGGTGTCCCCCATGTACTGCTCCCCCTTGACGATGCCGTGTCACGTGGGCTGGAGCGACGGTTCGTCGTCCCCCCGGACACGTCGATGGTTCAGCCGGTCCCGGTCCTCGCCGTGGCCAGCCGGATCGGATCGTTGTACGCCGGGACCGTCCACCGGTCGGTCCCGTCCGCCGCTGTCCCGGCGGACCCCGCGGCCCCCTGCCGCTCCTCGATCTCGAAACCGAGGTCGAACTTGTCCACGTACTTCTGGAACAGCCGGACCCCCGGTTCGGCGGCCATCTGCTCCCGCATCCGCTCCGGGTCACCGATGGCGGTCACCACGAACGGCGGCGAGTAGGTGCGCCCCTGCAGCAGCAGGGTGTTGCCGATGCAGCGGACCGCGGACGTGGTGAGCACCCGCTGGTCCATGATCATCATCGCCTCCGCGCCGCCCGCCCACAGCGCGTTGACCACGGACTGTACGTCCTGCTGGTGGACGACGAGGTCGTCCGGATCCACCCCGGCCGGGTAGTTCCCGTCCGCGTCGCGGGGCGCGTCGGACAGCGACACCCGCAGGCCCGGGCCGGTCACCGCGGTCAGCCCGGCGGCGGCGTCCAGCCCGGCGGCCTGCTGGCGGACGGCCTCGACCTGCGGCGAGAGATCACCGGCGGCGGCCGCGTCGACCTGATCCTGCAGCTGCCCGGCCACCGCTGCGGCGGTGGCGACCCGGTTCTCGGCGTCATGGACGACGGCGGAGAGCTCCACGGACCGGTTGTCGATGTCCCTGCCCTGCGACCACGAGTGCGCGGTCCCGAAGAGCACCCCGGCCAGCACGCAGACGACGACGGGCGCGGCCCGCCAGGCCCGCCCGGCGGGCCGGGCTCGGCGGGGACCGGCCGGGTCGGCGGGTCGGGCCGCAACCGGTTCGTCCATGCCGTCGCCCTCCCTGTCCCCTGGTTCACCGGGCTGGTGCGTCGCCCGGATCGGTGCCTTGCCACTGTCCGCCGGACCGCGCCGGGTGCCGCGGTCGACGAGCACCCGACCGGGGCCGATCGGGCCTGCGATCAGCCACGATGGACCAGCGGACACCGTAGGCTGAAATCCCTGCGGATGCCTGCCGCCCCCGGTCGGCCGGGCGCCGAGATCCGCCAGGCAGCCCATAGGCAGCAAGGAGTCAACAGTGCCCAAGTCCAAGGTACGCAAGAAGGTCGCCTCGTCGACCGCGCGCACCGCCGCCGAGGCCAATGCCGCGTCGGCGGCCGCCGCCCGCGCCCACGTCGCCGCACCGTCGTCGCCGTTCTACATCGGCGTGATGCTCGGATTGATGGTGCTGGGGCTGCTCTGGCTGGTCGTCTACTACCTGTGGGGCAGCAGCATCCCGTTCATCGCGGGCCTGGGGAACTGGAACTTCGCCATCGGGTTCGTGCTGATGATCAGCGGCCTGTTGATGACCATGCGCTGGCGCTGACCGGCGCGTTCGCATCTCCGTTCGGTTGAGACCTTCCCACCAGCGGCTCCGTCTGGCCGTCCGCTGCCGCCCGGTCCGGAATGACACGGCTGTCATTTACCCCCACTGTGCACATCTCCTGTGGACAACCGGGAGCCCCGCGGGGATCCACCGGGGACATGTCCCCGGCTCCTGTGGACAACTCCGGTGGATATGGGGACAACCCGGGGGATATCCGCGGTGAACCCCGGTGTACAGGGTCAACCTGTGGACAAGTCCGCGGATTTCCCCGGTCCGGGGGCGCAGAAGTGGCAGCCGCCCCGGGCCGTCGCGGCCGGGGCCGGCGTGCTCGCGGCCGCCGCGGTGGGCTGGGCGGCGTTGGCCGCCGGGATGGATCAGGTGGTGGCCGGGGCCGTCGCGGTGGTGGCGGTCGCCGTGCTGCCGTTCACCGCACGACGTCGGCTGACCGCCGGTCCGGCCGGGATCGCGGTCCGCGGGGTCCTCTCGACACGCCGCTGGTTGTGGTCGGACGTCGAGGCCGTCGCCCTGGCCACCCAGCAACGCCTCGGCCTGACGTCGACGACCGTCGAGCTGGATCTCGGCGAGGAAGTGCTGGTGTTCGGCCGGTTCGACCTGGATGCCGACCCGCAGGCCGTCCACGACGCCCTGCTCCGCTGGTACACCGCCTGAGCGGCCCCGGTCCGACGGGAAAGCCGGGCGTCAGCGGGGCGGGCGGATGAAGTACTCGGGAATGCAGGAGATCCGATCGGGGCTCGTCTCGCAGATCCAGGGACCGATGGCCTGATCGCGCAGCACCAGGGTCACCGTCAACGCGACGACCATCGCCGCGACGGCCCCCCACTGCCAGGCGTTGCGGGTGCGGGACGGTGGGTAGACCATCGCCGCGCCGATCGCGGCGCCGACGACGAGGCCGCCGAGGTGCCCCTGCCACGAGATGCCGGGGAACTGGAACGTGATCCACACGTTGAGGGCGACGACCACGATCAGCTGGCGCAGGTCGGCGCGCATCCGCTTGAACGCCACCACCAGGGCGCCGAGCAGGCCGTAGATGGCACCGGACGCGCCGATCGTCACGCTGACCGGCTCACTGAAGAGCATGACGCTCACCGAGGCGCCGAACAGGCTGACCAGGTAGTGCGTGAGGAAACGGCCGCGACCGAGGATCCGTTCCAGCGGACCCCCCAGGAAGAACAGGGAGATCATGTTCGCGGCGATGTGGATGAGGCTGCCGTGCAGGAAGCCGGCCGTCAGCAGCCGGTAGTACTCGCCGGAGGCGACCTCGGCCGGGATCAGTGCCCCGTCGACGAACAGCTGCGACCCGCTGAGGTCCGTCGCCGAGCCGGACTGGAACGCGGTCAGCAGGAACGCCACCACGTTCAGGGCGATCAGGACGGGCGTGACCAGCGGCCGGTCGATGAGACGGGCACCGGCGACCGTCCGCGGGGCGATCCCCCGCGAGCCGGCGGTGGCGGCCATGAAGTCGGCGACACACTGCCGGCAGTGGAAGCCGACCGACGCCGGCCGCAGGCACTCCGGGCAGGCCGGCCGGCCGCACCGGGTGCAGCTGAGCGCCGTGCCCCGGTCGGGATGCCAGAGGCACGTCCCGCCGGGGGATCCGGCCCCGGCGCCGGAGGGACCGGCGCCGGGGTCGCTCGATGGTCCGATGCTCAGCTCTGGGCCTCGGAGTCGTCCTGGATCTCGACCGACTCGATGACGACGTCCTCGGTGGGCCGGTCGAACCGGTCGACCGAGGTGCCCGAGATGGCGTCCACGACGTCCCGCGACGCCTGGTCGGCGACCTCACCGAAGATGGTGTGCTTGCGGTTCAGGTGCGGGGTGGGGCCGGTGGTGATGAAGAACTGCGACCCGTTGGTGCCCGGCCCGGCGTTGGCCATGGCCAGCAGGTACGGCTTGTTGAAGGCCAGCTCCGGGTGGAACTCGTCGGCGAAGGTGTACCCGGGGCCGCCACGACCGGTGCCGGTCGGGTCGCCGCCCTGGATCATGAAGCCGTCGATGACCCGGTGGAACACGGCCCCGTCGTAGAACGGGCCGGACTGCTCGCCGGCGGCGTTCTGCGTCGTGTACTTGGCGGTCCCCCGGGACAGACCGACGAAGTTGTTGACCGTCTTGGGCGCGTGGTGCGGGAACAGCTCGATCCGGATGTCGCCGCGGTTGGTGTGCAACGTTGCGTAGAGGCTCACCGGACAATCGTGCCACGCGGCACCGACATCGCCCCGGCTGACCGGCCCGTTCCCCGACCGTCGGCCTACAACCCGAGCGCTGAGATGGTGGTGATCGCCATCTGCCGGCCCTTGATGGTCTGCAACTGGTTCGACTCGGCCACCACCGCGTACCGGTCCTTGGCGACGGCGTAGACGGAACGGTCGTTCAGCACCGCCGAGCCGCCCGACCACCCGGCGGGCTGGCGGGCCGGCGACGAGTTCTCGATCGGCACGTGCTGGTTGACGGCCGCCACCGCCTCCGCCAGGGTCGGCGCCTCGACGATCCGCACGGTCGCCAGCCAGCCGCCGTCGGAGCGGGTGAAGGTGCAGACCGGGTAGGGCCCCACCGCCACGATGCTGGTCGGCCCGGTGTGCTGACCGTTGATGTCCGCGACCTGGTCGTCGGTCAGGAAGGGGCAGTCGCCGGCGACCGCGGCCGGCTCGTCGGTGGGCGGCGGGGGCTGCGCCGTGCTGGCCGGCGGGGTGACCGTGCTCGTCACCGTGTTGGTGGCCGCGGCGGAGGACGACGCGACCGGCCCGGAGGACGTCGGGACACCGGTCGATCCCGGCACCGGGCCGGCGTCGGTCGACCCGGACCCGCAGCCGGCCAGGCCGAGGGCCGCCACGGCCGTCAGCAGGCCCATCCGTCGCCTCGACCCGGCCAAGGCCGGGCGAGGCCGCCGCTGGTGTCGTCCTGTACCCCGTTCGCGCATGTGCCGTCCCCCGTCGTTCACGCAACGACTCCAGAATGGCAGGCCCCGCCGCCGGGCGGACCCGGCGCGCGCAACGGCTGCGCCGAGTAGCCTGACGGGACACTTTCGGCCTGTCGGTTCGGGCCGTCCTTCGGTCGCGCCGGCACCTGCCCGGGCGACCGCCGTACCCCGTGGAGAACGTCATGGTCGTCACGCAGCGCCGCAACACCGCGCAACGCGCGGCCATCCTCGACGTGCTGGCGGGCACCGAGGAGTTCCTGTCGGCGCAGGACCTGCACGCCGCACTGCGGGCGTCCGGGTCGACGATCGGACTGGCCACCGTCTACCGGGCGCTGCAGGAGATGGCCGCCGGCGGGGATCTCGACACCGTTCGCAACGCCACCGGCGAGGTCCTGTACCGCCAGTGCGAACAGCCCGCCCACCACCACCACCTGGTCTGCCGACGGTGCGGACGGACCCAGGAGGTCGAGGCGCCCCAGGTCGAACGCTGGGCGCGCAGCATCGCCGCCCAGTACGGCTACACCGACATCGACCACGAGGTCGAACTGTTCGGGCTCTGTGCCGCGTGCTCGGCCGCGGCGGCAGACGCGGGCTGAGCGTCCGCCCTCAGCGCAGGGACGGCTCGTCCGGCGCGGACAGGCTGAATGTCGCCCCGACGACCATCTCCGACTCCTGCACCACCCGGGCCTCCAGCGCGCGCAGCCGTACCGCGAGATGCGATTCGGCCTCGTCACCGGCCAGATCGACGTCCCCGACCACGTACACCTGCCGGGGGCCGACGAACTCCAGTCGCAGGGCGGTGACCCGGTCGACCTCGGGCAGCGCCAGCAGCGCCTTCACCGCCCCGGACCGCGTCTCGGGTCGCACCTGCTGGCCGACCAGGAACGCCCGGTTGCGATCAACCAGGACGATGGCGACCACGCCGAGCAGCACGCCGATGACGATGGAGCCGATGGCGTCGGGGATCGGCGATCCCGTCAGCTGGTGCGCGGCCAGGCCGGCCGCGGCCAGCAGCAGGCCGATGAGCGCGGCGGCGTCCTCGGCGAACACGGCCCGTAGGGTCGGGTCGGAGGTCGCCAGCACCTGGTCCAGCAGGTCACGGCGGGTGGCGGCGGCCTCGGACCGCGCCTGCTTCACCGACTGTCGGAACGAGATCCCCTCCAGCACGAACGAGACGGCCAGCACGACGTAGCCGATGACGAAGTCCGTGGCCGGTTCCGGGTCGATCAGCCCCTGCACGCCGTGGGTGATCGACACGGCCGCGCCGGCGACGAACAGGCCGAGCGCGGCGAACAACGACCAGACGTAGGCCTCCCGGCCGTAGCCCAGGGGATGGTCGGGGTCGGCCGGCCGCCGGGAGCGGCGGTTGGCGGTGATGAGGAAGACCTCGTTGCCCGCGTCGGCCCAGGAGTGGGCCGCCTCGGCCACCAGTGACGCGGAACCGGTGAGCGCAGCGGCGACGCTCTTGGCCACCGCGATGAGCACGTTGGCCACGAAGGCCACGATCACGGTCAGCGTGCTCTCGTCGCCGCCGTCCTTCGGCGCGGCCGGCAGGACCGGCGACGCGGACGGACGGTTCGGTTCGGCCCGGCTGCTCATGCCGTCACTGTCACCCGCGTGGCCGCCCCCCACACTCGTCCGGACGTCGGTCGGCGTGTTCTGCTGGTCCGGTGGCGACCACCGTGACCAGTGCCGGACTCCTGCTCTACCGCTTCGCACCCGCTGAGTCGGGCGACGATCCGGCCGACGGGACCGCAGCCGGCGAACTGCAGGTGCTGCTCGGGCACATGGGCGGACCGTTCTGGATGCGCAAGGACGACCACGCCTGGTCCATCCCCAAGGGGGAGTACGACCCGGACGAGGAGGACCCGGCCGCCGTGGCGATCCGGGAGTTCACCGAGGAGATGGGGTCGCCGCCGCCCGGGACCGCCGACGACGACCTGGATCTGGGCGTCGTCCAGCAGCGCGGCGGCCGCAAGACCGTGCGTGTGTGGGCCCGGCGAGGCGACTTCGATCCGACCACCGCGACCAGCAACACGTTCGACCTGCAGTGGCCGCCCGGCTCGGGCAAGACCAAGGCTTTCCCCGAGGTCGACCGGGTCGAATGGATGACGATCGAGCAGGCGAGGCCGCGGGTGGTGGCGGCCCAGGCCGAGTTCCTGGACCGCCTCGTCGCCGCGCTCGACTCCCCCGCGACTCGGTAAAGCCCGCCGCCATTCCGTTGGCGTAACGGCGCGTTCCGCCCAGTCGCGAGGGGGCTGGGGTCAGCCCGCCGAGTGCGGCGCCCCCATGCCCGGGTCGATCTGCGTCGGGCCGCTGGCGGACGGCCGGACGTCGAAGTCGAAGATCGACGTCGGGATGTAGACGGTCGCGCAGGCGTTGGGGATGTCGACGACGCCGGACAGCCGGCCCTCGATCGGCGCGGCCCCGAGCAGCAGGTACGCCTGCTCGGGGCTGTAGCCGAACTTGGTCAGGTAGTCGATGGCGTGCAGGCAGGCCCGCTGGTACGACAGGTGCGAATCCAGGTAGCGCTGCTCGCCCTCCAGCGTCACCGACGTGCCGGAGAAGGCGATGAACTCGCTGAACCGCGGGTCGACGGTGCCGGGCATGAAGATGGCGTTCTCCTTGACGCCGTAGGTCTCCATCCCGCCGCTGATCACCTCGACGCGCAGGTCGATGAAGCCGCCCATCTCGATGGCGCCGCAGAAGGTGATCTCACCGTCGCCCTGGGAGAAATGCAGGTCGCCCAGCGACAGGTTCGCGCCGTGGACGAACACCGGATAGAAGACCCGGGTGCCCTTGGACAGGTTCTTGATGTCCTGGTTGCCGCCGTTCTCCCGGGGCGGGGCGGTGCGTGCGGCCTCGCCGGCGACCCGGTCGTACTCGGACTGCGGCAGCCCACCGAGGACGGCGAACTCCGGCTCGGGCGGCAGCGCCAGCGGCGGGACGCGGTCGGGATCGGTGTCGATGAGGGCCTGCTCGCGGCGGTTCCAGGTGGCCAGCAGGTCGGCCGACGGGGCGGTGCCCATCAGGCCGGGGTGGATGAGGCCGGCGAACGAGACCCCGGGGACGTGCCGCGAGGTGGCGATCTGGCCGGTGAAGTCCCAGATCGCCTTGTAGGCGTCCGGGAACTGGTCGGTGAGGAAGCCGCCGCCGTTGTGCTTGGCGAAGATGCCGGTGTAACCCCAGCCCTGGCCGGCCAGCGGGCCGGAGTCCTCGTTCGGAATCGGCCCCACGTCGAGGATGTCGACGACGAGCAGGTCACCCGGTTTGGCCCCCTCGACCCGGAACGGGCCGCTGAGCTTGTGCACGGTCTTGAGCGGGGCGTTCAGGATGTCGTCCGCGGAGTCGTCGTTGACGATCGCGCCGTCGAACCACTCCCGACAGTGCACGCGGAACGAGTCCCCGGGTTTGACCGTGGCCACCGGCGGGATCTCGGGGTGCCATCGGTTGTGGCCGATCTTCTCCTGGTCCTCGAACTTCTTGCTCGAATCGAGCGGGAAGATCAGTTCTGGCACGGCGTTTCCCTTCGGTTGGTCCGGGCGACGGCGTTGTCGCCCGGGGGACGGTGCGGGCGTGCGGGGCCGACCGGCCGCGCCCGCAGGCCGGCCGGACCGACATCAGGGGCGAGGCAGTTTCGCGTGCAACGGGTTTCGGGTGATCGGCGTGGGCCGGCGGGACCGGCCCGGGAGGCTGGTGACGACGGCGGGGGTGTCGGCGGTGGCTGCGGTGGCGTCGAGCAGGCGCCGGGACCGGCTGTCGCCGAGGGAGAGCCGGGGGGCGGTGATGATGCGCCGGGCCTGGGCCGGACAGTGCGGGCAGTCCTGCGCGGACGGCGCGGTACCCAGGGCGTGGCTGGCGTCGAACGGCCCGCAGTCGGGGCAGCGGTAGGTGTAGGTGGTCATGGACATCGGCCTGTTCGGGCGCCGGTGGGGTCGACCACGTTCACACACTCCTGTCTCGACGATGAGGTTGCGGGAGGTTGCTGTGTGATCACGGTAAGTCCGGGAACGGGGGTCGGCAATTCGAGAGTGCGCTCCAGCCGGGGACTTTCATCGAGCACCGATCAGCCCAGGTGGACCGTTCGATCACCGACGGCACGACCGCTACCGTCCGGGTCATGATCACGACCGGCGCGACGGACGACCGCGGCCTGCCGCGGGTGCTCGTCGAGAACGTCGTCCGGGGCTGGGGTGAGGCCGGGCGGCGGTGGCTGGACGAGTTGCCCCGGCTGCTGATCGAGATCGCCGACGCGTGGCGGCTGTCGGTGGACCCGCCCTACCCGCTGAGCTTCAACTACGTCTGCCCGGCCGTGCGGGCCGACGGCACCCCGGCCGTCCTCAAACTGGGCGTCCCCGGATCGCCGCTGCTGGAACGGGAGATGGCCGCGCTCGCCGTCTGGAACGGCCGGGGCGCGGCGCAGGTCCTCGACCACGACACTACCCGCGGCGCCCTGCTGCTGCAGCGGGCCGTCCCGGGCACCCGGCTGCGCGAACTGGTCCCGGGACGGGACGAGGAGGCGACCGCGGCGATCGTCGCCGTGCTGCGGGACCTGCACGCGGCGCCCGTACCGGAGCCCGGGTCACCGCTGCCCGCGCTGGAGACCTACCGGTCGGCGTTCGCCGGGCACCTCGGGCACGACCCGGACGGCCGGCTGCTGCCGCGCCGGTGGGTGCAGGCGGCCGACCGACTGTTCGCCGAGCTCAGCTCCGACGCCCCACGCCGCGCGGTGCTGCACGGCGATCTGCACCACGACAACGTGCTGGTCGCCGGCGACGCCCCGGGCGGCTGGCTGGCCATCGACCCGCACGGCGTCGTCGGCGACCCCGGATTCGAGATCGCCCCCGTGCTCTACAACCCCGACCCGGACCGCGTCGACCCCGATCTGTTGCACCTGATCCCGGCCCGGGTCGAGCAGCTGGCCGATGGTCTGGACCTGCCCCTGGAGCGGGCCCGGGCCTGGGGGTTCGTCGGCTGTGTGCTGTCCGCGGTGTGGAACTGCGAGGACGGCGCCGGGCCCGGCGGGCGGGAACTGGCCGTCGCCGAACTGCTGGCGCCTGCGGTCCTCCGTCCGGACTGACAGCACACGCCGACGGCCCGTCACCGCCGAGGCGGGGACGGGCCGGTGGGACGGCGCAGCGGTTACTTGACCTCGCGCCGCAGGCTGCGGGCGACGCCGACGGCGGCGGGCAGGACGATCCAGACGCCGATCGCGACCAGGGTCTGCGGCAGCATCTCGGTCGGGGTGTCGGACATCAGGCGACCCTGGGCCGCGAAGACGTCGAGCCACTGGGCGTTCTCCCCGAAGACCAGCGGGCCCACGATCGACCAGATGGTGGGGGCGACCAGGAAGGCCCCGACGGCCACCGCGGTCTGCGCGAACAGCGCACCGAACCCGGCGGCCATGATCACCTGCAGCGTGGTGAGGATGTAGAGGCCGCGGACGCCGTCGACCAGACCGGTGTAGTCGGCGGTCGTGCCCTGCAGCACCGCGCCGAGCGCGACGGCGCCGGCGATCAACGCGATGACGGCGGCCAGCACCACCCACGTCAGGACCAGGGCGGCGGCGAACTTGGCGGCCAGCACCCGGCCCCGCCGGGGCGACAGCAGGAAGGTGGACAGCGCGGTGCGCTGGGTCCACTCGGCGGTCATCGAGAACAGGCCGATCAACGGGATGATGACGCCCAGGATGGGCGTGAACATCGAGTAGCCCGACCAGGTGGGGTCGATTCCGCGGATCAGGACGTAGGCGACCGCGACGGCGGTGACCCCGATGCCCAGCCCGATGAGGGCCAGACCGCTGCGGGTGTCGGTGGCCTTGCGGATCTCGACGCCGATCAGCCGGTGGAGCGGCTGTCGACGCAGGCCGGCCGACCCGGTACGCCGGACGGCGGTCGGGGTGGTGGTGGGCGCGTCGGTGATGTCGACGGCGAAGTCGTGGCTGGTGTGGCTCATCGGAAGCTTCCTTCGGCGGAGGGCGGAGAGTCGGGTGGGGGCGGCGGTCAGGCGGCGCGGCCGGCGGCCACGGCGACCGAGGCCCCGTCGGTCAACGAGAAGAACAGGTCCTCCAGGCCGCTGGACTGCTCGCGCAGTTCCAGGAGCACCTGGCCGGCGGCGGCCGCGGCCCGGCCGACCTGTTCCGGGCTGCCGGCCACGGTCACCGCACCGTTCGCGGCCGGGCTCACCGACAGTCCGGCGATCCGCAGCGCGGTGGTGAGGGCGGCCGGGTCCAGACCGCGGACGATGCTGCCGCTGCCGCGCAGCAGGTCGGACAGCACCCCGTCGGCGGCGATGCGGCCGCCGCCGATGACGACGAGACGGTCGACGGTGGCCTGCACCTCGGCCAGCAGGTGGCTGGACAGCAGCACGGTGCCGCCGCGGCCGGCGAAGTCCTGCAGCAGTTCCCGCATCCACCGGATGCCCTCGGGGTCCATGCCGTTGGCCGGCTCGTCCATGATCAGCACCGCGGGGTCGCCGAGCAGGGCGCTGCCGATGCCGAGCCGCTGGCGCATGCCCAGCGAGTACTGGCCGACCCGGCGGCTCGCGGCGCCGGCCAGGCCGACCCGCTCCAGCATCTCGTCGGCCTGGCGGACGGGCAGATCCAGCAGCCGGGCGGTGAGCCGGAGCGTCTCCCGCCCGGTGCGGCCGGGGTGGACCGCGGCGGCGTCCAGCAGCACCCCGACCTCGCGTCCCGGGTTGGGCAGGTCGGTGAACGGACGGCCGTCGACCAGGGCCCGACCGGAGGTCGGCGGGGTGAGCCCGGTGATCATCCGCAGGCTCGTCGACTTGCCGGCGCCGTTCGGTCCGAGGAAGCCGGTGATGGTGCCCGGCTCGCAGCGGAAGGAGACGTCGTCCACGGCGAGGTGGTGGCCGTAACGCTTGCTGAGGTTCTCGACGGTGATCATGGCGAGAACGATGCCGGGGAGCGGTGGGCCGGCACATCGGTCGATCGTCCGGATCGACCCCCGACGAAAGTAGGGGGGTCCTCCGGGTGACCCCCTACCGTCGGCCGATCCGGTTCCGGACGCCCACTCCTACGCTGGCCGGGTGAGCACCCGTCCGGATCCCTCCCTGGTGGGTTCCGGTGAACCCGTCCGCCCGCGGTGGTGGTCGGCCCTGACCGGGCCCCGGGCCCGGATGGTGGGGGTTGTCGGCCTCAGCCTGCTCAACACCGCGCTGGCGGTCCTGGTCAGCCTGCGACAGTCCCCGTCCGGGGTCTTCGGCCTCCAGGCGCCGGTCCCGGTGGCCGTTGCCGTTGCGGTGATCGCCCCGTTCCTCCTGCTGTGGCGACGACGGGCCGCCGTTCCCGTCCTGGTGCTGACCGTGGCGGCGTTCCTGGTGTCGGGCGTGATGGTGCTGCCGGTCGGATTCGCCCTGCTCACCGTGGCGATCCAGCGCCGGGATCTAATTCTGGTGTTCTGCACGGCCGGGGTCGCAGTGGCCTTCTGGACCTCGCCGGGCTCGTCGACCTGGTGGGCCGACGGCGCCCTGTCGGTGGTGTTCGCCGCGTTCTGGGCGCTGTGGGGGTCCTACGTCGGGGCCCGGCGGGACCTGCTGCAGTCCCTGCGCGACCGGGCCCGCCGCGCCGAGGAGGAGCAGCTGGTCCGCGCCGATCAGGCCCGGCAGACCGAGCGGGCCCGCATCGCCCGGGAGATGCACGACGTCGTCGCCCACAAGGTCTCGCTCATCGCGTTGCAGGCCGGCGGCCTGGAGGTCAACGCCCAGCTCGCTCCGGACCGGGTCGCCGGGACGGCCGCGCAGATCCGGACGACCGCCCGGGAGGCGCTGGAGGATCTGCGTAGCGTGCTCGGGGTGCTGCGGGCCGGGGAGACCGACGACGGGGCGGGGGCCGAACTGCTGCCCCAGCCGGGACTGGACGACGTGCCAACCCTGGTGGACCGGTCGCGCGCCGCGGGGCTGGCCGTCACCCTGGTCCGGGAGTCGGACGACGACGTCGGGCCGGTCTTCGCGGTCGCTCCGGCGGCCGGCCGGACCGCCTATCGGATCGTGCAGGAGGCGCTGACCAACGTGACCAAACATGCCCGCGGAGCCACCACCACGGTGTCGATCGGTCACCGGGCGTCCGCGCCGGCGACCGAGGCCGCGATCGATGGACCGGTGGTCACGGTGTCCGTGGTCAACCGCCGCCCGGTCGCGTCCGGGACGCTGCTGCCCGGCAGCGGCGCGGGGTTGATCGGTCTGCGGGAACGGGTCGAACTGGTCGGTGGCGTGCTGGACACCGGGCCGACCGGCGACGGTGGTTGGGCCGTGCGGGCCGTTCTGCCCGCCGCCGCCGGGGATGCGATCGGGACGGCCCCGGCCGGGCCGGGTGTCGTCCGCGGGGGTCGGGGATGACGCGGGTCCTGCTGGTCGACGACGACGCGCTGGTGCGCGCCGGTCTGCGGATGATCCTGGAATCGGCTCCGGACCTCGAGGTGGTGGGCGAGGCGGCCGATGGTGCGGACGTCCCGGAGGCGGTTGCCGCGCACCGTCCCGACGTGGTGCTGATGGACATCCGGATGCCCCGGGTGGACGGTCTGGCCGCCACGACCGCGCTGCTGTCCCGGCCGGACCCGCCGAGGGTGATCGTGCTGACCACGTTCGACCTGGACGACTTCGTCTTCCGGGCCCTGGAGGCCGGGGCGGCGGGGTTCCTGCTCAAGGACACTCCGCCGTTGGAACTGGTCGCGGCGGTGCGGGTGGTCGCGGCCGGCGAGGCCATGCTGTCGCCGACCGTGACCCGCCGGTTGATCTCGCGGTTCGCCGAGGACCCCCGGGCGGCACGCCGACGCGCCGCCGTGAGCAGGATCTCAACGCTCACCGAGCGCGAGACCGAGGTGCTCCTGGAAGTGGGACGGGGGGCCTCGAACAGTGACATCGGACGCACGCTGTACATGAGTGAAGCGACGGTCAAAGCGCACGTCAGCAAGCTGCTCGTCAAGCTCGGAGCGGCCAACCGGGTACAGGTCGCGATCGTCGCCCACGATGCCGGTCTGCTCGACGAGTGACCCGCCGTTCCCTCTCCGGGTGAGGGGACGCTGACGGTATCGGTGCAGGTGAACGAGGGTCTCCGGGGCATTGTCGGGCGCCGCCACCAGCCGGCGGTCGGGGCGGCCGGGCCCGCCCAGGCCGCGCGGCCCGCGGTGGTCGGCTCGTGGGTCCGCGCCTGTGGAACGGGCGGCGACACCGTCCGGCCGGCGGCCTGGGCGCCGCGGCGGGCCCACACCGTCTGGGCCATCTGAGTGACCGACGAGACAACGTTTTCCCGAATCGGTTCAGATGCGCGTGCTTACACTCGAAACCGGGGGGTCACCGCGGATCACCGTTCCCCGTCATCACCCGGCGCCGATGTCGCCCGCCGCCCATTTCCCGAGGACACACATGTACACCGATCGCCCGATCAGCGGCGAGACGGTCGACACGGGCGTCGACACCGCTGCTTCTCCGTCCACCTCCGTGGCCACGTCTTCCGCCCCCGGCGCAGCCCACCCGTCGACCCCTGCGGGTGAGACGGCCGGCCGGCGCAGCTACCTGGACCCCCGTTCGACGACGGAACGGCTGCGCCTGCTGTGGTCGACGGGAGCCCGGGACGTCACCCTGGTCGCCCCACGCGACACTCCCCGTCTGCACGCCATCGATCCGCGGGGCTGGATCGCATGACGGCCGGGCCCGCGGCCCGTAGCGGACGGCCCGGTCGTCCCCCGGTGGCCTGGCTCCCGGCGCAGGTCGACGCGGAGTTCGCCGCCATCGTCTCCCGGGTCGCCGACACGGCAGTGTCCGGAGACCGGCTGCCCGCGGCGGAGTTGCTCCCCGAACCGCCCGCCGGCGCCGCACCGGGCGTCGCCGAACAGGCCGGGCGGATCGCCAGTGCGTTGTTCTGCACCGGACGCCTGGACCCGTCGTTCGTCGCCTTCACCGTCCGCCGCACGGCCGAACACGGCCGGATGAGAGCCGAGGAGGTCGTCGACCTGGTGGCTGCCCGGGTGCTGGCGATCGCGGCCGGGCTGTTGGCCGCGACCCCGCCCGGGCCGGCAGCGGATCCCAGTGACCCGGTGCCGACGGACGAACCGGAGCTGATCCGATCCGCCGGTCGACGGTCCGGCGGCGGCAGCGGCCGTCGCCCCGGTGATGTCCGGGCAGCCGAAGCCGCCTGAGGCGCGTCCCGCACCGGCGGCGAGACCCGCTCTGCGGTGACCTTCTGACGCCGTTGCGCGCTCGGGCGGTTAGCCTCCGGCCCATGCCCGTCCCCGATCCCGCCGTGCCGCCGTCCGACCCCGGCCCGGTCGGGTCGCCGACGACCGGGTCGACGGAGGCGCCGGGGCCCGGTCCCGCTGATCGCCTGCGGGCGACCGCACCGGGGACGCGGGTGGTGGTACGCAGCCGGATCGTCAGCGGGTTCACCGACACCCTCGGTGAGCTGCGCAGTTGCGACGGGACGGTGGCCGTGATCGACACCCGTGGGGGGCCCGCGCAGGTGGTCGTCGCGCACGTGGTGGCGATGCGGATCGTCCCGCCACCCCCACCGCGTCGATCCCAGCGCGTGCCACCCGGTTGACCGCCGGCGGTCGCCGCCGACCCGATGCCCGTAGGTCCGAACCGGGGCGGCGGTCCGTCAGGCGGCCAGGGCGTCCCGCAGCAGGGTGATCTCGCCGGCTCGCTCGGCCGGCCCGCCGGGGGTTTCCAGGATGACCGGGGCGTTCGCGGCCCGGACCACGCCGATCAGCTGGGCGGCGTCGATCTCGCCGCCGACGAGCGGGGCGTGCCGGTCCCGGGCGGAGTCGAACTCGTCTCGGGAGTTGTTGCAATGCACCAGGTCGATGCGACCGGTGATGGCCTTGACGTCGTCGACGACGGTCTGCAGGTCCAGGCCGGCGGCGAACGCATGACAGGTGTCGAGCACGAAACCGGCGCCGTACTGGCCGACCTCGTCCCACAGCCGCGCAAGCGCGTCGAGGTGCCGGGCCATCGCCCGGTCGCCGCCGGCGGTGTTCTCGATGAGCACCGGCAGCGGGAAGCCGCCCTCCTCGGCCTGCCGGGAGAAGACCTTCCCCCAGTTGGCGAACCCGACCTGCGGGTCGGTCTTCCCGGCCACATGCCCGCCGTGGACGACCAAGCCCTTGGCCCCCAGCGCGGCGGCCGCCGCGGCGTGCTGGCCCAGGATCTTGCGGCTGGGGATGCGGATGCGGTTGTTGTCGCTCGCGACGTTCACGATGTACGGGGCGTGCACGTAGATGTCCAGGCCGGAGGACTGCAGCGCCTCGGCGTGCGGGTGGGGCTTCGGCGCCTTCCACCCCTGCGGATCGGCCAGGAAGATCTGCACCGCGTCGGCCCCGGAGGCCCGTGCCTCGGCGACCGGGTCGGCATCGTCCTCGCGGGCCCCGGAGTGGACGCCCAACGGCGGTGTGCTGCGCTCGTTCGTCACGAGGCCACGGTAGCGGCCACGTCCGACAGCCGGGCCGGTTGCAGCCGCCCCACGGTGCCCGCACAGCAGCCGGGTCGGCGTCCCGGCCGGCGGCTCCCATGTGGCGACTTCGCCCCGGGCGACACGCATCCCCGTTCGATGGACCGACCGGACGACCCCCGGCGTCACCGGCAGTCTCGGGTGCGATCATCACGGCATGTCGGAGACCCCGCAGACGATCGCCTATCCCGCCCCCGGTTCGCGCCCGCAGCGGCGGGAGTCCGACCATGTCGCCCCGCACGTGGTCGTACTGTTCGGCGCCGGTGGCGACCTGGCCCGGCGCAAGCTGCTGCCCGGGTTGACGTTCCTGTCGCTGTCGGCGCTGACCCCGGACATCCAGGTGGTCGCGACGTCGCTCGAGGACTACACCACCGAGACGTTCCGCGAATTCGCCTACCAGGCGGTCAAGGACTTCAGCACCCGCCCGATCACCCGCGAACAGTGGGACGAGTTCGCCGTCCGCCTGCAGTACGTGCCGCAGTCGGCCGGACCCGACGCCCTGGCCGCCGCCGTCGCCGAGGCCGAGGTGCAACTGGGCCCGGACGTCCGGCGGTTGCACTACCTGAGCGTCCCGCCCAAGGCCGCCCTGGCGGTGGTCACCATGCTTCGGGACGCCCACCTGGTCGAGCGCTCCCGCGTGGTGATGGAGAAGCCGTTCGGCACCGACCTGCAGAGCGCGATCGTGCTGAACGAGCAGGTGCACAGCGTCTTCGACGAGCGGCAGATCTTCCGCATCGACCACTTCCTGGGCAAGGAGGCGGCGCAGAACATCCTGGCGTTCCGGTTCGCCAACGGCCTGTTCGAGCCGATCTGGAACCGGACGTTCATCGACCACGTGCAGATCGACGTGCCCGAGACGCTGGGCCTGGACCGGCGGGCCGGCTTCTACGAGTCGACCGGTGCGTTCAAGGACATGGTCGTCACCCACCTGTTCCAGGTGATGGCGTTCGTCGCGATCGAACCGCCGACCGCGCTGGAACCGCGAGCCATCAGCGAGGAGAAGAACAAGGTCTTCCGTTCGCTGATGCCTCTCGACCCCCGCAACGTCGTCCGCGGGCAGTACAACGGCTACCGGCAGGCCGAGGGTGTCTCCCCGGAATCGGAGACGGAGACGTTCATCGCGCTCAAATGCGAGATCGACAACTGGCGCTGGGCGGGGGTGCCGTTCTACCTGCGGACCGGCAAGAAGATGGCCGAGGGGCAGCGCATCATCTCGATCGCCTTCAAGGAGGCGCCCAAGAGCATGTTCCCGGCCGGCTCCGGAGTGGGGTTGCAGGGCCCGGACCACCTGACGTTCGACCTCGCGGACGAGACGAAGGTGTCGCTGTCGTTCTACGGCAAGCGCCCGGGACCGGGGATGCGGATGGACAAGCTCTCGATGCAGTTCTCCGCGCACGACACCGACCGGGTCGGTGACGTCCTGGAGGCGTACGAGCGGCTCATCCTGGACGCCATGCGGGGCGACCACACGCTCTTCACCACGGCCGAGGGCATCGAGAGCCTGTGGGAGCGGGCCGCTCCGCTGCTGGAGAACCCGCCACCGGTGAAGCCGTACGCGCCGGGCTCGTGGGGCCCCAACGCGATCCACCAGCTCATCGCCCCGCACGCCTGGCGGCTGCCCTTCGAGCGCGCCTGGCGCGAGTCGAAGTAGCCGGGCCGGCCCGGGCCGCTGCGGCCCGGGCCACCGTGGGGCACTCATCGGACGTCGCTCTTGGAGTTCGCCTCGTACCGGTACCCGGTGAGGTCCGAGCGCAGGTAGTCGTCGTCCAGCAGCTTGAGCAGGGCCCACCGCTGTTGCGGTCCCGGCTCGAACACCAGGGCCGGGCTGGGACCGCTGCGATCGACCGGCACCGTGACCTGGGGGTTGGTGGCCAGGAACGCCAGGACCCGGTCCATCGTCAGGGCGGCCCGGAACCGCGGGTCCTCCAGCCGGCGCCGGATGCTGAGCAGCTTGCGCATCATGTTGAGGTCGGACAGGCAGGCGACGCGGAGCTCGTCGACCCCCCGGACGAGCAATGCGTCCTCGAACGCGTCGGCGAAGGTCGCGGCGGCCTCGACCCGCACGGCCGTCGGCGGGCCGAACAGACCCTCGTACGCGGCCGCCGTCGGCATCAACGCCATTCCCTGCGCCACGACCACCCGGAACGCGCGGTCGATGACCAGCGGCGCGGTCAGCGCGGTGAACCGCTCACCCGACCAGAAGCCGACGAGCCGGCGACCGGTGCCGAGCGCCTTGTCCGGCGAGAAGCCCTGGTAGAGCCGGAGCAGATCGGTTCCGTCGTCCGCCCGTATCCGCAGCACCATCAGATTGGACCGGCCGAAGCGCACCGACCGCTGATAGGGGGCATGGGTGGGCCGGCAGATCTCCTCGTCCAACCCGGCCAACGGGGTGTGCGCGGTCGCCGTCCACAGCCACTGACCGGCGGCGGGCGTGAAACCGGGCGCTGCCGGGCGCCATTCCGCTTCGGCCGCGTCCGTGGACACCTCGGTGGCCAGCTCGACCAACTGCTCGGCAAAGGCCAGGTCGACCGGCGCCGCGAACACCCGCGGTCGGCTGGTGCGGTGGTCGGTGACCATCAGCAGCGAGGCCCGGCCGGACCCGGCGCCGGCCAGCGCCGCCCGGACCGCCGTGCTGCGATCGTCCGGCGTCATCGACCCGATCCGCTCCCGGCCGGCCCGGTGGACGACCCGCACGGGCCGCCGCGGCCCGCGACCGCTGCGGCCGGCGACGCTGGTCCGCCCGGCCCCCCGACCCCGGACGGCATGACCGCGGTCGACCGGGTGCGCCGGAGCGTCCCGTCCCGCGCCGGCCTCCGGCGGAGGCGGTGCGGTGGGATCGGCCCACGCACCCACCCGGTCGATCGGATCCATCTGCTGCGTCATCGCGCTCCCCCTCGTCGTCATGCCGATCCCCCTCGTCCCGCTGTCGCGGCGGCGGCGGCCGCCGTACCCCCCGAGCGCCGCCCCACCGAGCCGTCGACCGGGTCGCCGTCGGCGGACCCTCCCGCGCCGGTGGCCCGCTGCAACCCGGCGGATCCCCGGTGCGCGTGGACGTAGCCACCGAGCGGCACCAGCTCCAGGACCTCCCGGGGCGCCAGGTACCGGCTCCGGGTCAGCACCAGCAGGAACCCGCCGTCGACGCGGTTGAGCTCGAAGACGCGGTAGCCGAGCAGGGCCAGCACCGGGTTCGCCGCGAACATCTCGCTCTGCAGGTAGAGCACGGCGATCAGCACGAGGTAGACGATCAGCGCCCACCGGTGCGTCGGGGTGGCGGTCTGCAGGATGAAGAACGGGACGACATACGTCGCGAAGAACCGGATCGCCTCACCGTCCCGCGGACGGGCCTCGAAGACGACCTCGGGTTCCGTGGCACGACGGCGGACGGCCACCGCGACGAAGACCACCGTCACCAGCACGCCCGTCCCGGCCACCAGTGCCGGCAGCCAGCGCAGCCACGGCGCATCGCTCGACCCGAGCGCGAAAGAGTCGAGGACCGCGATCAGCACCAGAAGCGGCGCGTAGGCGGCCACCAGCATCAGCCCACGGACGCCCAGCGCGGGCTGGAAGTAGGTGCTCCGGTCACTCCGACTCATGTTCTAAAAGATAGACTCGAACACCGACAGCGAGTACTTCGGTGGCCGATCTGCGAGACCCATCTGACGATCGTATGTTCGAACCCGGACAATACGCCCAGGGTCCCGGACGACGGGACGATCACGCCCCCCGACGGCTCAGCTGAGCAGGGCGCGGATGTCGGCAGCGGACAGGTGGGGGTCGCCGTCGGCCCGCAGATCGGCGCCCGCCACGCCGCCGCCGGCCGGACCGAGGACCGCGTCGAACAGGGCGGCCTTGCCCGCCTTGAGCGCCATGACCTTCTCCTCGACGGTGTCGGCCGAGACGTACCGGTAGACGACGACGGTGCGCTGCTGGCCGATGCGGTGGGCGCGGTCGACGGCCTGGTTCTCCGCGGCCGGGTTCCACCACGGGTCGAGCAGGATGCAGTAGTCGGCCTCGACCAGGTTCAGCCCGAAACCACCGGCCTTGAGGCTGATGAGGAAGACGGGCGCGGTCCCGGTCCGGAACCGTTCGATGACCGCCGGGCGGTCGCGGGTCGAGCCGTCCAGCCGGCAGCACTCGATGCCGGCCTGTTCCAGTTCGGCCTGCGCGCGGTCGAGGAAGCTCGTGAACTGGCTGAACACCAGCGTCCGATGCCCGCCGGCGGCGATCTCGGTGACGTGCTCGACCAGCCGGTCGAGCTTGGCCGACCGCGGTGGCGTCCGCGTGTCCGGCGGGATCACCCCGTCGACCAGGGACGGGTCGAGGGACAGCTGCCGCATCCGGGTGAGCGAACGCAGGATCTCCAGGCGGTGCGCCCCGCCGCCCTCGTCGGCGGCCAGCAAACCGAGCACCTTGCGCCGTTCGCGCTGCAGCTGCCGGTCGTACAACCGCCGGTGCCCGGGGGTCAGCTCGAGGTGCAGCACCTGCTCCTGCTTGGGCGGCAGGTCCGGGGCCGCCTCCTCCTTGGTCCGGCGGAGCAGGAACCGGGCGATCCGGCGGCGCAGCTGGGCCAGCCGTTCGGTGTCCCCGCGTTCGGCGGGCTGCCGGTAGTACTCGTCGAAGGCGTCCGGGTCGGCGAACAGGCCGGGCACGGTGATCGACAACAGCGCCCACAGTTCGCCCAGGTTGTTTTCCAGCGGGGTGCCGGTGACGGCGAACTTCACCCGGGCCGGCAGCCGCAGCGCGCAGTCGTAGGCCTGTGACGTGCGGTTCTTCACGAACTGCGCCTCGTCGAGGATCAGACCGGACCACGGCAGGGCCCGGTACTCGTCCTTGTCCAGCCGGAACAGCGCGTACGAGGTGACGACGATGTCGGCCCCGTCGACCGTCGCGGCCAGCGAACGGCCGCGGCGCCGACGACCGGCCGCGACGACCCGCACCTGCAGGCCGGGGGTGAAGGCGGCGGCCTCGGTCGCCCAGTTCCCGACGACGCTGGTCGGGGCGACGACGAGGAACGGACCGGCCGCCGGGTCCCGGCGTCGGGCGGCCGCGATCATGGCCAGGGTCTGCACCGTCTTGCCCAGGCCCATGTCGTCGGCCAGGATCCCGCCGACCCCGGCCTCCTCACGGCGCCGCAGCCACTGCACCCCGGTGCGCTGGTACCCGCGCAGGGTGGCCCGGAAGTCGACGTCGAGGTCCTCGAACGCGGTCAGCTCGGCCGGGTCCTTTGCGGCCAGCCCACCGAGTTGCTGCTGCCAGCGCAGCGCCTGCCGGCTGAGCAGACCGGACGCGACCAGTTCGGCCCAGCGGGTGCCACCGTCGCCGGCGAACCGGACCTGCTGACCCGGCAGCTCGTACAGGCCGCGGGACTCCTCGATGAGCTGGCGCAGCGGACCCCACTGCTGTGCGTCGAGCGGGAAATAGGTGCCGCCAGGAGTGACGGCCACGTCGTCGCCGCAGGCCAGGGCGAGGAACACCGACTCGAACGGCACAGGCTCGTCGTCGACCAGGACGGTCAGATCGAGATCGAACCAGTCGGCGCCCGTCGGGTCCCGCGGCTCATCGGACGGTGAACCGCCGAGGTCGATCTGCACCGGGCCGGTCGCGGGACGGTGGCCCGGTGCGGCGCCGGTCTCCTCGGTGATGAGCCGAGGGTCGTCACGCAGTACCGGCCACTGCCGGTGGACGAACTCGGCGGCCGCCAGACCGGTGAGTTCGGTGGTCGGCGCCGGCAGGTCGGCCGAGTCGTCCGACAGCAGCACCGCCGGGACGAGCCCGTCGCCGGCCAACGCGGCGACCAGTTCCTGCAGCACGCCGCGTTCCGCCGGGCGCGCGGTCAGGGCGTCCCAGTTCCGCCACTCGCCCGACCGCGGATCCTGCCAGTCCCACCGGACGGTCACCCGGGGCCGCAGGTGCGCTCCCGCGGCGTGCCGCGCCGTCAGCCGGAGCCGGGGCCGGTCGGGGTCGGGCAGAGCGACCGTGCCGTCCGGGCTGGCCACGGCGGCGACCCGACGCAGCCGGGGCAGGAAAGCCTCCAGGAACCGGTCGGCGTCGGCCGCCGGGATGGTCATGGATGCGGCGCGGGCCAGGGCGGACAGCGCCGTGGGCACGACGCCGGCGACCGGGGCGAGCAGCAGCCGGCCGTCCGGACCGCCCCCTTCCGGCCAGGTCAGGACACCGGCGACCGGGTCGCCGAACCACCGGAACCGGGTGGGCCGCAGGTGCTCGCCGGCCAGCGACAGGCCCGTCGTCACCGTCAGGTCCCCGGTGTCGTCGGCGCGGACGACGTCGGTCCACAGAGTGGCCGGTTCGGTGCTGATCTGCACCGGCCGCAGGCCCTGCGCGGTGACGATCTCGACCCCGGCGAGGGCGGCGGCATCCAGCAGGGCCCACAACCGGCCGCCGCGGTCGGCCACGTCGAACCACCCGGAGACCTGACGCGGCGCGGCCAGCTCGGCCAGTTCGTGCAGGGCCGCGACGTGGTCCGGGGCGTACCGCAGCGCCGCGCCCGACGGCAGCAGATCCGTCCAGGTCACCCCGGTGCGGATCCACCGTCCGTGGGCGCCGCGGTGAGCCGGCCGCAGGGCGATGCGGGCGGTCCCGGCCGCGCCGGCCGCCCCACCGGACCGGCTCCGGGCGGCACCGCCGCCGAGAGTGATGTCGACCAGCAGGGCCAGAGGCTGGCCGGCCGAGCGGACCGGTCGAGGCAGGGCGAGCAGCCCCCGCAGCGACCGCTCCCACTCCGGCGCGGGATCGACCGCCGGCCCGTCCGCCTCCGGTTTGCGGCCCGGGCCGCGACCGCCCCAGCGGCGTTCGGTCAGCGACGACAGCAGGTCGCGGGTGAGATCGGATCCCTCCGGCGCGTCCGGCTCGAAGGGATCGAGCTCACCCCACGCCGAGGGCTCCTCGGCCGCCCACCCCTCGCCGTCGGCCCACCAGGAATCGACCGTGGACCCGTCGGCGGTGTCCGGCTCGTCCGTCGCGTGAAGCTCGTCCTCCTCCCGCGCCAGGTGACTGATCAGCACGGCCACCGCGTGCTTGCAGTCCAACCCGACCGGGCACGTGCACTCGCCGGAGAAGGACCGGACCCGATCCTGGGCGTCGAGCGCGAACGACACCCGGGTGCGGTAGGGCCGCGCCCGGGTCCCGCGGACGGCGGCGACCAGCTCCCCGGGGCCGGACGACTGGATGTGCACGGCGTCGCTGAAGGCCAGGGACCGACCGCGGGCGTACGTCGCCGCCCCGACGATCCGCAGGAACTCCGCGTCGATGACCCGCAGGCCGGGGCGGGGCGTCGACCGACGGGCGGCGGCGGAACCGATCGCCCGGACACGGCTGGGCGGCCAGGATCCGGACATCGACGTCACCTCCCGGGGTCGGCCCCCGGGCGGCGCCGGGGGTCGAGTGGGACGGTAGGACGGACCACCGACAGCGGGAAGTCGCCACACCGCAGCAGGCCCCGGACCAGCCCCGATACTGACGGACAGTCAGCGCGGCGGGCGGCGGGATCAACCGAGGGTCAGCACGACCTTGCCGGTCGAGGATCCGCCGTCGACATCGGTGAACGCCTCGCGCACCTGCTCCAGCGGGTACGTCGCGGCCACCCGGACCGTCACCGCACCGCGGGAGACGGCGGCGACCGCGTCCACCAGCGCGTGCTCGAATCCGGGTTCGCCGCCGGTGCTGACGTGCACGTTCGGGCCGCTCGCCGCGAAGTCGGCGATGGTGACGATCGGGCCGCCGTCGCGCACCAGCGTGAGCGAGCCCTCGACGACCCCGCGGCCGGCGGCGTCGATGACCGCGTCGACCTGGTCGGGGCCGTCGGGGCGGTCCAGGACCGCGCGGACCCGCTCGACCCACCCGTCGCCGTAGACGACGGGCACGGCCCCGAGGGACCGCAGATAGTCCTGGTTGGCGGCCGATGCCGTGCCGATGACGGTGGCCCCGCGTTCCACGGCGAGCTGGGTGACGAAGGAGCCGACGCCACCGGCGGCCGCATGCAGCAGCAGCACCTGCCCGGGCTGCAGGTCGACCAGGCCCAGGGTACGGACCGCGGTGGTGCCGACGACCCCGATCGCCGCCCCCGTGACGTCGTCGACGTGATCGGGCAGCACCACCAGTTTCTCGGCGGTCGCGAGCACGAAGTCGGCGGCCGCCCCGGTGGCCTGCCCGACGACCCGCTCGCCCCCGGTGAACAGGTCGGAATGGCCGCCGAAGCCGTCGATCACACCGGCGAAATCGGTGCCGACCCGTCGGGGCCGCGTGATCGGCTTCCCGCCGGACATCGCGCCGCTGCGCACCTTGCTGTCGTACGGGTTCAGGCCGGCGGCGGTCACCCGCACCCGGATTTGCCCGGGTTCGGGTTCCGGCCGCGGGACGTCGACGACGTTCAGGACCTCCGGCCCTCCGTACGACTCGAACACGACGGCTCGGGGCATGGCTTCCTCCTGGTTGCGTGCGCCGGTCACCTGACCCGGTACCGCAGGAGTACCACGACCCGGACGGATGCGATCGGGTCGCGGGCGGTGGAACCGCGACGGGCTGGGAAATGAAGGGGCGGGCGGTGCTGCCGATCCGCTCCTACGCTGGGCGTCCTGACCGGGGTCCGGCCAGTTCCCCGCCGCAGTGGATCGGAGCCGACATGCGCATCCCCGGACCGGGTGACGTCCTGAAGTTGGCCGGGGCCGGTTACGAGGCGGCAGAGCGGACGATCGCCCTGGTGCCCCGGCTGGTCGCGATGGTCGCCGAGGTCGGCACCCTGCTGCTGCGGGTGCAGGTGCTGCTGTCCGAGGCCGAGACACTGGTCCGGCGGGCGGCGGCCGCGGTGGACCGGGTGGACGCCATCGAGGACAGCACCGAGCAGGTGCTGGCCCGGACGACCGGCATCGTCGACCAGGTCGACGGCGTGATGGTCCGGGTCGAGGAGGTACTGGACGGCACCCAGTCGGCGATCCGCCGGACGTCGGGGATCCTCGCCGCGACCGAGGGGGCGGTGTCCCGCACCGGCGGCATCCTCGACAGCACCGAGACCGCCGTCTCCCGGACCGGCGGGATCCTGGACTCCACCGAGAACGCGGTCGGCCGCACCGGGCACATTCTGGACTCGACCGAGGGCGCGGTCGCCCGGACGGACGGCATCCTCAACCGCACCGACGGCCTGGTCGATCAGACGGCCGGCCTCACCGCGCAGGTGCAGCCGCTGCTCGACCGGTTCGTCCCGCTGCTGGACCGGCTCCACCCGCTGGTCGCCAAGCTCGTCGACACCACGAGCGATCGGGAGATCGCCGCGGTCATCCAGCTGGTCGATGCGTTGCCGACGATCGTCGACAAGCTCGACGCCGACATCCTGCCGGTGCTGGACACCCTGGCCACCGTGGCCCCCGACCTGCGCGACCTGCTGGACGTCTCCAAGGAACTCAACGAGCTGATCGGATCGCTGCCGGGGCTCGGCCGGGTCAAGAAGCGCATCGAGGAGCAGCAGCGGGCCGAGGACGAGTACCGGGCGGCCGAGCAGCCGCCGTCGGCGCCGGGTCGGCGGTCGGTCCACCTGTTAGACGATCACGACCAGGCGGCCCACTCCGTCGACGGCCGGTCGGACGGGACCCGCAACGCCGAGCTGGTCGACCGGTGAGCCCGGCAGCTGTGACCGAGGCCGACCTGGTGCATCTGCGCCGGTGCGTGGAGCTGGCCGGTGCGGCGTTGGCCGACGGCGACGACCCGTTCGGGTCGGTGCTCGTGCTGGCCGACGGCACGGTGGCGGCCGAGGACCGGAACCGGACGGCCGCCGGTGACCAGACCCGGCACCCGGAGTTCGAGCTGGCCCGGTGGTCGGCCGAGAACCTCCCGCCGCCGGAGCGTGCTCGCGCCACGGTCTACACCTCCGGCGAGCACTGCCCGATGTGCTCGGCCGCGCACGCCTGGGTCGGTCTCGGTCCGATCGTCTACGCCGGTTCGTCGGCGCAGTTGACGGCGTGGCGGTCGGAGTGGGGCGCGCCGCCGTCGCCGGTGGCTCCGCTACCGGTGGGCGCGGTGGCCCCCGGGGTCGCTGTCCGCGGTCCGGCGCCCGAACTGGCCGACGACCTGCGGGCGTTGCATCGGCAGGCCTTCGAGCGGATCGGCTGACCGGAGGTCAGGCGTCGGTCGTGACGGGTTGCCGGGGCCGGGTGCCGAACATGATCGCGGCGATGACGAACCCGCCGACCGCGATGATCGCCAGCGCGACGAGCGACATCATCAACGGCTCGGCGATGAACCAGGCCGGGACCCGGCGGGTCCGCACAGCCAGCACGCCGACGAACGCGCCGATCAGACCCAGGTAGGTGCCGACCATGAACCCTCGGTGCCGGTCGATGCGGCCGCGGCGGGCCTGGACGACGGCCATGATCACGCTGAACGTGGTCCAGACGGCCAGCGCGCGCAGGAAGATGTCGATGGGGCTGTCGTAGCCGCCGAACAGCCACGACCCGAGGGCGACGTAGAGCATGAGGCCGACCCAGATCCGGCCGACGGCCCTGTGCGGTGGGTCGCCCTTGGCGGTGCGCAGGAACTGGAAAGCGCCGAGCACCAGGGCCAGGCTCGCCGCGATCGCGTGCAGGGCGATGAGCCACGTCCAGGCGGGCAACATGCCCGAATCCTAGGTATCCGCGAGGATCGACCGCACCGTCCGGGCGGCTCGCTTCCCCGAAACGAGGGCACCCTGGATCGACGGGGTGTCGATGTGGTCCCCCGCGACCACGATCCGGCCGTCGGCGCTGGTGACCAGGTTGGGTGACCGCAGCGGGGTGCCGGGCGGGAACGTCGGCAGTGCGGCGTGGATGACGTCGACGCGCAGCAGCTCCCAGCGGTCGGTCGGAGACCCGTAGACCCGGGCGCACTGGTCGCGGACGGCCCGTTCCAGGGTGGCGTCCGTGCCGAGCACGGTCGCGGCCACCAGATGCCCGTCGGAGGCGTAGGTCGGGGCCACGTTGCTGACGACGCCGGTGTTGACCAGCGGCCCGTCCGCGTCCCCGTCGACGTGCAGGATCGCGCTGTCGGTCGGCGCCTCGTCGGCCCGGAACCAGAACGTGGTGAGTGCCTTCGTCGGCCGCGCCGGCAGGTGCAGCCAGGTCCGGGCGGTGGCCGCGTCGGTGGCGACGACGACGGCCTTCGCGCTGATCGGGCCCTGAGCCGTGTCGACCCGGTCGGGGCGGACGTCGGTGACCCGGGTGTTCAGGTGGAGGGTGCCGGCGGGTAGCGCGGCGGCCAGCTGGTCGGGCATCGCCTGCATCCCGGCGGCGGGCAGCGACGGGGTGCCCCGCAGGAACGCGCGCAGGAACAGTTCGCCCAGGCGGCGGGACGTGGAGAGTTCCCGTTCGGCCAGCACCCCGGCCAGGAACGGACGCAGCACCCGGTCGGTGACGGTGCGCAGCCCCCGCCGTTCGAGCTCGTCGGCCAGCGTCCGGTCGGTGGCGTGTTTGATCCGAGACGACGGCCCGTACCCGACCGGCAGCGCCCAGGCGACGAGCGCGAGCCGTTCCTTCAGCGAGGCGATGGGGGCGGTCAGGTCCCCGGGCAGCGACGACGGCAACCGCAACGGGTCGCCCAGCGTGTGCCGCTTCCCGCCCATCGCCACCACCACCCCAGCCTGGAACGGCCGCAGGTCGAGCGCCTCGAGGTCCAGCACCCGTTGCGCCTCGGAGTACGACGGGTTGAGCAACTGGAACCCGCGGTCCAACCGGAACCCGTCCACCAGATCGGTCCGCACCCGCCCGCCCGGCGCGTCGGCCGCCTCGACCACGGTGGTCTCGATACCCGCTTCGGTCAGGGCCTTCGCGGTGGCCAGGCCGGCGAGACCAGCGCCGACCACGACGACATCGGAACGGGAAGGGGCGGTCACGTTACGGAAGGTACGGCAGGCGCGGCACGGTGGGGGCCGGACCGTATTCGCCATCGACATGCTGTTGGACGGGGCCGGACCGGCACAATTCGTTATCAGCTATCTTTATGTGTATCCGTTTTGTGTCAGACCGAGGGTGGTGGCGATGGCGGCGGTCAGGCCGGGCTCGGCCGAGGAGGCCGGTATGTCGCGCAGCGGGCTGTACCGTGCAGCGCACGAGGGGCGGTTGAAGCGAATCGCTCGTGGGATCTACCTTCCGGCGGATGCGGACGCGGCGGACTGGGATTGGATCGAGGCCGCGACTCGTCGCTCGGATGCCACGATCTGTTTGGCGTCGGCGCTCGCTCATCATGACCTGACCGATGCGATCCCCGCGGCGTTGGACGTCGCGATCCCACGGGGGTCGCGCATACCGGCGAGCGATGGCGCTATCGCTTGGCATCAGTTCGATCAGGCCACGTTTGACATCGGCCGGAAGGAGATCCTGATCCCGGGCACGGGTCAGACGGTCGGTATCTACTCGCCCGAGCGGTCGATCGCGGACGCGTTCCGCCTGCGTGGAGAGGTCGGATACGAGCTCGCACGGGAGGCAGTGAAGGAGTGGCTGCGCCGCGGCGGGAAACCTACTTCGCTGATGGAGATCGCCTCTCGCCTCCCCCGGGCGAAGTCTCCCGTCCTCCAAGCGCTAGAGGCATTGGGATGAGCCCAGGCGATGAGGCGTTCCGCCGCATCCAGTCCGCGGCACGGTCGGCAGCGGCGAAGACCGGAGTCGCTACGCCGACGCAGGAGTATTTGATCCGGCACACGCTGGAGTCGTTCCTGGATCGTCTCTCTCGCACGGCGCATGCCGATGACTTCGTGCTCAAAGGCGGGATTCTGCTGGCCGCTTACGGGGTGCGGCGCCCGACGAAGGACGCCGATGCGAACGCCATCGGAGCAGACGTCACCGCCGGTCACCTCATCGACGTCGTCCATGACCTCGTCGCGGTCGAGACCGATGACGGGGTGGTGTTTGATCTCGACTCGGTCAGTGTGCAAGAGATCCGCGAGCACGCCGCCTACCCTGGACTCCGGGTCCGGCTCGGTGTGTCGATCGGGCCGTGGAAGGGCGCGGCCGCGTGGGATGTCTCCACCGGAGATCCGATCGTGCCCGCCCCCCGCAAGGTGCGCATCGATCGCATCGTGGGCGACCCGTTCGTGCTGCTCGGGTACGCGTCCGAGACCACGATCGCCGAGAAGGGCGTCACCATCCTGGAGCGGGGCATCACCAGCACGACGTGGCGCGACTACGTCGACATCGTCCAGCTTGCCCGGCAAGGAATCGATGCTGACGAGCTGCTCCGCTCTGCGCAAGCCGTGGCCCGCTACCGCAACGTTTCCCTCGAACGCATCGCACCGCACGTTGCCGGCTACGGACAGATCGGCCAGGCCAAGTGGGCTGCCTGGCGTCGCAAGGAGCGACTGGAAGCGGTGTGCGAAGCGGACCTCGACCAGCAGATGGCGCTGGTGGCCTCGTACCTGGATCCCGTGTTCAGCCACGGTGACGCCGTGCCTCGCAGATAGCGCGCGAACAGCTTCTGGTGGAGACGAGGAGAATCGAACTCCCAACCCCCGCCTTGCAAAGGCGGTGCTCTGCCAATTGAGCTACGTCCCCGGGCCTGGATCCGAGGATCCAGATGCGGTTCAGGCGGTGGTGCGGGGCGGTGCCGGGGTGGAGGTGGCCTGGTCCCAGAGCGCGGCTTCGGCGGCGGCGGCCTGTCGGCGGCGGACCACCACGGCGGCCAGGGCGCCACCGGCGGCCAGCAGCAGAGCGAGCTTCTTCACGGGACACCGTCCTGGTTGTCGCGGGCACTTCCGGGTCCGAGGCTACCGCTGGACGTCCACACCGACGATGGCGGTGGGGGGAAGAGAACCGAACGGGACCACGTCCCGCCGAGCCGAACTGTGTGGTGGGCCTAGGAGGACTTGAACCTCCGACCTCTTCCTTATCAGGGAAGCGCTCTAACCGCCTGAGCTATAGGCCCGCACTACTTCGCACCCTCCGGACCAGCCGGAAGCAGCGACGAACGAGGTTACCCCAGAGCGCGATCAGCTCCCAAATCGGTCACCGTCCGGATCGGCCCAGTAGGCCAGATGCGCACGGTGCAGGAACCCGTCGACCCAGGCCCGGTCGGGCTGGTCGGGCACCCGCGGCGATCGGTTGAGCGACTCCAATTCGGCGGCCACGTCGTCGATGCGACGCACCACCTGCTCCACCGGCACCTCGCCGCGCCGCACTGCCCGCAACTCGCCGAGCGCCGGTTCCGGCACCGGCAGCGTGATGCGCCCGGTCCTCAGCAGCTCGACGCCCTGGAATCCCAGACGGAGCGCGTGCATGGCGAACTTGGTGTCGTACCCGTGCGCGGCGACCAGCTCGGGCCGGTTCGTGCGGGCTCCGGCGCCGACCATCGACGCCCGCTGGGAGGCCAGGTACCCGAGGAACCGGTCGCCGGCCAGACGGGAGACGAAGCGGTGCCCGTTCTCGACGAGCTCGCAGCCGACGGTGTCCCGCACGACCACCTCCTCGTCGGGGACGAAGAGCACCAGCAGCACGGTCGGATTGCCGGCCAGGGCCAACCGGCACCACTTGCGCAGCGAATAGACGACGACGTCGAGATCGCCGGCCCCGGACCGGTTGGCCAACCCGCCCGGCCGGTCCCACACGGTGTGCCGTTGGTACTGCTCGAACGCCACGGTCCCCGGCTGACCCAGCGCGGCACCGTCGTCCCCGGACCCGTCGGGTGGCGCCTCGGCCCGGACCCCGGCCGGCACCCGGGCCAGACCGGTGACGAACTCGGCCGGTTCCAGGCAGATCCCCATCTCGTCGCGGTCGTCCTGGCCGCCGATCGCGGTGCCGTGCACGCCGGACCCGACCTGTACCCGCAGGATCTGCCCGCGTTCGGCCAGCCGGCGGGCCGCCTCGGAGGCGTGCGGGTGGTCGTAGCCGGGCGGCAGGGTGCGGTCACCCCGGATGACCCGGGCCGGTCGGCCGGTCACAGCCGCGGGTCCACGGGCTCGGACTCCAGAGCCAGCACCGCGAACGCGCACTGGTGCACCCGCCACAGCGGCTCCCCGGCGACCAACCGGTCGAGGCCCTCCAGGCCGATCGCGTACTCCCGCAGGGCCAGCGAGCGTTTCGCTCCGACCTGCCGGGACCGGAGCCGTTCGAGGTTCGCCGGCTGCCGGTACTCCGGCCCGTAGATGAGCCGCAGGTACTCCGGCCCGCGCACCTTCAGACCCGGCTGGACGAGCCGTCGACCGTCGGGGGTGCGGGTCAGGTTGCCGGCCGGTTTGACGACCATCCCCTCCCCGCCGGCAGTGGTCATCTCCTCCCACCAGGTCACGGCAGCCGCCGCGGACTCCGGGTCGGCCAGGTCGACGACCCGCCGGTCCGTGCGCACGCCCAGCTCCGGGTCCGTGGCGACCAGCCGGTCGGCCACGTCCAGGTGCCAGGCGTGCGGGCGGTCGGCGAACGTCGCCCCCTCGGCGGCCAGCACCTGGAACACGGCGACCCCCACCCCACCGAGACGGTCCGGGTCGGTGTCGGCGCGATATCGCCGGTAGGCGTCCCGGAAACCGGCGACGTCCTCGACCCGTCGACGGGTGCGGTCCAGCAGGTCACCGACGTCCAGACCCGCCGCGGCCGCCTGCTCGAGCGCGGCCACCGACGCCGGCAACGCCACGCCCGCAGCCGCGGCCACCGACGCGTACTGCTCCCGGATCAACGGCTCGGCCTTCACGCTCCACGGCAGGATTTCGGCGTCCAGCACCAACCAGGACGTCCCGAGTTCGGCGAACAGCCCCGCCCGCTCGGCGGCCGCCCGCATGCGGTCGACCAGCAGCGCCGTCCGCTCGGGGCCGAAGAACGACCGACCGGTCCGCGTCCACACCGCCCCGTCCGGCACCCCGAACCGCTCGGTCAACGCACCCTTCGCGGCACCGATCAGCAGCGTCGCCCGGGAGCCCATGTGCTTCTCCTCGGCGACCACCTGGCCCACCCCGGCCTCCCGGAACGTGGCGAACGCCTCGTCCGGGTGCTCCAGCAGACCCGGCCGCGACGACGTCGTCACCGGGCTCATCGTCGGCGGCAGGTACACCAGCGCCCGCGGATCGATGGCGAACCGGCTCATCACCTCCAGCGCGGCCGCCGCCTGCTCGGTGCGCACCTTGACCCGCCCGGCGTACCGGGTGTGTACGCCGCGATTGCCCAGGACGTCACCGATGTGCAGGTCCTGCGGGTCCCGCCGCTCCGCCGGCGCCTGGTCGACCGGTAGCGCGGATTCCGTGACCGCCTCGACCGGCGGAACCAGGTCCGGCGCCTCGATGGGAACAACCTCGGGTGCGTCCATCGGCCGCAGACCCGGGTGCACCGGGAACGGCCGGCTCGGCTCGTGGTGCACGGCCAGCGCCGGCACCGCGACGAGCTCGCGCTCCGGGTACCGCAGCGCGGTCAGGTGCCCACCGAAGACGCACCCGGTGTCCAGGCACATCGTGTCGTTCACCCAGGTCGGCGCGGCCACCGGCGTGTGCCCGTAGAGCACGGTCGCGCGGCCGCGGTAGTCGCGGGCCCAGTCACCGCGGACCGGCAGCCCGTAGTCGTCCCGGGTGCCGTCGACCTGCCCGTACAGGCAGAATTCGCGCACCCGCTTGGACGCCCGGTTCTGGTAGCGCTCCAGCACCCCGGCGTGGGCGACGGCCAGCCGACCGCCGTCCAGCACGTAGTGCGAGATCAGCCCGTCCAGGAAGGTGCGGACCTCGGCCTGGAGTTCGGCGGACTCCACCCTCAGTTGGTCCAGCGACTCGGCCAGGCCGTGCGACACCGTCACCTTCCGGCCCGCCAGCGCCCGGGCCAGCTTGTCCTCATGGTTGCCGGCCACACAGAGGGCGTGCCCGGCCGCCACCATGCCCATCACCAGCCGCAGCACCCCCGGCGTGTCCGGCCCCCGATCGACCAGGTCGCCGACGAAGACCGCCCGCCGCGTCGGGTGCGCGGCGTCGACGGCGCGGCCGTCCTCGTCCCGGGTGATCGCGTACCCGAGCCGGTCGAGCAGCGTCTCCAGCTCGGCCCGGCACCCGTGCACGTCGCCGATGACGTCGAACGGCCCGGTCTCGTCCCGCCGGTCGGTGCGCAGGCGCTCCCGGCGGACCGTCGTGACCGCATCGACCGCGGCGGCCGAACGCAGGAAGTGCACGCCGCGGAACCCTTCCCCGGACAGCCCGCCGCGCTGTTTCATCCCCCGGCGCAGCTGGTCGTGCTGCCGGCGCACCACGTCCGCGCCGAACGGCCGGTCGGTGCGGGCGGCGTGCCGGGTCAGCAGGTCGTCCATCGGCAGGTCGAGGACCACGGCGATCGGCAGCACGTCGTGCGCCTTGGCCACGGCCAGCAGGGACGCCCGGGCCGCCGGCTGGACGCTGGTGGCGTCCACGACGGTCAGCCGACCGGCGGCCAGCCGGAGCCCGACGATGGTGTTGACCAGCTCGAACGCGGCCGCGGTGGCGTCCTGGTCGTTCTCGTCGTCGGCGACCATCGCCCGGCAGGCGTCGGACGAGACGATCTCGGTGGGCCGGAACAGTCGACGGGCAAACGACGACTTCCCCGACCCGGTGACCCCGATGAGGATGATCAACGCGACCTCGGGGACGGTGAGCACGGTCGGGTCGCTCGGTTCCGGAGTCGACCCGCGGCCCGGTGCGGTCCGGTTCATCGCGACACCTCCCGGGTGAAGACGGCCAGTTGGGTCGGGGCGCCGACGAGCTCGTCCACCGGCCCCACCGGGCGGCGGGTGACGGTGTAGCCGTGGACGGCGGCGACGCGGTCGGACCAGGCCGTGAACTCGGCGCGGGTCCATTCGAAGCGGTGGTCCGGGTGCCGTCGGCCGCCGGCGACCAGCGCCGGGTAGTGGACGTTGTACTCGACGTTCGGGGTGGTGACGACGACCGTCGACGGCGCCGCGTCGGCGAACACCGCCCGTTCCAGGGCCGGCAGCCGGTCGAGGTCGACGTGTTCGACGACCTCCATCAGCACGGCGACGTCCAGACCGGTCAGCCGCGGGTCGCGGTAGGTCAGGGCCGACTGGAAGAGCCGGATCCGGTGCTCCCGGCCCGGCGGCGGGTCGCCATGCCCGGGCCGATCAACCCCGTCGGCGTCGAACCGGTCGAGCCGGTCGGTGACGGCGTCGTCGTCCAGGTGGAGCCGGCGGGCGGCCGCGGCGAGCGCCCCGGCCGACACGTCGGTGGCTACCACCCGTTCCACGCCCGGCAGCGCGGCGAGGTCGGCCACCAGGGCCCCGGAGCCGCATCCGAGGTCGCCGACGACCCGCGGCCGCGCGGCGCGCACCGCATCCAGCACGGCGGCGTGGCGCTGCTCCCGCAGCCGTCCCTTCGCCGCGACCGAGTCCGCCTCGGCCGGTCGACTTGTCATACCCGCATCGTCGGCCCCCTTCGGAACATGCGGGTATGACAAGTCGGCGCCGACCACCGACGGCGCACCGGCGGCGACCCGGTGGGCCCCGTCGAGTCGTTCCCGGGCGTCCCGGGTCAGATCCCGTTGCCCGGCCAGGTAGCGGCGGGTGATGAAGTCGCGCTCCGGGTGGTCGGTCAGCCAGCCGGAGCCGGCCCGCACGAGCTTGTCGACCTCGGCCTCGTCCACCCAGTAGTGCTGGCCACCGTCGAGCACCGGCAGCAGGACGTACAACTGACGGAGGGCGTCGGCGAGCCGCAGCGTCCCGGACAGCCGCACGGAGACGACCGGTGCGGCACCCCAGTCCGGAACGTCGGGATCGAGCGGCGGCGCCGTGGCCTCGACGGACCAGCCGAGCGGGGTGAACAGTCGCCCTACCAGGTCGACGTCCCCCGGGAGCGCCGGAACGCCGATCTCCAACGGCAGCGGGGTCGCGGCGAGCTCCGGCCGGAGCTTGCAGACGCCGGCGGCGGCGGTGCCGAACACGCTCTGCAGCGCGACGGCCAGCAGGCTGGACGCCACGTACGGCCGGTCGTTGACATACCGACCGAGCGGGAAGCCGGTGTCGCCCTCCCGACGTCCGCGGACCAGGGCGATCGGGTCGACCTCGAGCAGCAGCGCCGCCGTGCACCGGACCTCGTCGGCCTGCGGATAGAAGACGTGCGCGGTTCCACTGGACTGCGGGAACGACTGCACGCGACCGGGGTGCTTGTGCAGCAGGAAGCCCAGGTCGGTGGCCGGTCGGTGCGTCGTGGTGATCGTGAGGAGCACGAGGAGCCACTCTGCCGGACCGGTGTTCGCAACGCCGGTCAATTAGCCCGGTGGTGGCGCACCGGTCCGCCAGGACGACGACAGCCGACCCGCTGTCACCCCGGTAGGCATGACGGCGGATCGGCTGCGGTCGTTCAGGTGGAGCGGCGTCAGTCCCGTTCGCCCAGGGTCAGCTCGACCCCGCCGGACATGGCGGCGGCCGCGTTGTAGACGAACGCCCCCACGGTGGCCAGCAGCGTGAACAGCACGATGTTCACGGCGCCACCGACCGCGGTGATGCCGAACACCCACAGCGGGGTGATGAGGTCGGTCTGCCCGGCCGCGGCGGTGTCCGGCGACGAGGTCAGCGTCGAGAACGTGTCGTTGATCTTCGACCAGACGCTCATCGCATCCAGCGTGTAGTAGAGGATCGCCACGGCGATCATCCACACGAAGAACATGACGACCGAAACGATGAGGCTGATCTTCAGCACCGTCCACGGGTCGACCCGCTTGAGCTGCAACGACGCCAGCCGCGGGGGCCGGCGCGGGGTCTTCGGCCGGCGGACGTCCGGTCGGCTCGCGGCGGTCCGGCCGGTCGGACCGTTGGGTCCGTTGGGTCCGACGTGCTGCGGCGGGGCCAGACCCGGACCGCCGTTGCCGTCAACGGACGGCTCGGGACGCGCGTGGCTGCCCCGGGACCCGTCGGTCACCGCGCCGGGCCCACCCGCAGGGCGGGCGTCACCCCGCTGCCCGGCGTCCGGTTCGGCGACGTCGTCGCGGACCTGGCCCGACCCGGCCCGGGACGAGCCGGGCTGCTGCCGGGCGTTCACGACGACTCACCCCCGCTGCCGGGCGCCGGATCGATGGCCGCCTCCAGCACCTCGTCGGCGTTCCGGGCGATGGCCACGAGGCTGTCCCCCTCGGACAGGTTCATCAGCCGCACTCCCATCGTCTGCCGCTTGGCCTTCCGGACCTCACGGGCCTGGGTCCGGATGACCCCGCCCCCGGAAGTGATCGCGTAGACCTCGGTGTCCAGGTCGACGATCAGCGCGCCCACCAGCTTGCCACGCCGACGGTCGTACTGGATGGTCAGCACGCCCTTGCCGCCGCGACCCTGGACCGGGTACTCGTCCATGTCGGTGCGCTTGGCGTAGCCGCGTTCGGTGGCCACCAGCACCTGGCCGCCCTCGCGCGCGACCTCCATGGACAGCAGCTCGTCGCCCTCGTTGAAGCGCATGCCGAGCACCCCGGACGTGGCCCGGCCCATCGGGCGGAGCGCCTCGTCGGAGGCGTGGAAGCGGATCGACTGACCCTCCGCCGAGATGAGCAGCAGGTCGTCGGTGGCCGAGCACAGCACCGCGCCGACCAGCTCGTCGTCCTCGCGCAGGTTGATGGCCTGCAGGCCACCGGACCGGTTGGAGTCGAACGCAGTCAGCTCGCTCTTCTTGACCAGACCGCCCTTGGTCGCCAGCACCAGGTACGGCGAGACGGCGTAGTTGCGGATCTGGATGACCTGGGCGATCCGCTCGTCCGGCTGGAAGGCCAGCAGGTTGGCGACGTGCTGACCGCGGGCGTTGCGGTTGGCCTCCGGCAGCTCGTACGCCTTCGCCCGGTAGACCCGGCCCTTGTTGGTGAAGAACAGGATCCAGTCGTGGGTGGAGGAGACGAAGAAGTGGGCGACGATGTCGTCCTGCTTCAGCGCCGCGCCCTGCACGCCCTTGCCGCCGCGCTTCTGCGCCCGGTACAGGTCGGTCTTCGTCCGCTTGGCGTAGCCGGTGCGCGTGATGGTGACGACCACGTCCTCGACGGCGATGAGGTCCTCGACCGAGACGTCCCCGTCGTAGGGCACCAGCCGGGTGCGCCGCTCGTCGCCGTGCTTCTCGACCGCCTCGGCCAGCTCGTCACGGACGATGGCCCGCTGCCGCTCCGGCTTGTCGAGGATGTCGCGCAGGTCGGCGATGACCAGCTCGATCTCGGCCAGGTCGTCGATGATCTTCTGCCGCTCCAGGGCGGCAAGGCGACGCAGCTGCATGTCCAGGATCGCGACGGCCTGGATCTCGTCGACGTCCAGCAGCGCCATCAGGCCCGACTTGGACTCCTCGGCCGACGGCGACCGCCGGATGAGGGCGATGACCTCGTCCAGCATGTCCAGGGCCTTGACCAGGCCACGCAGGATGTGGGCCCGTTCCTCGGCCTTGTTGAGGCGGTAGCGGGTGCGCCGCTGGATGACCTCGATCTGGTGGGCCACGTACAGGCTGATCATCTGGTCCAGCCGCAGGGTGCGCGGCACCCCGTCGACGATCGCCAGCATGTTCGCGCCGAAGCTGGTCTGCAGCTGGGTGTGCTTGAACAGGTTGGCCAGCACGACCTTGGCGACGGCGTCCCGCTTGAGCGTGACGACCAGCCGCATACCGACGCGGTCGGACGACTCGTCGGCGATGTCGGCGATGCCGGCGATCTTGCCGTCCTTGACCAGGCCGGCGATGTTCTCGACCAGGTTGTCCGGGTTGACCTGATAGGGCAGCTCGGTGACGACCAGGATGGTGCGACCGCGGGCGTCCTCGTCGGTGTTGACGACGGCCCGCATGCGGATCGAACCGCGGCCGGTCTTGTAGGCGTCGGCGATGCCGTCGCCGCCGACGATGAGGCCACGGGTCGGGAAGTCCGGCCCCTTGATGAACTCCATCGCCGCCTCGAGGAGTTCCTCGGCGCTGGCCTCGGGGTGTTCGAGGTACCAGGTGACGGCGGCGGCCACCTCGCGAAGGTTGTGCGGCGGGATGTTGGTGGCCATGCCGACCGCGATGCCCGACGAGCCGTTGACCAACAGGTTGGGGATCCGCGACGGCAGCACCGTCGGCTCGGTGGTCTTGCTGTCGTAGTTCGGCACCATGTCGACGGTGTCTTCGGTGATGCCGTCGAGCATCAGCATGGCCAGCGGCGTCAGCCGGCACTCGGTGTACCGCATGGCCGCGGGCGGGTCGTTGCCCATCGAGCCGAAGTTGCCCTGGCCGTCGATCATCAGATAACGCAACGACCACGGCTGCGCCATGCGGACGACGGAGTCGTAGATCGGGCTGTCGCCGTGCGGGTGGTAGTTGCCCATCACCTCGCCGACGACCCGGGACGACTTGACGGTGCTGCGGTCGGGGCGGAAACCGGCGTCGAACATGCCGTACAGCACCCGCCGGTGGACGGGCTTCAGACCGTCCCGCACGTCGGGCAGCGCGCGGCTGACGATGACGCTCATCGCGTAGTCGATGAACGACCGCTGCATCTCCTGCTGGATATCGACCGGTTCGGTGCGGTCGTGTTCTCCAGTGGTGGGTCCTGTCACGGAATGCCTACCTCCGAGGCGGCGGAGTTCCCCGTCCGTGCGAGCCGATCACTCGGCCGGCCGGGGATATCCACATGTGGATGATCACTGTGCATAGCTTTGCGCTCCACGAAAGAGCGGCGCCGAATCACCGGATGGATACCTGGAGATCATTTCCCGGTCACCCAGGGGATTCGGCGTGACCCTCACAGGTCGAGGAACCGCACGTCCTTGGCGTTCCTGGTGATGAACGACCGTCGCGCTTCGACGTCCTCGCCCATCAGCACCGAGAACAGGTCGTCGGCCTGGGCGGCGTCCTCCAGGGTGACCTGCAGGAGCAGCCGGTGCTCGGGGTCCATCGTGGTCTCCCACAATTCCTTGGCGTTCATCTCGCCCAGACCCTTGTAGCGCTGGACGCCCTCGTCCTTGATGAGCCGGCGGCCGGCCTTCTCGCCCTGGGCGATGAGGCCGTCCCGCTCGCGGTCGGAATAGGCGAACTCGTGGGCGCCCTTGGTCCACTTCAGCTTGTACAGCGGCGGCTGCGCCAGATACACGTGCCCGGCCTCGACCAGCGGCCGCATGAAACGGAACAGCAGCGTCAGCAGCAGCGTGCGGATGTGCTGGCCATCGACGTCGGCATCGGCCATCAGGACGATCTTGTGATAGCGCAGCTTGGCCAGATCGAAATCGTCGTGGATACCGGTGCCGAGCGCCGTGATGAGCGACTGGACCTCGGTGTTGCGCAACACCCGGTCGATGCGGGCCTTCTCGACGTTGATGATCTTGCCGCGGATCGGCAGGATCGCCTGGAACATCGAATCCCGGCCGGACTTGGCGCTGCCACCGGCGGAATCACCCTCGACGATGTACAGCTCGGACTTGCTCGGGTCGGTCGACCGGCAGTCGGCCAGCTTGCCGGGCAGCCCGCCGATCTCCAGGGCGCCCTTGCGTCGCACCAGCTCACGGGCCCGCCGGGCTGCGTCGCGGGCCTGCGCCGACGAGACGGCCTTGCTGATGATGACCTTGGCCTCGGTGGGATTGCGCTCCAACCAGTCGGCGATCCACTCGTTGGCCGCCGTCTGCACGAACGACTTGGCCTCGGTGTTGCCGAGCTTGCCCTTCGTCTGCCCCTCGAACTGCGGTTCCCGCAGCCGGATCGAGATGATCGCGGCCAGACCCTCCCGGACGTCACTGCCGTCCAGATTCGAGTCCTTTTCCTTCAGCAGCTTCTTCTCGCGCGCGTACTTGTTCACCGTCGAGGTCAGTGCGGCGCGGAAACCCTCCTCGTGGGTCCCGCCCTCGTGGGTGTTGATGGTGTTCGCGAAGGAATGGACCGACTCGTTGTAGGAGGAGTTCCACTGCATGGCGACCTCCACCTCCATGGTGTCGCCCTTCACCTCGAACCCGATGGTCGACGGGTGGATGGGGTCCTTCTTCGAATTCAGATGCTTGACGTAGTCCACCAGCCCGCCGGGGTAGTGGAACGTGCGCTCCAGCGGCTTGTGCTCGGAATCGCTGGCGTCGTCCTGCGCGGCCGACTCCGCGATGGCCGATTCGGCCGCCTCGTCCAGGTCGGCGGTCTTGCGCTCGTCCCGCAGCGTGATGGTCAGGCCCTTGTTGAGGAAGGCCATCTCCTGCAGGCGGCGCGAAATGGTCTCGACGTTGTAGGTCGTCGTCTCGAAGATGTCCGGGTCGGCCCAGAAGGTGACCGTGGTCCCGGTGTGCGAGCTCGGCCCGCGCACCTCCAGCGGCCCGGGCTTGGCCCGGGTGTATTCCTGATGGAACGACTTGCCGTCCCGCTCGATGTCGACCATCAATTTGAACGACAACGCGTTGACGACCGAGACGCCGACCCCGTGCAGACCACCGGACACCGCGTAGGAATCGGAATCGAACTTGCCGCCCGCGTGCAGGATGGTCAGCACGACCTCGACGGTCGGACGCTTCTCCTTGGGATGGATCTCGGTGGGGATGCCACGGCCGTTGTCGGTGACCGACACCCCGCCGTCGGCCCGCAGCACGACCAGCACCCGGTCGGCGTACCCGGCCATCGCCTCGTCGACGGCGTTGTCCACGACCTCCCACACCAGGTGGTGCAGACCGCGCTCGCCGGTCGAGCCGATGTACATGCCCGGGCGCTTGCGAACCGCCTCCAGGCCCTCCAGCACGGTGATCGATGAGGCGCCGTACTCGTTCTTCTTCGCCACGATGTGTCGTCTCGTTCCTGCTCGGTCCGGCACCGGCGTGGCCGCGCCGCCGGCTGGCGGTGTGCGGATGGTCACGCTGGTGCATTCGGGTGGACGACCTCGCGAGTGGGGGCCGACGACCGGGGAGAGCGACGACGGACAGGACCACGACCCGGCGTCGGGAGCCGATGAGGTCGGGGATGTCCGATCGCTCAGCGGCCGTTTCAGCGCCGTTCGCGGGGGTATCCCTGTCCATCCTACCGACGAACACGCCCACAGGAGGGCAATAGCGGCCTCTGATGCGGCCGTGGCGTCCCGGATTTCCCCCGGGTCGAGTGGTCGGCCCGAGATGCCGCGTCACGAGCGGCCACGGCGGCGCGGGAACGATCTTGAACCGGTCGGCTCACTGCGCCGTACGGGTGAACGACAGGCCCCGGTGACTCGTCCGATCCCGGACCGTGAAGGGCGGGCCCGATCGTCGCGGAACGCGGCAAGCGGAGCGCCTGCGATTACCGACCGTGTCCAGCGGGTAAAACCAGCGCACCGGCCGACCCCGTCAGGGACCGTCCGGACCGGCACCCGCCGGCGACCCGCCCCACCCGCACCCGCGGAAGCGGCCGGGTACCCCAGAGAGGACGGACCCGCCACCGCCCGCGGGACGTCCTCGAGTTCATGAGCAGGTGACCCGTCCATGAGTGCGCTCGATCCCCGACCGCTGGTCGGTGACGGCCCCGCCGTCACCCTGACCGAGCGACCCACCGCCCGACCCACGGACCTGCGCGCCACCCTCGACGAGGCCGTGCACCACGCCGTCCGCCGCGACCTGCAACGACTCGTGCAGGTCCTGAGCGACCCCGTCACCACGGTGCGCCGGGCCGCGATCGTCGGACACATCGAGTTCCTCGTCCCCCGGCTGCTCGCCCACCACGCCGGCGAGGACCGCCGCTGGAACCGGCTGTGCGACCGCCGCCCCGACCTGGCCGGGCACGCCGCCGCCGCCCGATCCGGCCACCGCGCCGTCCGCCGCGCCGGTCAGGACGTACTGTCCGCCGCCCGCACCTGGGCCGCCGACGGTGACCGGGACGCCCGCACCACACTGCGACGTCGGGTGTCCGACCTCGCCGCCCTGGCCGCCGAACAGTTCGAGCACGACGAGCGGGACCGCGCCCTGCTGCACGAGCCGACACTCGCGCTCGACCGGCCCCGACGGACCACGACCGGCCCCGGACGGTCCCCGCGCCGCACCGGCCGACGGCCCGCCTCCGTCGCCCACGAGACGTTCTGGCTGGTCGACGAACTCGACCCGGCCCTGGCCGCCCGCATCGTCGGCCGACACTCCCGGACCGCCCGCTGGGCGATGCGCAACCTGTTCAGCGGCGGCTACAACCGCTCCACCCACCTGATGTGGGTCGGCGGCGGCGACGGCCCGGCGATCTGAGCCGGCGCCGTCCGGGCGGGTAGGCGACTCGCTGCGCCATCCGCTCAGCGCCCGAAGCTCGCTCCCGGCTCCGCTCGTCCCTCGCTGCGCCGTCCGCTCAGCCGTACGTGTCGCGGGGGCCGCGTCCCGGCACGTGCCGCTGACCGAACCGCCAGGTCGGACCGGACGGCCCACGCGCGGTCAGCCGCTTCACCGAACGATCGCCCATCTGATCGTTGATCCGCTTGACGATCGGCCCCGCCATCATCCGGATCTGCGTCGCCCACGCCGTCGACTCCGCCTGCACCGTCAGCGCACCGTCCACCAGCGACACCGGCACGCAGTGGTCGGCGACCTCCGGGCCCACGATCTCGGCCCACCGGCCGAACAGCATCGCTTTGGTCAGGTCGGCGCCGGTACCGGCCGTCCGCACCCAGGTGCGCATGGTCGCCGCCAGCGGTTGCGGATCCCGCGCGTCCGGCCCCGGACCCGACCACCGGCGCCGACGCAGACCGGCCGCCCCACCCCGACGGACCATCGGGGTCCGCCCGGCCGCCTGCCGGCGCTGCGCGTTGGCCTCACGGGCGGCGGCCAACGCCGCCCGGGCCAGATCGACCCCCCTTGGCGGGGGCAGCAACCCCGGCGACTCCCCGTCCACCGGGTTCTGGGAGCTGTCCGCCTGATCAGCCATCGTCGTCCCCTCGCTGCTCCACCGGTGCGGCCGGCACCGGCGCCGCCGGATCGGCCGTCTCCCGGACAGGATCGCCGGCCCCACCGACAGTGTCCGTCGGCGCACCAGCCTCCGGACCGGCCGGCACGATCGCCTCGGCCGAGACCGTGATGTGCCGACCGCCCAGCACCGCGGGCACGTCCCCGGGCACCGCCGCGGTGATGAGCACCTGCTCGGCGTCGGCGATCAGCCCGGCCAACCGCTCCCGCCGGGCGACGTCGAGCTCGGCGAACACGTCATCGAGGACGAGCACCGGGTCGATGCCGTCGATCCGGAGCAGTTCGAACGCCGCCAACCGCAGGGCCAGCGCGAACGACCACGACTCCCCGTGGGAGGCATAGCCCTTGGCCGGGCCGGCCCCGAGCTGCAGCTCCAGCTCGTCGCGATGCGGACCGACCAGCGACACCGCCCGTTCCAGCTCGACCGGCCGTCGCCGGCCCAGCTCGGCGAGCATCGCGACCCGGAGCCGTTCGGCCAGCTCCGGATCGACCAGGTCGCGGCCGCCCGGTGCCGTTCCGGCGTCCGGGTCCGGTGCGGTGCCGGACGCGGTGTCGAGCGGGACCGTGCCCCGGTAGACCAGGTCCGCCCGGGTCGCGTCACCGCCGGCCGGGAGCTCGTCGCCGTCCGGGTAGGGCCGGGCGCCCTCGGCCAGGTCGGCGTAGGCGGCAGCAACGTACGGCCGCAGCCGGTCGACCAGACCCAGCCGGCCGGCGATGAGCTCGGCCCCCGCGGTCGCCAGGTGCTCGTCCCACACGTCCAGGGTGGCCAGGCCGTCGGACCGTCCCCCGGCCGAACGAGATCCGCGGGCCGACTTCAGCAGAGCGTTCCGTTGCTTGAGCACCCGCTCGTAGTCGCTGCGCACGCCGGCCATCCGCGGGGACAACATGGTCAGCGTCTCGTCCAGGTACCGCCGCCGCTCACCCGGGTCCCCGCGGACCAGGGCCAGATCCTCCGGGGCGAACAGCACGGTGCGCAGCACCCCGAGGATGTCCCGCGGCCGGGTCAGCGGCGACCGGTTGATGCGGGCCCGGTTGGCCCGGCCGGCGTTGATCTCCACCTCGAGCAGCAGCTCACGTTCCTGGGACACCACCGCGGACCGGACGAGCGCCCGCTCGGTCCCCCGCCGGATCAGCGGGGCGTCGGTGGCCACCCGGTGGGAGCCGAGGGTGGCCAGGTAGCCGAGCGCCTCGACGAGGTTCGTCTTGCCGATGCCGTTACGGCCGACCAGCACGTTGATCCCGGGTTGCAGCGGGACCTCGGCCGTGGCCCAGGAGCGGTAGTCGCCGAGCGACAGGTGACGTACGTACATGCTCCGGGGGCGACGGGCCGGCCGGCCGAACGGCGGGCGTTCAGCTGACCGGGACCGGCGCCGACGATCCTTCCTGACCCATGGCGTGACCGCCGAACTGGTTGCGCAGCGCCGCGACGACCTTCATGGCCGCGGAATCGGTCTGCCGGGAGGCGAACCGGGCGAACAACGCGGCGGTGATGACGGGCAGCGGAACGGCGTTCTCGATGGCCGCCTCGATGGTCCACCGACCCTCGCCCGAGTCCTGCGCGTACGGCCGGACCTGGGCCAACCCCGGGTCGGCCTTGGTGGCCAGAATCAGCAGGTCCAGCAGCCAGGAGCGGATGACGGTGCCCTCGGCCCAGGAGGCCATGACCGCATCCGGGTCGGCCACCAGATCGACGGCCTTCATGAGCTCGTAGCCCTCGCCGTAGGCCTGCATGATCCCGTACTCGATGCCGTTGTGGACCATCTTGGTGAAGTGGCCGGCGCCGACCGCACCGGCGTGCACGAAACCGCCCTCGCCCGCCGGCTTGAGCGAGTCGAAGATGGGTTGGGCGACCGCGACGGTGTCGGCGTCGCCGCCCACCATCAGGGCGTAGCCCTCGGTCAGGCCCCACACCCCGCCGGAGACGCCGACGTCCAGGTAGCGGATGCCCTTGCCGGACAACTCCGCGGCGTGGGCCTGGTCGTCGGTGTACCGGGAGTTGCCACCGTCGATGATGATGTCGCCGGCCTCCAGCACCTCACCGAGGGAGGCGACCGTGGCGCGGGTCGGCTCACCGGACGGCACCATCACCCACACCACGCGCGGCGCCGAGAGTGCACCGGCCAGTGCTTCCAGCGAGTCGACGTTCCGGTCGCTGGCCGGATTGCGGTCGTACCCGACGACCTCGTGACCGTCGCGGCGCAGCCGCTCGGCCATGTTGCCGCCCATCTTGCCCAAACCGATCAGGCCCAGCTGCATGTCTGTTCCTCTCCCCCGGGGGGCCGCTGTCGCGACTCCGTCGTGGTGATTGTGGGACAACGAGGCGGCCGGTGAGCCGGTCGGGGGTCGCAACCCACCGACCGGGGACCGCCCCGGGGACTGCTGCGCGTGCGGTGGTGCCCGGGTGCCGAGCGGATCCTGCGCCCCGCCCGCCCCCGGCCGGGATCAGCCGGGCAGACGAGCGGGCATCACCAGGTAGCGGTAATCCGGTGCCGGGGCCTCCTGCTCGGCCGCGGCGGATCCGTCGGCGTCCGCCGCGCCGCCGTTGTCGGCCGGGACGGGCAGCATCAGCGCCGGTCGCGACGGAGTGGTGAAGGCCAGGCGGACGGTCGGGGCGTGCACCACCCCCAGTCCGTCCAGCAGGTAGGCGGGGTTGAAGGCGATGAGCAGCTCCGCGCCGTCGGCCTCGACGGGCAGGGTCTCCTCGGCGCGGCCCTCGTCGTCGCCGCCGGCGGTCAGGGTGAGCGACCCGTCGGAGACCTGCATCCGCAGGTGGTGGCCACGGTCGGTGACCAGGGCGACGCGCTTGATGGAATCGCCCAGCGCGGCCACCGGGACGTCGACCGTGGTGGTGTGGCTGGTCGGCAGCAACGAGCGGTACTTGACGAACTCGACGTCCAGCAGCCGGACGGTGGTCCGCCGGGACCCGGCCTTCAGGCCGAGCAGCCCGTCCCCGAGGGCGACGGTCACCTCGCTGGCGCCGCCGAGGGTCTTGGCCGCGTCGGCCAGGGTCCGGGCGGGGACCAGCACCGCGGTCGAGACGTCGGCCTGTTCGGGTTTCCAGTCGAGTTCACGCACGGCCAGCCGGAACCGGTCGGTGGCGGCCAGGGTCAGGCGGTCGCCCTCGATCTCGACCCGGACACCGGTGAGCATCGGCAGGGTGTCGTCGCGGCCGGCGGCGATGGCGGTCTGGGCCACGGCCTCGGCGAACGCCGAGGCATCGACCGTTCCGGAGGTCTCCGGGAGATCGGGCAGCGGAGGGTAGTCCTCGACCGGCATCGTCGGCAGGGTGAACCGGGCCGAGCCGCCCACGATGCTGACCCGGGCCCCGTCGACGGCCACGTCGACGGGCTTGGACGGCAGGGCACGGGTGATCTCGGCCAGCAGGCGGCCGGAGACCAGGACCCGCTCGGCGACGGGATCGTCGTCGGAGCTGTCCGGGTCGTCGAGCCCGCTGAGGCTGTCGACCGACACCGAGGCCCGGGTCGAGACCTCGTAGTCGAACCCGGAGACGGTCAGCGTGGACCCGACGACATCCAGCAGGATGCCGCCGAGCACCGGCACCGGCGGCCGGCTCGGGAGCGACTTGGCGACCCAGGCCACGGCATCGGCCAGGTCGTCGCGTGCGACACGGAACTTCATCGACGGTCCTCCAGGGACAAATGCGCCAAAACGGGCAGCGGGACACCGCCCGACGCAGGTTCATCGTCGGCTCGGGGCGTCCCACGGTACGGCCTTCCCGGCCTGTGATTCCAGCAGGGGTGAGTCGCTGCGTCCTTGGTGCCCTCGTTCAGGGAGCGAGCCCGATCCGGTGCGTAGCGAGTTGTCCCCAGAGTGACCACGGAGGGGATCTCTTCGGAAACTCTTTCAGTAACAGCAGTCGGGGGTGTGCACAGTGGGGACAAGCCATCGTCCGGGCAGATCGGGCCGCGTGTCGGCGCCGTGGACAACTCCGGGACCGGTCCGGGACAGCCGGGGCCGATTGTGAATGCCATCGGACGGCCCGGTGGTTGTCCCCGTCCATCCCCAGTTGTCCCCAGGGTTGTCCACACGTTGTGCATGGGTTGACTGTGGGTAGGTCGCGGCCGGGCCCGAATGACACGTTCGGGCGGATGGGGGGCCGAACGACGGGGCTGCCGGTGTATCGGCGTGCGCTGACCGGGCGTTGGGCTCGTGATCGCGTCCCTGCATTGGGCAAGACAGGTGAATTTCTGGCCGGGATCCTCGGTCGGTACACGGATCCGTGAAATTCGGCGGCTCCATCGGGGGTGACGCGTCAGTTGGAGCGCTCTAACCGGGAGCAAACCGACACGAGCCGCGGTGGAACCCCGGAGACAGGGGTGCAGATGGGGACCCTGGGGGGGACCGGAGATGCGGTCGCTGGACTCGCGCGCCCTGGCGAGATGACGGGAATGTCCGGTTCAATGGTGCGACGTGGTCAGCCGAGTCGCGGGCCGGGCGCCTCTGATGGCTGTCTCCGGTCGGGGGATCAGGCCTACGGACGACCCCAGGGCGCTGCAGCGCGCCGCCGAGCACGGTCAGGGAGGGTGTGGATAGCCCGGCGAACCGGGTCGTCGGAGTGCGCCTGGGAGCCGACGCCGGGCGTCAGGGGCCGGAACGGGCCTGTGGTCAACGGGCCAGAGCTGAGGTCAGCCGGCGACAGCGGGCGGAACCAGCGAGACGGATCGAGTGACGGGACGAACCTGGCGTCCGGCGAACATGGTCCGACGTCAGCGGCGGGCGCGGTCGCGCACGCGGGCGCTGAGCTCCTGCACGTGGTCATAGGTCTGCCGCCGCTCGGCCATCTCGGCCCGGATCTTCTTCGCGGCGTGCATGACGGTGGTGTGGTCGCGGCCGCCGAACGTCTGCCCGATCTTGGGCAGGGTCAGGTCGGTCATCTCCCGGCACAGATACATCGCGATCTGCCGCGCGGAGGCGATCTGCTTGGTCTTCACCGGACCGCAGAGGTCCTCCATGGTCACCGCGAAATACTCGGCGGTGACGGCCATGATCGTGGCCGCGTCGACGTCGTTGCCGACCGGGTCCTGGATGAGGTCCCGCAGGACGATCTGGGCCAGGGCGAGATCGACGGGCTGCTTGTTGAGGGACGCGAACGCGGTCACCCGGATCAGCGCACCCTCGAGTTCGCGGATGTTGCGCTCGACCCGGCTGGCGATGAACTCCAGGACGTCGTCCGGGGCGTTCATCCGGTCCAGCGCCGCCTTCTTGCGCAGGATCGCGATCCGGGTCTCCAGCTCGGGCGGCTGGATGTCGGTGATCAGACCCCACTCGAAGCGGGTCCGCATGCGGTCTTCCAGGGTCTCCAGGCGCTTGGGCGGCCGGTCCGAGGAGATGACGATCTGCTTGTTGGCGTTGTACAGGGTGTTGAAGGTGTGGAAGAACTCCTCCTGAGTACCTTCCTTGCCCTCCAAGAACTGGATGTCGTCGACCAGCAGGACGTCGACGTCGCGGTACCGCCGCTGGAAGGCGACCTTGCGGTCGTCCCGCAGCGAGTTGATGAAGTCGTTGGTGAACTCTTCGCTGGAGACGTACCGCACCCGCATGCCCGGGAACAGCCGCTGCGCGTAGTGCCCGATCCCGTGCAGCAGGTGGGTCTTGCCCAGACCGGAGTCACCCCAGATGAAGAGCGGGTTGTACGCGACCGCGGGAGCCTCGGCGACGGCCACGGCCGCCGCGTGGGCGAACCGGTTGGAGGAGCCGATGACGAACGTCTCGAACGTGTACTTCTCGTTCAGCCGGGTCTGTGACGGGTGGGTCGACGCGGGGTGCGATCGTCCGCTGTAGGACGGCCACGCGGGGGGGACCGGGCCGGTCGGCTCGAACTCCTCCTCTTCCAGCTCCTCCAGGTCGGCGCCGCTGGCATCGGTCGCTCCGTATCCGGCGCCGGGGGCCGAGCGCGCGGCCAACGGCAGCTGGTCCGATTGACCGTTGCGCTGGGGTCCGCCGTAGCCATCGACGGACGCCCCGCCGTCGTATCGGCGTTCGCCCGGACCGCGACGGTGCTGCAACGGGAACGGGGCGTTGCCGTACCGGGTGCCGGGACCACCGTTCATCGGTCCCGGACCGGGATCGGTGTCGGCCGCGACGGGGGGCAGCGGGTCGTCGGTGACGGTGACGGCGAGGGTGATCGTCTGGTCGAGGTGCCCGGACAGCGCGGTGGCGATCGGTTCGCGCAGGTGGCGCTCGATCTCCTCCTTGACGAAGTCGGAGGGCGCCGCCAGCAGGGCGGTCGAGCCGAGCATGCCGATCGGTCGCGTTACCGACAGCCAGGCGCGTTGCCGGGAGGTCAGGCGGGGCGCGAGCTCGGCGACCATCGGGGTCCAGACAACCGTCAGGCGATCGTCGTTGGCCAGGTCCGACACCCGATGATCCTCCCTCGTCGTCGGCCCGGAATGAGCCGTCCACACAGTTGTCCACAGGTGTGGACGAAGGGAAGACGGTACGGCGCCGGACGCACGGGTGTCGTGGCCGGGTCGAACGCCGGGGTGCTCAGCTGCGGTTGATGCTCGTACAGGCACGCGACCGTCGGACCGATCGATGAAAGGAAGGCGAGTTCGTCGTCCCCCCTGGGACTCGCCGGTCCGTGTCGTGGTGCGCCCCGGGACGCTAACAACTCGACCCGCAGTCCCACAAGACGGCATGGGCCGCAACGATCATGGTCAGCGTGTTGCGCCACGAATGTGCGATTCGTCCGCCCCGGATGCCGGGGCTCGCTCACCGTCGGTGGTCGTTGTCGGGGCCGGCGACTGCTCCGTCGGGGCATCGCGTGGGGGGCTCGCCGCTCGCCCGGGTGGTGGGGCGGATGCGTGACCGGACGGGCTCGTGGGCCCGCTTCACCCCGTTCGCGAGTGCGACGGGACCGTGCAGGACCCGGCGACGATCGGACGGATCGGTCCTTCCCTGGGCAGATCGGGTTTGACCGTCCGGCTGCCGGGTCCGTACCCTGGGAAACGTCGGTCTGTCCGGCCGCTTTGTGCTGTCCGTGTGCCGATGCCAGTACGCGAGTCTTTCGGGTCTCGCGACAGCCGGTCCCTCCGCGGGCCGGTGTCGAGGCGCCCTGTGGACGGTGCCGACCGGGCGGTCGTGCTGACAGCCCGGACAGTAGTGACCAGCAGTGACGACAGTGGAGAGATTTCCGTGAGCAAGCGCACCTTCCAGCCGAACAACCGTCGCCGGGCCAAGACCCACGGCTTCCGCCTGCGCATGCGGACCCGCGCCGGCCGCGCCATCCTGGCCGCCCGTCGGCGCAAGGGTCGCGCCGAGCTGTCGGCCTGATCCGTCCTTGGTGATGCTGCCGGCCGACAGCCGCCTGCACACGCCGGCCGAGTTCTCGGCCGTCGTCAGGGGTGGCGTGCGGGTCGGCGGGCGTCGTCTGGTCGTCCATCTGCGACGTGACCCGGCCGGTGCCGGTGCGACTTCCCGCGCCCGCGCCGGTTTCGTGGTTTCCAGCAAGGTCGGCAACGCCGTTGTCCGGCATCGGCTGACCCGCCAGCTGCGACCCCTGTTGCGGGAGCGACTGGGCGGGCTGCCCGCCGGTACCGATGTCGTGGTCCGCGTCCTGCCGGATGCGGTCGGCGCGGCCAGCCACGACCTCGCGGTCGATCTGGACGATGCTCTGGCCCGCGGCGGACGCCGGTGGGATCGACGGGTGTCCGGATGAGTGCCCCGGACGCGGCGACCGCGACTCGGCGGACGTCACCGGCGGCCTGGCTGTTGATCGCTCCGATCCGCTTCTACCAGCGGTTCATCACGCCGTACACCCCGGCGACCTGCCGGTACTACCCGACGTGCAGCGCCTACGCGGTGACCGCCTTGCGACGCCGGGGCGCGGTGGTCGGGTCGGTGCTGACGGGGTGGCGCCTGCTGCGCTGCAACCCGTGGAGCGACGGGGGCATCGATCACGTCCCGGTCCACGGCTGGCCCCGGCGCGGCGGCGAACCCCGCCCCGACGCCGGCCCCACCACTGACGCTGCACCGCACGGTGCCCAGCCCGGTCGTTCGTCCGTGACGGACGACGCCGGATCAGGGCATCCTGTTGACTACAAGTCGGATTCGACAGAGCTGACCCGGACGGCGACGGCCGGCAGTCAGACCACCGGGAGACCTGCCGCGTGAGCTTCAACTTTTTCTCGCTGGACTACATCTACTACCCGGTCTCCGGGATCATGTGGGTCTGGCACAAGGTCTTCGGTTCGTTCCTGGGCGCCGACAGTGCGATCACCTGGGTGCTGTCGGTCGTCTTCCTGATCTTCACGCTGCGCGCGATCCTCTTCAAGCCGTTCATGAAGCAGATGGACTCGCAGCTGAAGATGCAGGCCGTGCAGCCCAAGATGAAGGCGCTGCGCGAGAAGTACAAGGACGACCGGCAGCGGTTGACCGAAGAGATGATGAAGCTGAACAAGGAGGCCGGGGTCAACCCGCTGGCCTCCTGTCTGCCAATGCTCATCCAGGCGCCGGTCTTCATCGGTCTGTTCCACGTGCTGCGCATGTTCCAGCCGGTCAACGACGGTCCCGAGGGCCCGGCGAAGTGGTTCTACCGGATGAACGTCTACTTCTTCGGTCAGGCCGACGTCGAGTCGATGGGCAACGCCAAGCTGCCCGGCGGCGCCCCGCTGGTCGGCTACATGACGATGCCGCTGGACCAGCTGAACTTCATGGACGGCGTCCGTGAGGCGATCATCGTCTGGGGCATCCCGCTGACCATCCTCGCGGGCATTGCCACCCACCTGACGTCCCGCCGGTCGGTCGCCCGCCAGCGCGAGATGAACATCAACAACGACAATCCGCAGACCGCGATCATGAACAAGCTGATGCTCTACTTGTTCCCGTTGTTCGTGGTCGTCGGTGGTCCGTTCTTCCCGCTCGCCATCCTCTTCTACTGGCTGGCCAACAACTCCTGGACCTTCGGTCAGCTGTGGGTGGCCCACCGTCTGCAGGACAAAAAGAAGGCGATGGCCGCGACGGTCGTCGAGGAGAACAAGCAGGCCAGTCGCTTCACCACCCCGAAGCCCGGGGCGAAGCCCAAGTCGACGCCGTCGGACCGGCCGGTCATCACGCAGTCCCCGGTCGACGGCGGGTCGACCAACGGAGTGAGCAAGGACCCCACCCCAAGCGCGAACGGTCAGGCCGGCGGCCCGGGCACCAACGGCTCGACCAATGGGTCCGCCGGGACGAACGGGGCCGCCAGTCGGCCCGCGGCCGGTGCGCGGCCGCCGGCCCGACCGAACCGCAAGAAGAAGCGCGGCTCACGCTGATCGGCGCCCGGCGCCGCCGCCCTGGTGAGGGGCGAGGTCGGCATCGGCCGCCCAGACCTGAAGTACGTCGACGACGAGGGACAACACATGAGCGAGGACACGATCGTGCCGGCCCAGGACGTGGCCGACGGCGCGGCCGCCGAGACGCCGGAGACGGCGCCGTCGGCTGGCGGTTCCAAGCACGACCACTTGGTCGCCGAGGGCGACGCGGCGGGCGACTACCTGGAGCGGTTGCTCGACATCCTCGATTTCGACGGGGACATCGACCTAGACGTCGAGGGCGAACGCGCGGTCGTGTCGATCATCGGCGAGGGCGACATCGAGCGGCTGGTCGGTGACCGGGGCGAGGTGCTGGACGCCCTGCAGGAGCTGACCCGGCTCGCCGCGATGGCCGAGACGGGCCACCGTTCCCGGCTGATGCTGGACATCGCCGGCTACCGCGCCCGCCGCCGCACCGAGCTGCGCGAGCTCGGCCAGGCGACGGCCGAAAAGGTGCTGGAGTCCGGCGAGGCCGTCCGGCTGACCCCGATGAACCCGTTCGAACGCAAGATCGTGCACGACGCGGTCGGTGCGGTGGACGGCGTCGAGTCGTCGAGCGAGGGCGAGGAGCCTCGCCGGCGCGTCGTCGTCAGCCCGGTCTCCTGACCACCCCGGCCGTGACGCGACGATGACCGACGGATCGACCGGTGTCGAACCGGAACCGGCGGTCGCCGGGGACCTGTTCGGCACCGGGTTGGCCGGCGCTCGGCAGTACGTCGAGCTGCTGGCCACGGCGGGCGTCGAACGAGGACTGATCGGCCCCCGGGAGACCGACCGGCTGTGGTCCCGGCACGTCGTCAACTCGGCGGCCGTCACCGAGGTGTTCCCGGCCGACGTCCGGGTCGTCGACATCGGTACCGGGGCCGGGCTGCCCGGCATCCCCCTGGCGTTGGCCCGACCGGACCTCCGGGTCGATCTGGTCGAGACGCTCGAGCGTCGGGTCGTGTTCCTCCGCGAAGCCGTCGAGGCGTTGGGGCTGACGGGGCGGTGCCGGGTGGTGCACGGCCGCGCCGAGTCGGTCATCGACGAATGCGGCGAGGCGGACGTGGTCACCTCGCGGGCCGTCGCTCCCTTGCACCGGCTGGCCGGCTGGTCCGCGCCGCTGTTGCGCGCCGGTGGGCTGCTGCTGGCGATGAAGGGACAGTCGGCCGCCGACGAGATCGTCCGCGACGCGGCGGCGCTGGACCGGGCCGGTCTGGTCGGTGCCGAGGTGGTGACCACGGGCGGCCGCTGGACCGATCCGGCTGTGACGATCGTGCGAGCGACCCGATCGGCCGGAGGCCCGCCGCGTCCGCGGAGCCGCACCCGTCCGTCGCGACGGAGTACCGGCCGAGGGTGAATCGGCGCCGGGGCGCGCCGAGGGGTCGGCCGCCGTCGCGTACGGTCGCCCTCATGTACGTGGGTATCGACAGCTTCGTCTCACAGGTGACCGACCCGTCGACCGGACATGTGGTCGGTCCGGCCGAGCGGATGGCCCATCTGCTCGAGGAGATCGCCCTCGCCGACCGGGTGGGCCTGTATTCGTTCGGCATCGGTGAGCACCACCGGGCCGAGTACTACGACTCGGCTCCGCCGGTCATTCTCGGGGCCGCGGCCGCATTGACGTCCCGGATCCGTCTGGGCAGTGCGGTGGCTGTGCTGTCGGCCAACGACCCGGTCCGGGTGTTCCAGCAGTTCGCCACCCTCGATCTCATCGCCGGGGGACGCATCGACCTCGTCGTGGGGCGCGGTTCGTTCACCGAGGCGTTCCCGCTGTTCGGTCTGGACCTGGCCGACTACAACGAGCTGTTCGAGGAGAAGCTGGATCTGCTGCTGAAGATCCGGGACTCGACGAAGGTCACCTGGTCCGGACGTCACCGGCCGGCCCTCACCGGGCAGGGCGTCTATCCGCGACCGGTGCAGGATCCGTTGCCGATCTGGGTCGGCGTCGGCGGGACCCCGGAATCGTTCATCCGGGCAGGCCTGCTCGGTCTGCCACTGATGGTCGCGATCATCGGCGGGGAGCCGCGGCGATTCGCGCCGCTCGTCGACCTGTACCGGCGGGCCGGCGCTCAGGCCGGCCATGCCCCGGAGGTCCTCAAGGTCGGGCTGCACGTGTTCGGGTACGTGGGCGACAGCCGCCAGCAAGCCTCCGACGTCATCTATCCCGGATGGCATCAGATGTTCACCAGCGTCTCCCGGGAGCGGGGTTTCCCGCCGCCGAACCGCGCCCAGTTCGACGCGACGAGCGGGCCGGATGGCGCGTTCTTCCTCGGTTCCCCGGACGAGATCACCGCCAAGCTCGGCCGCGTCGCGGACCAGTTGGGCGGGGTCGACCGCGTCTCCATCCAGATGACCAACCCCCGCCTCGCCCACGCGGATCTCCTGCACGGCATCGAACTGCTGGGCGAGGTGGCGCCGCGGGTGGCCGCGGTCTGACGCCGGTCGTCGAGCGCGCTGCCAGACGCAGGATGCCCATGTCCGTACGTGATGTCCTAGATATGTCACGTGACGAATGGCAGGGATGAGCCCGCGCTGTGCGGACGCGCCGTTGTTGACCACTGGTCGCTGAGCTTCGGTCGGGCCTGATCGAGTGGCCGCCGGGCGTGGGTGTCCCGGGGTCCGTCGGGCAGCGCTCTGGGTGACGACGGATGCGTTTGTTCCGGGTCTCGGTTGTGCGATGAGCGGAAACGCGGTCTTCTGGTCGGCGTGGGGTGAGGTCTCGGTCCTCCTGACGAATCCGACAGACGCGCTCCCTCCGACGGTCGAGCCGCCGCCCGCAGACCTCCTGCGGAACGCCTGGGTCAGCGGGGCTGTCGGACCCGGGCTCTGAGTGGGGCTGTCGGGACCGTCCAACACGTTGGGGGTCGTCCGGGTTCTCCCGAACCGGGTTGCCCGTCCGGGGCGGAGCCAGCGACGAGGCGTGCGGCGATGCAGTCGGCGACGAGGGACATGCAGACACTGGCAGCCGATCAGCCCGGGCGGCGCTGAGGCGCGGCGCGTCAAGGTGCTGGCCGCTCCTCTGGTCTCGTGGACAGCCGCTTGTGAGTACCGCCGGGCAGGGTACGAGGCAGCCCGGGCGATGGGAGGGCCGTGCGTCGACAGCGGGACGTTTCACGTGAAACTAGGCGCGTCCGCTGACCCGGCCACACCGGGCCCCGGGACGCGTCAGGCACTGATGCAGAAGGCGTGGCGAAGACAGCAGCGTCGTTCAACATGAGAGCCCGGTCTCGCGTTGTGGTCCCCGCGCGGATGCCCCTGGCCAGGCATCGGTTCGCCGTCCCTCGGTCCGGCCTGTCGGCGCAACAAGACCGTCAATGCCCGAGACGGCCGATTCCGAACTGTCGGGGCCTGCTGGCCGGCGCCTCGCGCGCGTGTCCTTCGGTCGGTCATTGCTGGTCGCTGGCATCGTGGGCGAACGAGAAGGTCCGAGGATTTCCAGGGCTCGGCTATTTGAGTTGAGCTGATGTGCTTCTGCGGTGAAGGGTGTTGCGGCGCCGTGATCGTGGAGCGTCGGGCGCCGAAGAGCTGGGGGCACTGCGGCTGCCGAACTCAGCGGGGCGGGACGAACCCCGGTATGGCCCGTCCTCCGCACCGGGCTGGTCGGGATGACGACGGTCCGGCATCAGGGGCGAAACGCCCCTGCCGGTTCGCTCAGAGATGTCGCCGCCTCGCACCCGCTGTTTCACGTGAAACAGCGCAGCGAGCAACCTGACAGTGGCGGCGCATTCGCTGAAGGCCCGGCCGGGGTCCGGCTGTGTCGGTCAGCGGGGCATCTTCCGACATGACCGAGCCCGCTCTGATGATCGACATCAACGGCCCGAGCAGTGCTCCCAAAACAGACAATAGGGATGCGGCAATTTCGCATGCAGGAACACCAGCTCAATACGTCACGGTGACAATGCGGCGCAGCGCGTGATGTGGTTCCGACGCTGGCATGATTCACGCGGCCCGTCCACCGTGCAGATTTTGCTCGAAGTCGCCTCTCGGGCCGAACAGAAGGCAAACCAAGATGCACACGATGAGGCTCCGGAACGACGCCGGTCGCGTTTCACGTGAAACTGGCCCCGTTTCCCAGCCCCCTCCCGTCTGACTACAGGCAATGCGCGGCGGAGGTAGAGGACCACGGCCGGACGAAACCCCGCATCTGCAAAGTGGCCCCACACCCGTCGAGGTCCACACGTCCTGACCACTACGTCCGGACAGCGGCAATTCCTGAACGTAGCGCCCGTTTCACGTGCAACCCGGGGTTGTAATCAGCTTGATCGGTCAATGCCGGCCAGGCGCGCGTCCCCCAACTCGGTCCGAAACGAAAAGCACGGGGAACAGGGCTGCCGGTTGGCCGGACAGACCGCCCGATCGTTGGCCAGTGCTTTGCGGGCGCGCTCCTGGTGCCCGCTCCGCCGGCACGTTGCTTTCCATGACTGCGGGCCTTTGAGGTGGGCATTACGTTCCTTGCCATAGATGGTGATGCCCCCACCAGGAGATCGACGACGCCGGACGGAGCCGGCCCCAGGATCCGGACCTCGCAAGTCAGGATCTACAGCCGGTGTTTCACGTGGAACACCCCATGGCCGTTCATCCTCGAGTGCATCTCCGCTCGAGGGAGGCGGACCGCGGTGGCCACCGCCGGCGCTACAGGAACGCCCGGCACGCTGGTTCACTGGCCCACGCGAAGCCATGCCCCGTTTCACGTGAAACCTGGGCCAGTCCCGGGCGTTCCGTCAATCCACGTAGAACCGGCGAGCCTTTTGGTCGATCCCGGGCACGGCGTGTGCGCTGGCGATGCCGAGTGCAGTCCATTGATGAGGCACGCTGCAGATCGAGGGACACCCGGCAAGCTGGGTCAGCCGTCCACGGGAGACCAGGCCCCGTTACACGTGAAACGCTGAACGGCCCGCCCCAAGCCCCGTCTACCTCGAACAACACAGCGGCGTGCGGACCCATCACCTGGCAAGGCCTCAGGGCGTACGGGCAACAAGCACCCACCGGCCCCGCACGCCGAAGCACCGTGTTCCACGTGAAACAGCCCGGATGCCGGCGGGTCGACCGCGCTGAGGCCGATCAACGACCGGTGGACGGGCGAATTCGACGCCTGACTGGTGCGGATCCACCGAGATCAGACTCCCGCCCGGCGCGGCTCCCCGTGACCCGATCGTATGAACCGTAGCGTTGGCCACGCGCTGTCCACGCCCCACCGGACGGCCGTCGGAGAGGAGAGTGCGTGAGTATCGATGTCGACGACCCCCGTCTGTTGGGTCTGGCCCGGCCCCGTCATTCGGCCGATGACGACCTGGATGAGGGCGGCGAGGTGCCGCTGGAACTGCAGAACGGCGATCTGAAGATGCCGCGCCCCCGGCGTCGGCGCATCTTCGCGGTGGCCAATCAGAAGGGCGGCGTCGGCAAGACGACGACCACGGTAAACATCGCCGTCGCCCTGGCGCTGGCCGGCCTGAACGTCCTGGT